>JBEGQU010000036.1:0-16045 GCA_041180765.1 Chloroflexota bacterium
CCGGGTATTGCGCAGCAGCTCCGGCCGGTCGGGGAAGAGGCGCGCCATCTCCTCGCGCGACTTGACGTAGAACTCCCCGCTCCCGAAGCGCATGCGCCCCGGCGTGTCGAGATTCGACTGGGTGCCGATGCAGAGGAGCACGTCGTGTGCCTCCTGCTGGTCGCGGCGCACGTAGTGCAGGTCGTTCGTCAGCACCGTCGGCAGGCCCACCTCGGGGGCGAGGCGGAAGAGCTGCTCGTTCAGTCGACGCTGCTCTGGCAGGCCGTGGTCCTGCACCTCCAGGTAGAAGCGATCCGGGCCGAAGATCTCGCCGTAGCGCCCAGCGAGGCTCCGCGCCGCCTCCCAGTCGTCGACCTCGAGTGATCGGGCGATCTCGCCGTTGAGGCAGGCGGAGAGCCCGACCAGTCCCTCCGCGTGGCGCGCGAGGCGCTCGTGGTCGATGCGCGGCTTGTAGTACATCCCCTCGAGGTGGGCGTCGGTCACCAGCCGGCAGAGGTTGCGGTAGCCGACGGCGTTCGTCGCGAGGAGCACCAGGTGGAAGGGCTGCTGGTCGGCCTTCCCCTCCTTGTCGCCCATGCCGCGCCGGGCGACGTAGGTCTCCACGCCGATGATCGGCTTGATCCCCCGCCGCTCGGCCGCCTGGACGAACTCGACGCTGCCGTAGAGGGCCCCGTGGTCGGTGATCGCGATCGAGTCCATGCCGAGCGCCTGGACCTCGTCGAGCAGCGGATCGACCTGGCCGAGGCCGTCGAGCAGGCTGTACTCGCTGTGGACGTGGAGGTGGGTGAAGTCGGATGCGGCGCTCACGGGGGGCAGTCTAGCCGCGACGTACCATTGCCCCATGGACGAGCGCGAGCGGGCGAGGATCCGGGCGGCGATCGACGCCGCCGAGGGGCGCGGTGTTACCGCCGACCTGCGCGACGACGAGCTACGCGCGCTCCTCGCGGGGAGCCGCACGATCGCCGTCGTCGGCGCCTCGCCGAAGCCGGATCGCCCCTCGCACGGGGTGCTGCTCGCCCTCCGCGATGCCGGCTGGCGCATCCTGCCGGTGAACCCCGCGGACGCGGCCCTCCGCGACGGCGTCGCCGGGCTGGCCTGCTTCCCCGACCTCGCCGCCGCGGCGGCCTCCCTCCCCGCGGGCGAGCGCATCGACCTCGTCGACGTCTTCCGCCGCGCGGATGACTGCCCCGCCGTCGCCCGCGAGGCGGCCGCCGTCGGTGCGGGCGCCCTCTGGCTTCAGCTCGGGATCGTGAGCCCGGAGGCGGCGCAGGTCGCCGCGGCCGCCGGGATGCCCTTCGTGCAGGACCGCTGCACGGCGATCGAGGTGCGGCGGCTCGGCGTCAGCGGACCTGGTTGACGGTGAGGATGATCGAGGGGATCCCCGGTCGGTCGGGGTTCGCGACCGGGGCGGCGGCGACCAGGCGCATGTTGAGGTCCTTGGAGTACCAGCGCAGCTCGATGTAGTCGCCGGCGGCGACGGTGACGAAGAAGTTCCAGGCGGCCACGACCTTCGCGTTGTTGCCGGGCACCATCAGGTGCGTGTTCGTGTCCGGGATGTCGGCACCGTTCTTCGCCAGCCAGATCTCGATCTGGTCGCTCCCCGAGTCGGTCTTGTCGACCTGGGCGGAGAACTGCACGTTGTAGACCCCTGCGTGGAGGAAGCGTACGCGGGAACCGGAGAGGATGTCGATCTCCTCGTGGATGTCGGTGATGCCGAAGCGCATGACGTTCACCTGGTTCGCGTTCGTCTGCGTCGTCATGTCGTAGAAGGAGCCGTAGTAGGCGAGGCCGCCTGCGGGCCCGGGGGCACCGGTTGGCCCGGGGGCACCGGTCGCGCCCGGGTCGCCTTTCGGGCCCGTCGCACCGATGAGCGAGGCGAGGAAGTCGGCCACGCTCCCGGTGTTCCCCTGCCCGAGCCAGAGCTGGTAGGAGCTGAGTCCGGGCGTGCCGGGCGCACCGGGCGTGCCAGCCGGGCCGGTGGCGCCGATGAGCGAGGCGAGGAAGGCGGCGGTGTCGCCCGTGTTGCCCGCATCGAGCCACGTCTGGTAGGCGCTCTTCCCATCCGCCCCGTCTGCGCCGTCCGCGCCGTTCGACCCGGGCGCGCCGATGAGCGAGGCGAGGAAGTCGGTCGGCGAGCCGGTGTTCCCCGCCGCGAGCCAGACCTCGAACGCGCTCGCGCCGGGTGATCCGGCCGGCCCGGGGCTCCCCGCGGCGCCCGCGGCCCCTGTGGCGCCGATGAGCGAGGTGAGGAAGTCGCTGACCGACCCGGTGTTGCCGTCGGCGAGCCAGAACTCGTAGGCGCTGACGCCGGCGGGGCCCGAGGGACCGGCCGCGCCGATGAGCGAGGCGAGGAAGTCGGCGCTCGATCCCGTGCCCCCCGCGGCGACCCAGAGGTCGTACGCGCTGGCGCCGACTGCGCCGGCTGGGCCACTCGGGCCGATGAGCGAGGTGAGGAAGTCGGCGGGCGTGCCGACGTGCCCGGCCTCGAGCCAGGTCTCGTAGGCGCTGTCCCCCGCCGGGCCCTCGGCCGCCTCGTGCGCGATGAGCGACTCCAGGAAGTCGTCCTTGGTGCCGGTGTTCCCCGCGGACAGCCAGACGTCGTAGGCGCTCTCGCCCGTCGACCCCGCTGCGCCGACCGTCCCAGGCGCGCCGACGAGGGTGGCGAAGAACTGCGTGGTGTCGCCCGTGTTCCCCTCAGCGAGCCAGAGCTCGTAGGCGCTCTTGCCGTCGCCGCCCGTCCCCCCCGCAGGTCCCACGAGCGAGGCGAGGAAGTCGGCCTCGCTCCCCGTGTTCCCCTGGATGAGCCAGAGCTCGTACGCGCTGAGCCCGTTGCTGCCGGTGACGCCGACGAGCGAGGCGAGGAAGTCTGCGGTGGTGCCGCTGTGCCCCTGGGCGAGCCAGACCTGGTAGGCGCTCTTGCCGGGCGTACCGGAGGGGCTCGGGTCGACGGCGATCAGGCGCGTGGCCGTGGCGGCGAGCGAGAGGAGGGCGACGACGAGTGCGACGGTGGCGACGAGACGGGTGGTGCGACCGCCCTGTTGCGAGCGGCGAACGTCTCGATGCTGCTTCATTGGCAAAGCCTAGCAACAACCCCAACGAAAAAGCGAGGGCTCTTCGCGAACCTCCTCGCTGGGCCCCCTCGTGCCTACGGCTCGGCAACGAGCGCCAGCAGCGCCCCCACGAACACGGCGAGGGCGAGGAGGGCGAGCCGGCGGAGCCGCCCCTCGAGGTACTCCCCCTCGACGGCGTCGAGGGGGCTCGTCGCGCGCCCCGGGCCGCCGCGCCAGGACCCGTACCGGGCGATGTTCGCCACTCGCGCACGGTGCGCGCGCCGTGCCACGAGGAGCGGCGGCAGCTCGCGCGCGAGGTAGATCGCGCCGACGATCGCGACGGCGCCCGCGACGAGGCGCGGGATCCAGAGCACGGCTAGCCGAGCAGGCGGCGGAGGATCTCGCCGAGCTGCGCGGCGTCGCCGCGGCCCTTGCTCGCCTTCATCGCCTGTCCCACGAGGAACCCGAGCGCCTGCTGCTTCCCCGCCCGCCAGTCGGCGAGCGCCTGGGGGTTCGCGGCGAGGGCCTCGGCGGCCAGCGACTCGAGCGCCGCGCCGTCGCTGATCTGCGCGAGCCCGCGGGAGGCGATCGCCGCGCGCACGTCGAGCGGCCCGGCGCAGAGCTCCTCGAAGAGCTGCTTCCCCGTCGTCCCGCTGATCTCGCGGGCGGCGACGGCCGCGACCAGTGCCGCGAACTGCGCCGCATCAATGTGGAACTCCCGCTCCTTGGCGGCGCGCAGGTACTCGCCGCTCACCCAGTTGGCGAGCAGCTTCGCGTCGAGCTGCGGTTCAGACTCCCGCGCCGCCTCGAAGAGCGCCGCGGCGGCCGGATCGCCGACGAGCACGGTTGCGTCATAGGGGGTGAGGCCGAGCTCCGCGACGTAGCGGGCGCGGCGAGCCGCGGGGAGCTCCGGCAGCGCGGCGACGATGCGGGCGAGCCAGGCGGGGTCGATGTCGAGCGGCGGGAGGTCGGGCTCCGGGAAGTAGCGGTAGTCGTGCGAGTCCTCCTTGGCGCGCATGGTGTAGGTCGTCTCGCTCGCCTCGTCCCAGCCGCGCGTCTCCTGCACCAGGCTGCCCCCCGCCTCGAGCACCGCGGCCTGGCGGGCGATCTCGTGGGCGATCGCCCGCTCCACCGAGCGGAACGAGTTCATGTTCTTCACCTCGACACGGGTGCCGAACGGCGCGTCCGACGAGGGGCGGATCGAGACGTTCGCCTCGACGCGCATCTGCCCGTTCTCCATCTCCGCGTCGGCGGCGCCGATCGTGCGCAGCAGCAGGCGCAGCTCCTCGGCGTAGCGGCGGGCCGTCTCGCCGTCGCGGATATCGGGCTCGGTCACGATCTCCAGCAGCGCGACGCCCGAGCGGTTGTAGTCGATGAGGCTCGAGCGGGTGCCGTCGGCACCGCGCTCGTGGCGCAGCCGCGCGGTGTCCTCCTCGAGGTGCGCGCGGCGGATCCGGACGCTCGTCGACCCGGCGCCCGTCTCCACGCGGATGCTCCCGTGCTCGGCCAGCGGCAGGTCGAGCTGGCTGATCTGGTACCCCTTCGGCAGGTCGGGGTAGAAGTAGTTCTTGCGATCCCAGCGGGTGGTGGCGGGCGCCTTTGCGCCGATCGCCGCACCGACGGCGAGCACCTTCTCGACGGCGGCACGGTTCGGCACGGGGAGGGCGCCGGGGAGGCCGAGGCAGGTCGGACAGGTCTTGGTGTTCGGCTCGTCGCCCTCGGCCGGGATCGCGCATGGGCAGAACATCTTCGTGGCCGTGCGCAGCTGCACGTGCACCTCGATGCCGATCACCGCCTCCCAGGTCATGCGCCCGCCCCCGCGGCGCGCGCCCGCTCGACGAAGCGCCCGATGCGCACGAGCGCCTCGCGTAGCTTCTCGTCGGAGGTCGCGTAGCAGATGCGCACGTGGCCGCGGCCGCTTGCCCCGAACGCCGAGCCCGGGATCACCGCGACGCGCTCCTCGCGAAGGAGGCGCTCGGCGAACTCCTCGTCGTCGAGGCCCGTCGAGCGGATGTCCGGGAAGGCGTAGAAGGCCCCCTTCGGCGCGCCGGTCGGCAGGCCCAGCGCGGCGAGCCCTTCGAGGACGATCGTCCGGCGCCGCGCATAGGCGCGGCGCATCTCCTCGACGGCCGGCTCCCCGTGGCGCAGCGCCTCGAGCGCCGCGTCCTGGGCGATCGTGGGGGCGCTCATGATCGCGTACTGGTGGATCTTCAGCAGGCCGGCGACGATCTCCGCCGGGGCGCAGAGGAAGCCGATACGCCAGCCGGTCATGGCGTACGACTTGGAGAAGCCGCCGACGAGGATCGTCCGCTCGCGCATCCCCGGATACGCGGAGATCGCCCGGTGCGCCGGCCCCTCGTACACGAGGCGATCGTAGATCTCGTCGCTGATCACCAGCAGGTCGCGCGCCACGGCGATCCGCGCCAGTTCGCTGCGGGTCTCCTCGTCGAGGGTCGCCCCGGTGGGGTTCGACGGGTAGCCGAGGAAGAGCGCCTTCGCCCCCGCCGCGGCGGCGTCGACGGCAGCCGGATCGAGGCGCCAGCCGTCCGCGGCCGAGGTCGGCACCGGCACCGCCTCGCCCCCGGCGAAGACGACCGCGGGCAGGTAGGCGACGTAGGACGGCTCGGGGAGGACCATCTTGTCGCCGGGGTCGATCGTGCCGCGGATCGCGAGGTCGACCGCCTCGGAGCCGCCGATCGTCACGATGATCTCGGTCGCCGGGTCGTAGGAGACCCCCGAACGCTCCTCGATCTTCTTCGCGATCTCGCGGCGCAGCTCGATCGTGCCAGAGTTGCTCGTGTAGTGCGTGCGGCCGGCCCGGAGTGCGGCGACCGCGGCATCGACGATGTGCCCGGGAGTGTCGAAGTCCGGCTCGCCGACGCCGAGGCTGATCACGTCGTCCATCTGCGCCGCGATGTCGAAGAAGCGCCGGATCCCCGAGGGCGGCACGGCGTGGACGCGCTTGGCGAGGGCGCGGCGGGCGAAGCCGCTCATGCGGCGCCCCCGAGCTTTGCCAGGTCGCGGGGCTCGGCCGTGCGCCAGGCGGCGTCGGCGGTGAGCGCCTCGTAGCCGGTGGCGAGGGCGAAGAGCGATGCCTCCGACCAAGGGCGGCCGATCAGCTGCAGCCCCACCGGGAGTCCCTCGGAGAGGCCGCAGGGGATGCTCAGCCCTGGGAGCCCGGCCATGTTCACCGGGAGCGTGCAGGCATCGGCGAGGTACATCGAGATCGGATCGGCAAGCTTCGCGCCGAGGCGCCAGGCGACCTGCGGGCTCGTCGGGGCGACGATCGCGTCGAAGCCCGCAGCCCAGACACGATCGAAGTCGCGGGCGATGAGCGTGCGCACCTGCTGCGCCTTCACATAGTAGGCGTCGTAGTAGCCGGCGGAGAGGGCGTAGGTGCCGAGCATGATGCGGCGCCGCACCTCCGGCCCGAAGCCGCGCCCGCGGGTCGCGAGGTAGCCGGCGAGCAGGTCGCCGCCGCCGTGCTGCGAGGCACCGTAGCGGATGCCGTCGTAGCGGGCGAGGTTCGCCGACGCCTCGGCGGGCGCGACGATGTAGTAGGTGGCGAGGCCGTGCTCCGTCGCGGGGAGGCTGACCTCCTCGACGATCGCGCCCGCCGCCTCGTAGGCGGCGACGGCGGCGCGCACGGCCGACTCCACACCCGGCTCCATTCCGGCGACGAAGTACTCGCGTGGCAGCGCCAGGCGGCGCCCCTTCAGCCCGCTCGCCGCGGCGTCACCCTGCGGCAGGCGGAGCAGCGCGGCGTCGAGCGGCTCGGCGGAACTCGTCGCGTCGCGCTCGTCGCGTCCGCCGATGGCGTGGAGCAGCAGCGCGGCGTCCTGCGCGGTGCGCGCGAACGGTCCGACCTGGTCGAGCGACGAGGCGAAGGCGACGATCCCATAGCGCGAGACCCGCCCATAGGTCGGCTTGATGCCGACGATGCCGGTCAGGCTCGCCGGCTGGCGGATCGAGCCGCCCGTGTCCGTGCCGATGGCGAGCGGCGCATGGAACGCGGCGACCGCCGCCGACGAGCCGCCGGACGAGCCACCGGGGACGCGGTCGACGTCCCACGGATTCACCGTCTTCCGGTACGCGGAGAACTCGGTCGACGAGCCCATGGCGAACTCGTCCATGTTCGTCTTGCCGAGGAGCACCGCGCCGGCCGCCTTCAGGCGGGCGGCGATCGTCGCGTCGTAGGGGCTGATATAGCCCTCGAGGATCTTCGATCCCGCGGTCGTCGGCGTGCCCTCGAGGTTGACCAGGTCCTTGAGGGCGACGGGGACGCCGAGCAGCGGAGGGAGCGCATCGAGCGCGGCGCCGCCGTCCCCCCGTGCCGTCGCGTAGCGCGCGTCGGCGGCGGCCGCCTCGGCGAGTGCCTCGGTGCGGCGCAGGTGCAGCCAGGCGCCGAGGCGCGCGTCTTCGCGGTCGATCGCGCCGAAGAGCGCCTCGGTGGCGGCGACGGCGGTCGCCTCCCCGGTGCGGTAGGCGCTGCGCAGCCGCTCCGCGGTCGCGCGCCGGAGGTCGAGTGGGCTCATCCGTCGGCCTCCTCGCCGAGAATCGCCTGGACGCGCACGAAGCCGGCCAGCGAGGCGGGCGCGTTGGCGAGCGCGGCCTCCTGGGAGAGCGACGGCTGGACCAGATCGTCGCGGAGCGGCATCGGCTGGACGATCGTCTGCGCGCTCGGCGGCACGCTCGAGGTGTCGACCCCGGCGAGGCGCGACCACTGCTCGAGGATCAGGTCGAGGTCGCCCTGCAGCTTCTCGATCTCGGGGGCGGTGAGGCCCAGCCGGGCGAGTGCGGCGACCCTCTCGACCTCGGCGCGGGTGAGCTTGCTCATGCGGGCAATCCTACCCGCCCGAGGCGCCCTCCCCGAGCAGGGCGAGCAGCCCCTCCTCGTCGACGATCCGGACGCCGAGCCGTTCGGCCGCCGCCCGCTTGCTGCCCGCCTTCTCTCCCGCCACGAGGAGGGTGGTCTTGGCGCTCACCGCCTCCGCGACCGTGCCGCCGGCCGCGCGGATGCGGTCGTGTGCCTCGCGCCGACCCCAACCCGTCCTGGAGAGGGTGCCGGTCACGACGACCGTCTCGCCGACGAGCGGGCCGCTGGCCGCGGGCCTCGGCGCCCCGTCGCCGGGGACCAGGCGCACCCCCGCCTCGATCAGCTCGTCGATCCCCCGCGCGGTCGCCGGATTCCGGAAGTGCTCGACGACGCTCTCCGCGACGATCGCCCCGATGCCGTCGATCGCGGTGAGCTCCTCGACGGTCGCCGTGCGCAGCGCTGCGGCGAGCGCCCGGCTCCAGGCCAGCGGATCGGCGAGGTCGCCGGTCGGCGGCACGCGCCGCTCGAGCTCGGCCGCGAGGTCACGCGCCGTCGTCTCGCCGATGTGGCGGATGCCGAGCGCCACCAGAACGCGCCAGACGTGCTGCGACCTGCGCCGCTCGATCTCATCGAGGACGTTCCTGATCCGTCCCGCGCCGTCGCGGCGCTCGGCGGCGGCGAGGCTGCCCATCCGCTCGAGTCCGTCGAGATCGGCGGCGGTGAGCGTGAAGAGGTCGGCGATGCGGCGCACCCGCCCGCGATCATGGAGCTGCTGCAGGAGCTTCTCGCCGACCCCCTCGAGGTCGAGTGCCCCGCGCCCGACGGCATGCCGCAGCCGCTCGAACGCCTGTGCCGGGCACGACGGATTGGGGCAGCGATGGCGCACCTCGTCGCGCACGACGGGGCCGCCACAGGCGGGGCAGCGCTCCGGCATCTGGAACTCGGCCAGGCGCCGCTTCCGCCGCTCGGGGAGGCTGCGGACGATCTCGGGGATCACGTCCCCCGCCTTCTGCAGCAGGACCTCGTCGCCGACGCGAACATCCTTGCGGCGGATCTCGTCGAGGTTGTGGAGCGTCGCGCGACGCACCGTGGAGCCCGCCACGAGGATCGGCTCCATCTCGGCGACCGGGGTGAGGTAGCCGGTGCGCCCCACCTCGACGCTGATGCCCACCAGCCGCGCGACCACCTGCTCGGGGGGGAACTTGTAGGCGATCGCCCACTTCGGCGACCGCGCGATCGTGCCGAGCCGCTCCTGGTCGGCGACGTCGTCGACCTTCAGCACCGCACCGTCGGTGTCGTAATCGAGTGCGTGGCGGCGGTCCATCCAGGTGGCGAGGAAGGCGATGGCACCCTCCGCATCCAGTCCGGCCTTGCAGTGCTCCTCGACGGGGAGTCCGAGGGCACGCAGGCGCAGGAGGGCGGCGCTCTGCGCCCCCGCGGCCGGCTGCTCGAAGAGCTGGTAGGCGAAGAAGGCGAGCTGCCGTTCGGCGGTCACGGCGGGATCCTTCTGGCGCAGCGAGCCGGCGGCGGAGTTCCTGGGATTGGCGTACAGCGGCAGGCCCTCGGCGGCGCGCGCCTCATTGAGTGCCGCGAACGCCGCCTTGGGCATGTAGACCTCGCCGCGCACCTCGCAGTCGACCGGCTCGCGCAGCCGTTCGGGGATCGCGCGGATCGTGCGGACGTTTGCCGTCACGTCCTCCCCGGTGGTCCCGTCGCCGCGCGTCGCCGCGCGGACGAGGCGCCCGCGCTCGTAGCGCAGGCTGATCGCGAGGCCATCGATCTTGAGCTCGGCGACGAGCGATGGCTCCCGTCCACCGAGGCCCTTGGTGACGGTGGCGGCGAAGGCGAGCACCTCCTCGGGCGAGAACGCGTTGGAGAGGCTGAGCATCGGCCGGTCGTGCCGGACCTCGCGTAGGCTGCCGGTTCCCCCGCCACGCGGCCCGACGCGCTGCGTCGGCGAGTCGCTGCTGCGCAGCTCCGGGTGGGCCACCTCGAGCTCCTCGAGCTCGCGGCGTAGGGCGTCGTAGGCCGCGTCGGTGATCTTCGGCGCATCGTCGACGTAGTAGGCCGTATCGGCCGCGTCGATCTGCGCCACGAGTTCGGCGTGGCGCCTCCGTCCCGCCGCGCTCATCCGATCACTTCGAGGTTGGCGAGGCTCGCGGCGAGCGTCTTCACCCCGCTGCCGGCGAAGGCGACCGTGACCTCTTCGTCGTGGCGCGTCAGCCGGGAGGTGACGACGATCCCCTCGCCGAAGTGCGCATGGCGCACGCGGTCGCCGTCGGCATACGCGCGCTCGCCGGGGAGGCGGACCGGGGGGCGCGCCGTGGGGGCGTGGCCCGCCGCGGGGGCAGATGCCGCTGCGGCGCCCCCGGACCCCGTGCCGGCGCGGGGCGCCGACCCGGCGCCCGCCGCGGGTCGCTTGAAGCGCCCCGCGAGCCACGCGGGGACGCGCCCCACCGGCTGCAGCCCCGCGTCGTGGCCCTCCACCTCGTCGTCGGGGAGCTCGTCGACCCCTTCGTCGGGAACCTGGAGCGAGCCGGAGCGCGCCCCCGCGGCGAAGGCCCGCCGCCGCGCGGCGAGATCGCGGCTCGGCTGGAACGCCCCTTCGCCGCTCCCGACGGGGCCGCTCCCCTCGCGCCAGGCACCGCCGCCGCCGATCCCTGCACGCGCCGCGCGGAAGCCGCGGCCGACAGCGCGGTCGACACCGCGGCCGAAGCTGCTGGAGCGCGGATCGTCGTCGTTCGCGGACTCGAGCAGCTCCGGCGGGATCTCGTCGAGGAAGCGCGACGGCGCACCGTCGCCCTCGCCCCAGGCGCGGCGCAGGGCGTACGAGAGGTAGAGGCGCGACTTCGCGCGGGTGATGCCGACGTAGCAGAGGCGCCGCTCCTCCTCCATCTCGTCCTGATCCATGAGCGCCCGGCTATGCGGGAAGAGCCCCTCGGTGAGGCCGCTGATGAAGACGACCGGCCACTCCAGTCCCTTGGCGGCGTGCATCGTGATGAGCGTCACGGCGTCGCTCCCCGCCTCGTACTTGTCCTGGTCGGCGACGAGCGCCGTCTCCTCGAGGAAACGATCGAGGGCGTCGAGCGGGGCGAGCTCGAGGAAGCGCCCCCCGATGCCGCGCAACTCGAGGAGGTTCTGCCAGCGCTCCTCGCCCTCGACCCCCTCGGCGACCAGGTGCGCGCGCAGGCCCGTCTCGCCGTAGACGGCGTCGAGCAGCTCTGGGAGCGGCGTCAGCGGCGCGCGGGTGCGGAGACGGCCGATGATCTCGCTCACGCCGGCGAGGGCGCTTCGGGCGCGCGGGCCGATCCCCGGCACCTCGCCGCGCCCCGCGGCGGCGACGACCAGCGCGTACGGGACGCCGTCGGGCGCATCGGCCGACGGGGCACTCGCCGCGCGGAGGAGGTCGACCGTCTTCTCGCCGATCCCCCGCGGCGGGACGTTCATCACCCGCTCGAGCGAGATGCGGTCGCTGTCGCTGCGCAGCACGCGGAGCCAGGCGAGTGCATCCTTCACCTCGCGGCGCTGGTAGAAGCGCGTGCCGCCGATCAGCTGGTACGGCACCTGCGCCCGCAGCAGCGCCTCCTCGATCGCGCGGGACTGGGCATTGGTGCGATAGAGCACGGCGATGTCGCGCAGCGGGATCGCCGCGGCATCAGGGCCGCTCCCCCCACGCGGCGCAGCGAGCTCCTCGATCCGGCGCACGATCCAGGCAGCCTCGTCTTCCGCGTCGAAGGCGCCGAAGACGGGGATCGGCAGGCCCCCGGTGCGCTCGGTCCAGAGGCGCTTCGCCTTGCGCCCCTGGTTGTTCGACACCACGCCGTGCGCCGCGTCGAGGATCGCCTGCGTCGAGCGATAGTTCTGCTCGAGCGGCACCACCTCCGCCGTCGGCCAGTCGCGCTCGAAGTCGAGGATGTTGCGGATATCGGCACCGCGCCAGCTGTAGATCGACTGGTCGTCGTCGCCGACGACGCAGAGATTCCCCCGCCCGACGGCGAGCTCACGCACCCACTGGTACTGGATCCGGTTCGTGTCCTGGTACTCGTCGACGTGCAGGTAGTGCCACTTCGCACGGTAGCGGTCGGCGACCGCGGGAACCTCGCGGAGTAGGCGCAGGCCCTCGATCAGCAGGTCGTCGAAGTCGAGGGCATCGAGGCGTCGCAGCTCCTCGGCGTAGCGCTTCGCGAAGCGGGCGATCAGGCGCTCATGGTGGGTGATCGCACGGTCGGCCAGCTGCGCCGCATCGAGCCCGTCGTTCTTGGCGCGGCTGATGGCGCCGAGGATCAGGCTCGGCTTCGTCTCCCCCGTCGCGGGGAGGTCGTCCTCCTTCAGGAAGCCCTTGATCACCCGTGCCTGGTCGTCGGCGTCGTAGATCGCGAATCCCTGCGGCAGGCCGATCGCCTCGCCGTCGCGCCGGAGCATGCGGGCGCAGAGGCTGTGGAAGGTGCCCATCGCGACGTCGCGGGCCGCCGGCCCGATCATCGCCTCCAGGCGCTCCCGCATCTCGGCGGCGGCCTTGTTCGTGAAGGTCACCGCCAGGATGCGCCACGGCGCGACCCCCTCGTGCTCGACGAGCCAGGCGATGCGGTGGGTGATCACCCGCGTCTTGCCGGAGCCGGCGCCGGCCAGCACGAGCAGCGGTCCCTCCGTGCACTGCACCGCGCGCCGCTGCGCCTCGTTCAGGGGGCCGAGGATCCGCTCTGCCGCGCCCGCGCGGTCGGCGGCGGCGTGCCGCCCCAGGGCCGCCGCGCCGGCGGCCGGATCGGCGGTGGGATCTGGGGGGAGGATCACCCCCCGATTCTACCGCCCGCGCTCGCGCGGCCGCGCACCGCAGACGGCAGCGGGGGCCCCCGGCCGAGCCGGGAGCCCCCGCTGCGCCTCGCGCGAATCCGGGGCTAGAAGTCCATGTCGCCGCCGTGGCTGTGGCCGGACGGCGCCGCGGGCTCCTTCTTCTCGGGGATGTCGCTCACCACCGCCTCGGTCGTGAGCACCATCGCCGCCACCGAGGCCGCGTTCTGCAGGGCAGAGCGCGTGACCTTCGCCGCGTCGACGATCCCCTTCTCGAACATGTCGACCATCGTGTCGGACGAGGCGTCGAACCCCGTGCCGCGCTTCGCCTTGAGGATCGACTCCACCACGACGTCGCCGCGGGCGCCGGCGTTCTCGGCGATCTGGCGGGCCGGGGCCTCGAGCGCGCGGCGGACGATGTCCACCCCGACCTGCTCGTCACCCTCGAGCTTCACCTTGTCGAGCGCCGCGCGGGCCTGCAGGAGCGTCGTGCCGCCGCCGGCGACGATCCCCTCCTCGACGGCCGCACGGGTCGTCGACAGGGCGTCCTCGATACGGTGCTTCTTCTCCTTCAGTTCCACCTCGGTGGCCGCGCCGACCTTGATCACGGCGACCCCACCGGAGAGCTTCGCCAGGCGCTCCTGGAGCTTCTCCTTGTCGTAGTCCGAGGTGGTCTCCTCGACCTGCGCCTTGATCTGCGCCATGCGCGCCTTGATCTCGGCGGGCTTTCCGGCACCGTCGACGATCGTCGTGTTGTCCTTGCTCGCCACGACGCGGCGCGCCGAGCCGAGATCCTCGGCGGTCACGCTGTCGAGCTTGCGGCCGACCTCTTCCGAGATGACGGTGCCGCCGGTGAGCACCGCGATGTCGCGGAGCATCTCCTTGCGGCGGTCGCCGAAGCCCGGCGCCTTCACCGCCAGCACCTGCACGGTGCCGCGGATCTTGTTCACCACGAGCGTCGCGAGCGCCTCGCCGTCGACATCCTCAGCGACGATGAGCAGCGGTCGGCCGGTGCCGACCGCCTTCTCGAGCGCCGGGAGGGCGTCGGCCACGGCCGAGATCTTCTTGTCGGTGATGAGGATCGCCGGATTGTCGAGCTGCGCCTCCATGCGGTCGGCATTGGTGACGAAGTAGGCCGAGATGTAGCCGCGATCGAACTGCATCCCCTCCGTGTACTCCTTGTCGAGGCCGAGCGACTGGCCCTCCTCGACGGTGATCACGCCGTCCTTGCCGACCTTCTCCATCACCTCGGCGATCAGCTCGCCGACGCTCGGATCGGCCGCGGAGATCGACGCCACCGCGGCGATCTGCTCGCGCGTGTCGACCTTGCGCGACTGGGCCTTGATCTCGGCCACGACGGCGGCGACGGCCTTGTCGAGGCCGCGCTTGATGACCATCGGGTTCGCCCCCGCCGCGACGTTGCGCAGCCCCTCGGTGACGAGCGCCTGGCCCAGCACCACCGCGGTCGTCGTGCCGTCGCCGGCGACGTCGTCGGTCTTGGTCGCGACCTCCTTCAGGAGCTGCGCGCCCATGTTCTCGAAATGATCCTCGAGCTCGATGTCGCGGGCGATCGTCACGCCGTCGTTGGTGATCGTCGGCGCGCCGAACTTCTTGTCGAGCACGACATTGCGCCCCTTCGGGCCGATCGTGACCTTGACGGTGTCGGCGAGCTTGTCGATGCCGCGCTTGAGCGCGCGCCGCGCCGCCTCGTCGAAGACTACCTGCTTAGCCATCTGCTTCCTCCTGCTCTCTGCTCTCTCGTGGCGGCGTCGCTACTCGACGACCGCGAGGATGTCCTTGGCGCCGACGATGAGGAACTCATCGCCGTCGATCTTGAATTCGGTGCCGGCGTACTTGGCGTGGAGCACTCGATCGCCGACCTTCACGTCGACCGCCTCGCGCTTCCCGTCCTCGAGGATCCTGCCGGGGCCGACCGCCACGACCTCGCCCTCCTGGGGCTTCTCCTGGGCCGTGTCGGGCAGGATGATCCCGCTCGCGGTCTTCTCGTCGCGCGGGAGCGGCTTGACGACGACGCGGTCGCCGAGCGGTCGCAGTGCAGACTTCTTCGCCATCTCTGACTCCTCCTGTGGCGGCAGGGCCGCCGAATCCGCCCCTCGCTCGAGGGGGCTCGGGGCGATGTTAGCACTCGGAGCCCGAGAGTGCCAACTAGCCGTCGATCCCCCCTCGCTGCGCCGGGCGGGGGAAGATCCGATCGTAGTTCCCGACGATCGCGGCGGCCAGCTCCCCGACCGGCTCGCCGCGACGCTCGGCGACCCAGGCGAGCGTCAGGGCGACGTTCGCCGGCTCGTTGCGCCCGGGGTCGGGCGCGCCGGGCATGACGAGCCAGGGGGCGTCGGTCTCGGTGAGCAGCCGGTCGCGCGGCACGTCGCGCACCCACGCCGCGGTCGCCGCCTCGACCGGGCGGAAGGCGAGCCCGGAAATCGACACGGCGCCGCCGAGCGCCAGCGCCTCCTCGACGTAGGCGGCGGACCCAGAGGCGCTATGCAGCACGAAGGGCACGCGACCGCCGAACGAGGGGGCGCCGCCCGGGGCGCCGATCGCCGAGTGGCGCAGGCTGCGCAGGAGCTGCCGCTGGGCCCCGTCGCTCCCCGCATTCGACCGGCAGTGGAGGATCAGCGGCTTCCCGAGCGCGACCGCCAGCTCGATGTGCGCCTCGAGGTTCTCCACCTGCGCGGCGAGCGGCGAGCGGTTCCGGTCGGTGTCGATCCCCGTCTCGCCGATCGCCACGACGCGCGGGTCCACGGCTGCGGCGAGCAGCGCCGCACGCTCTGCGGCGGGGGTCGTTGCCACATGCGGATGGATGCCGATCGCCGCGTCGGCCCATGGCAGGCGCGCCGCCAGCGCGAGCGCGCCGTGCGAGCTCTCGACATCCCACGAGGGGATGAGCAGGCGCGCCATCCCCGCCGCGCGGGTGCGCTCGATCACCTGCTCGAGGTCGGCGCGGAAGCGCTCGGCCTGCAGGTGGCCGTGCGCGTCAACCAGCGGGATCGGGACGCTCATCGTTCTCTAGGCGCGGGAAGAGCGGCTCGGGGACGCCGAGCGGTCGCGCGGGCCCCCCGGCACCCCAGGCGCCGATCTCCGCGAGCGCGGGGCCGCCGCGGCCGTCGTCGTCGTAGGGCCAGTCGCGGCCGAGCAGCGCCCAGACGCGCGCCGCGACGCGGGGCATGACCGGCGCGGCGTAGAGCGCGACGAGCCGACAGGTCTCGAGGAGGTCGCCGAGCACCCCGTCGAGCCTGGCTGCGGCGGCGGCATCACCGTCGCGCGCAGCCTTTGCCAGCTCCCAGGGCCGCTCGGCGTCGACGAAGCGGTTCGCCTCGCCGACCACCTCCCAGACGGCGCCGAGCCAGTCGTGCAGCGCGAGCTCCGCCGC
>JBEGQU010000037.1:0-2744 GCA_041180765.1 Chloroflexota bacterium
CGAGGTGGAGGTTCGCCTGCCGCGTGACCCGCTCGAGGTACGCCGAGCACACCCACGCCTCGAGCGCGATCTTCGGCGACGAGTTGGCGCAGGCGGTGTCGTAGACGGTCTTCGCCGTGTCGGCCTCGGCGCGGGCTGCGGCTTCCGCCTCGATGCGTTCGCCGAGGCGCTTGCGGGCCTCCGTGATCCGCTTCGCGGCTGCGCTCGCCGAGCCGAGCGCCTCGACGGCTTCGTCCCGTGCGGCCTCGGCCGCCTCCCGCGCCTCAAGGAGTTCGTCGATCTCGGGTCGTTCCTCGGGGATCGGCTGACGGGCGAGTTCCTCGAGCTGGGCAGCAACCGCAACGCGCTGTTTCGCGCGCTCGTTGAGCGTTGCGCGCTCCTCGGCGAGTGCATCGGGATCGATCGCTGCCGCTGTCGCCGCGTCATCGTCGGCGAAGCCCTTGGTCGCAAGTGCAGCATCAAGGGTGTCGCGCTGCCCTCGGTGCACTGCGCTCGCGGTGGCGACCGTCTGCAACAGGGCGTCGTAGTCCTGCAGCGCTGCGAGGAGGGTCGTCGCCTCCGCAAGGCGCGCAGTGGCCGTCGGCGCGTCGGGCGCAACGGCTCGAGCGCGGCGGTCGCTGTCCTCCGCACCCTTCTTGGCGGCAACGGCTCGAGCCCGCGCCTCGGCGGCCTGCTCGGCGAGCTGGACGAGGGTGGGAGTCCTCTCGGTGATGAACTGCTCCGCCTCGGTCGCAGCGCGGCGGAGCCGCTCGGCGTCCGCCGCGAGACCGCGCACCTCCGTGAGCGCCGTCGCATTCGTGGCCGCGCGCTCCATCGCCGGGGCGAGCTGGTCGACGGCGGGCTTGGTCTCGCGCGTGGCGACGAGCGTGGCCCGGCGTCGATCGGTCTCGGTCTCGGCCGCAACGGCCGCGTCCAACGCAGCCTGCGCGGCATCGACCTCGTCGGCCGTCGCCGCGTCGGCGGGAGCCGTGGCGAGGTGCGGGTGGTCGGTGGCACCGCAGGTCGGGCACGCATCTCCGGGCGAGAGATCGGCGGCGAGGCGGGCCGCCAGTCCCGAGATGTGCCGTGCTCGCGTCGCGTCGAGCGCGGCACGGGCGGCGACGGTCGCGGCCCCTTGTTCCGCGAGCTTCGCCTCGGCCTCCTCGATCTGTCGGTCGAGGGTGATGCCTTCGTTGACTGCGGCGAGCAGATCCTGCGCGGCCTGCGCCGCGGTCTCAGCGGCGGCGATCCCAGCCGCGGCCGTCTCGGCAGCCTGGGCGGTGGCGCGCCGTGCAGGGAGTTCCTCGGTCACCTTGGTGATCTCGGCGTCGAGGTGCTCGCGATCACGATCGAACTGCGCCGCGGCGTCGAGCGCGCTGCGCTCCTCGTGGCGCGCCTTCTCAACCGCTTCGAACTCCGCGATGGCGGAACGGGCCGCCAGTTCGGCCGCGCGTTGCTCGTCGGCGAGCGCGGCGACTCCGGGCGCGTCGGTGGGTGCCGGCGCACCGGTCGTCTCGGCGATCGCCCCGGCTGCCACGGCTGCGTCGGCCCGCGCTCGGTCCTCCGCACGCCGCGCGTCCGTGGCTTGCACGATCATCGGCACGAGGTCGTTCGCCGCCTCGGCCCGATCGAGTTCCGGGCCACGCCTCGCGTCGGCTTCGGCGAGGGCAGCGAGATCATCGCGAGTCCGCACCAACGCGGCGCGCCGGTCCCAGCGCTCGGCGAGGGCCTCCGCCTCGTCGGCGACCTTCTTCGCTCGGTCGTAGGTGGTGTTGGCCGCCCTCGCCGCCACGTCGAGCCCGGACACCATCCCAGTGGCCTGCTCGGCCAACGTGTCGAGCGCGGCTGCGTCCATCTCCTCCGGGCCGTATGGGTTGTCCTCCTCGTCGAACTCGATGCCGAGCGCCGCTGCGGCGTCGTCGCCGGCCTGGGTGATCACCTCGCACCAGTCGTCGACGACGTCTTCGAAGAGTCGGGTGATCTCGCGGCCTGCGTCCTTGGCCGCCTCGGCGCGCCGGGCCGACTCCCGCCGGAGGATCTCGACCGCATCCTCGAACCGCTTGGTGGCGAAGAGCGCGCGCAGCAGCTTGAGACGCTCCCGGGAGTCGGCGCGCAGCACCTCGGCGAACCGACCCTGCGGGAGCAGGATCACCTGCTGGAACTGGTCCGCATCCAGCCCGATGAGTTCGGCGATTCGGGCGTCGACCTCGCCCTTCTTCGTGCCGACCGCCCGCCATCCGTTGCCGTCCCGCTCGCTCAGCCGGACCGATGGCTGCTCGGTGGTTGTCCCCTCGCCACGCTGCTTCGGACGCTCGTACGCCGGGGACCGCTCGACGAGAAACCGCGACCCGCCGATCTCGAACTCGAACTCGACCTTCGTCGCGGTCGTGGCCGCCGCGAAATCAGAACGCAGGCGGTCGGTGTGCTTGGCGCGGACGCCGGCCGCCTTGCCGTAGAGCGCGAAGACCACGGCGTCGAGCACCGTGGTCTTGCCGGCTCCGGTCGGCCCCGTGATGAGGAAGAGGCCGTGCTGCCCGAGGCGCTCGAAGTCGACCGCGTGGTCGCCGGGGAACGGTCCGAACGCCGAGAAGGAGATGCGAATCGGCTTCATCGCTCCATCGCCGTCCGGACGGCGCCGACGAGCAGCTCGCGTTTGGCGCCCTCGAGCGCCTCGCCGCGTACGTCGGCCCAGTAGCCGTCGGCCACCTGCTCGGGGGTGAGGTCGGCCACCTCGTCGATGTCCGGACCGTCGAAGCGCGACCGAC
>JBEGQU010000038.1:0-2946 GCA_041180765.1 Chloroflexota bacterium
CGCGGCGGTCTCGGGGATCTTCGGCTACACGCAGGGGGTGCTGCTCACCGACGGCGAGGCGCTGCCGATCGGCCGGATCGGCGCGGCGGGCGGGATCGTGATCAAGAACCACGCCTTCAGCGCGCCGCGCGACGCATCCGGCGCCTTCATGGATTTCGCCACCGACCTCGGGATCGTCGTCGACGGCGTCGAGGTCGCGCGACAGGTGGTGCGCGTCAACGAGCCGCTCGCCTACGCGGGGTGGAGCTTCCACCAGAACTTCTTCGGCCCGGCGGTAGCGGTGGAGCTGCGCGACGCGGCGGGCGAGCTGCTCTGGTCGGGCGACGTGCCGTTCAGCGCCGTGGTCGACGGCGCGCCGTACGCGACGCTCCCCGTCCCCGGCAGCGACGCGGGGGTGGAGTTCGTGCTGCAGCGCGACCCGGCCGGGGCCGCCGCGATCCTCGTCGTCGCCAGCGCCCCCGATCCGGGCGGCACCCCCCGGCCCGACGGCAGCCCGGCGCTGAAGACGCTCTATGCCTCGGTGCTGGCGCCCGGCGAACGGGCGAGCGCCCCGGGTGCGCCGTTCAGCGTGCAGCTCGGCGCGCTCGGTTCGTACACGGGCATCGTCGCCCGGCGTGATCCCGGCGTGGCGATCGTCTGGCTCGCCGCCCTGCTGCTCCTCGCCGGGTTCACGCTCACCCTGCGGCGACCGCGCACCCGGCTCTGGGTGCGCCTGCGCGCGGGTGCGCCGAGCGCCGACCTCGCCCTGCAGCTGGAGCGCGGCGCCGACGCCGAGGCCGCGGCGCGCATCGCGCGCGGCATCGGCGCGCACCACGGCGGAGAATCCGCCTGATGGCATCGCTCCGCGAGATCGTCACGACGCTCCTGCCGACCGCGGTCGCGCTCGTCGAGCCGAGCGCCGAGGCCGCGGCGCGGACCGTCACCTGGGCGCGCCTGATGCGCGCGCGACTCCCGGCCTTCGACGGCATGGAGCGCGGCGACCTGGCGATCGTGCCGCTCGCCACGCTCGCCACCGTCGCCGCCGACGCGACCGCCCGGCGCGAACTGGTGGAGTACCTCGTCGACCACGGCGCGACCGGCGCCCTGCTGCTCGCCACCTCCGGGGGCGATGCGGCGGAGCGCGCGCTCGCCGACGACCTCGCCGCGCACGCCGGCGAGATGCGGCTCCCCTGCCTGCTGCTCGCCGACACCGAAGCGCCGCTGCTCGAGCGCACGCTCATCGGCGCGGTCGTCAACCGTCGCGCCGAGCTCGAGCGCCAGGCGGTCGCCCTCGAGCGGCAGATCGCCGCCCTCGCGCTCGACGGCCAGGGGCTCGACGCGCTCATCGGCGCGCTCGCCGCCTTCGTCGGTCGCGCCGTGGCGCTCGAGGCGCGCGGCGGCGCGTCGCTCGCCGTCGTCGCGCCGGCGGGGCAGCCGAACAGCGCCGCGGCGGCGAAGGCGGTGTCGCGCTACCTCTCCAAGAGCCGCCCGCCCGGCCAGCGCATCCCGCTCCCCGCGGTCCCCGGCGCCCCCGAGGGCGAGGTCGGCGAGGAGTCGCCGCTCGGCGACGAGGGGGGCGACCGCCCGGGTTCGATCGTGTTGCTCGGCGACGAGCCGGTGAGCGAGCGCGAGCGCATCGCCTGCGAGCGCGTCGCGCCGCTGCTCGCGCTCGAGATCGTCCGCGTGGCCGCCGAGCTCCCCGCGAACGCCGGGCGCGGGGAGGCGCGCACGCTCCCCGCCGACGGCCCCCCGTGGGTGGCGATCGCGGCGCGCCAGCCGCGCCCGCACGAGGCCGACGTGCCGGCGCTGCGCCGCGAGCTGCGCCTCCTCGCCGGGCCGCGCCGCTTCATGCTTCGCGGCAGCAACGAGAGCCTCGAGGTGCGGATCATCGCCGTCGCCGACGCCGCCGACGCGGGCGGCGCCGCGATCGCCGGCGCGGTCGCGCAGCGCCTTTCGCGGCCCGTCGCCGTCTCGCGGCCGTTCACCGATCCCGCCGCGCGCCCCGCCGCGGAGGCCGAGGCGCGCGCGGCCCTCGAGTCGCTCGAGCGTCGCCTCGGCGGCCGGGCGGGGAGCGGCGGCGCACAGGTCGTGCGCGCGGAGCTGCTCGGCGCCCATCGGCTGCTCGGCGCGGTGCTGGCGATCCCCGACGGCCGTCGCCAGGCGCTCGCGCTGCTCGAGCCGATCCTCACCGGCACGCCGGCGGCGCGGCGCCAGCGCATCGAGACGATCCGCGCCGTGCTCGACGCGCCGGGGTCGGCCGAGGCGAGCAGCTCGCTCGGCGTGCACCGCAACACCACGGCCTATCGGGTGCGGCGCATCGAGGAGCTCACCGGCTGGGACCTGCGCGAGCCCGACCTGCGCCTTGCGCTCTCGATCGCCCTGCGCATCCTCGACGCCGACGGCGGGCTCGAGCAGGGGGCCTGACGCCCGCCCCACCTCCCGCCCCGGCCTGTCGGCGCTGAAACGTACGGGGAGCCCGAGCGCCTACAATGGATGCATGACCCCAACCGCCGCCGCCAGGCGCCTCGCCCTGTTGGCGGTGAGCGTGGCCGTCGCCGTCGGCGGCCTCGCTTCCCCGCCCGCCACCCAGGCGGCCGGATCGATCCGCTCCTGCACGAACTGGGGGAGCCTGAGCCAGCCCCCCGACACGATCCGCATCCTGCGCACCCAGAAGGGGACGGTCGACATCCTCCCTTTCAAGACGTACGTCTACCGCGCCCACCGCTCCGAGTTCTTCACCGACTACTACCCCGAGCGCTACGGGCGCCCCGCCTACGTCGACGCCGTGCTCGAGATGGCGGCGGTGGTGGTGAAGCAGAACGCCTGGGGCTGGACGCTCTCGAACGAGCTGAAGGCCCAGGAGGGGCAGACCGACCGGAACTGGAACGACAAGGCGATCGGCGCCCGCTCCACGCTCCTCGGCTACCAGCGCACCGCCGCGCGCGCCGAGCTCGTGGCCGCCGGCAA
>JBEGQU010000039.1:0-34586 GCA_041180765.1 Chloroflexota bacterium
TGGTCGCACCGCTGAAGGTCGGCCGCGAGAAGAGCGTCGCCGCGATCCGCACCGCCGTCGAGGCGGGCGGCTGGCTCGCCCTCGTGACCCAGCGCGAGGCGGAGCAGGAAGAGATCTCCGACGCTGGGCAGCTGCACAAGATGGGGACGCTGGCGAAGGTCGCCCAGGTGGTGAACCTCCCCGACGGCACGATCCGCGCGGTCGTGCAGGGGCAGAAGCGCATCACCGTCCGCTCGCTCGACGCCTCCGGCGCATCGCTCGCGGTCGGGGTCGACATCATCGAGGCGCCCGACGCGGCGGGGGTGGAGGTCGAGGCGCTGATGAAGAGCGTCCAGGCGCAGGTCGAGACGTACGTCACCTCGGGGGCGCCGGTGCCGCCCGAGGCCGCGGTCGCGGCGAAGAACATCAGCGACCCGGGCCTGCTCGCCGACATGACCGCCTACACGCCCGACATGACAACCGAACAGCGCCAGGAGCTCCTCGAGATCGTCGACGTCACCGAGCGCCTCAAGTACGTGTCGGCCTTCCTCGCGCGGCAGATCGAGATCCTCGAGATCAAGGGGCGCATCCAGTCCGAGGTCAAGTCGGAGATGGACAAGGGGCAGCGCGAGTACTTCCTGCGCGAGCAGATGAAGGCGATCCAGCGCGAGCTCGGCGAGGATGACCCGCAGCAGGCAGAGGCGAACGAGCTGCGCGAGCGCGTCGAGGCGTCGGGGATGCCCGAGGCGACGAAGGCGCGCGCGCTCAAGGAGCTCGACCGCATGGGCCGCATCCCGTCGGCGTCGCCCGAGGTCGGCGTGATCCGCACCTACGTCGACTGGCTCATCTCCATGCCGTGGACGACCGCCACCGAGGACCGCATCGAGATCTCCGAGGCGGCGAAGGTGCTCGACGAGGACCACTTCGGCCTCGACAAGGTGAAGGAGCGCATCGTCGAATACCTCGCGGTGCGCAAGCTCGCGCCGCAGGTGAAGAGCCCGATCCTCTGCTTCGCGGGGCCTCCCGGCGTGGGGAAGACCTCGCTCGGCAAGTCGATCGCGCGCGCGATGGGCCGCAAGTTCGTGCGCATGAGCCTCGGCGGGCTCCACGACGAGGCGGAGATCCGCGGCCACCGCCGCACCTACATCGGCGCGCTCCCCGGGCGCATCGTGCAGGGGATCAAGCAGGCGGGGACGAAGAACCCCGTCTTCATGCTCGACGAGATCGACAAGCTCGGCGCCGACTTCCGCGGCGACCCCTCGTCGGCCCTGCTCGAGGTGCTCGACCCCGAGCAGAACGCCACCTACCAGGACAACTACCTGGAGGTGGAGTTCGACCTGTCGCAGGTGCTCTTCGTCGCCACCGCGAACCAGCTCGACACGATCCCCGCGCCGCTGCGCGATCGCATGGAGATCATCCAGATCCCCGGCTACACCGAAGCCGAGAAGGTCGAGATCGCCAAGCGCTACATCGTGCCGAAGCAGCGCGAGAACCATGGGCTGAAGGAGGCGCAGGCGACCATCCCCGACGCGACGCTCGTGCACCTGATCCGCCACTACACCCGCGAGGCGGGGGTGCGCAATGCCGAACGCGAGATCGCGACGCTGATGCGCAAGATGGCGCGCAGCGTCGCCGAGAAGAAGGTGCGCAAGGGGTCGGTCGACATCAAGCGACTCGAGGCCTGGCTCGGTCCGGAGCGCTTCGAGTACGGCGAGATGGACGCCGACGACCAGGTCGGCTCGGCGACGGGGCTCGTCGTCACCCCGGCGGGCGGCGACGTCGTCGCCGTCGAAGTGGGCGTCATGGAGGGTCGCGAAGAGCTGATCCTGACCGGGCAGCTGGGCGACGTCATGAAGGAGTCGGCTCGCGCCGCCCTCACCTGGATCAAGGCGCACGCGACGGAGCTCGGCATCCCCGCGGAGCGCTTCGAGAAGACCGGGCTGCACATCCACGTCCCCGCAGGGGCGATCCCGAAGGACGGCCCCTCGGCGGGGGTCACGATCGCCACGGCGATCGTCTCGGCCCTCACGGGGATCCCGGTGCGCAAGGAGGTCGCGATGACCGGCGAGATCACGCTGCGCGGCAGGGTGCTGCCGATCGGCGGCCTCAAGAGCAAAGCGCTCGCGGCCCACGCCTCGGGGGCGAAGCTCGTGCTGATCCCGAAGCGCAACGAGAAGGACCTCGTCGACGTGCCGGAGGAGATCCGGAAGGCGCTCAGGATCGTGCCGGTCGAGACGATCGGGCAGGTGCTCGACCTGGCGCTCCGCCGCAAGCCGAAGCCGATCGCCGCCGCCCGTGCGCGGATCCCTGCGCCGGGAAACACCGGCACGGCGGTCCGCCCGAGCTAGGAGGTGCCCATGGCCGACGCCCTGGAACGATTCACCGAGCGAACCCGCGAGGCGCTGCAGCGTGCCGCCGAGATGGCGGCGCGCATGGGGAGCGGCTCGCTCGACGTCGAGCACCTGCTCGCCGCGCTGATCGAGGATGACTCGTCGATCGGCGCCCAGGTCGTGCGGGCCGCCGGCGGTGATCTCGTGGCGATCCGCGGCGATCTCGCCGCCGACCTCGCCCGGCGCCCGAAGGTGTCGGGCGACACCGCGCAGATCGGCCTCGACCGGCGCGCCGGTGCGCTGCTGGAGCGCGCCCGCCGCGAGGCGGCGGCCGCGCGCGACGAGTACGTCAGCGCCGAGCACCTGATCCTCGCGGCCCTCGAGGGCGATGGCGAGGGGCGACGGGTGCTCGCCGCCCGCGGAATCGAGCGCACCGCGCTGGAGCAGGCGATCGCCTCGGTGCGCGGCGGCCGGCGCGTCACCTCGCCGAACCCCGAGGCCTCGTACGAGGCGCTCGAGAAGTACGGGCGCGACCTGACGGCGGCGGCGCGCGCCGGCAAGCTCGACCCGGTGATCGGGCGCGACGACGAGATCCGCCGCGTCATCCAGATCCTCAGTCGCCGCACGAAGAACAACCCCGTGCTGATCGGCGAGCCCGGCGTCGGCAAGACGGCCATCGCCGAGGGCCTGGCGCAGCGGATCGTGCGCGGCGACGTCCCCGAGGGGCTGAAGGAGAAGCGCGTCATCGCCCTCGACCTCGGCGCCCTCGTCGCCGGCGCGAAGTTCCGCGGCGAGTTCGAGGAGCGCCTGAAGGCCGTGCTGCAGGAGGTCACCTCCGCCGAGGGCGGGATCGTGCTCTTCATCGACGAGCTGCACACCGTGGTCGGCGCCGGCGGATCCGAAGGGGCGATGGACGCCGCCAACCTGCTCAAGCCGGCGCTCGCGCGCGGCGAGCTGCAGTGCGTCGGCGCGACGACGCTCGACGAGTACCGGAAGGGGATCGAGAAGGACGCCGCCCTCGAGCGCCGCTTCCAGACGGTCTACGTCGACGAGCCGTCGGTCGACGAGACGGTGTCGATCCTGCGCGGCCTGCGCGAGCGCTACGAGGTGCACCACGGCGTGCGCATCACGGATGCGGCGCTCGTGGCGGCGGCGACGCTCTCCCACCGCTACATCAGCGGGCGACAGCTGCCGGACAAGGCGATCGACCTCGTCGACGAGGCGGCGAGCCGGCTGAAGATGGAGATCGACTCGATGCCCGTGGAGCTTGACGAACTCGAGCGCCGGCGCGTCCAGCTGGAGATCGAGCGTGAGGCGCTCAAGAAGGAGGATGACGAGGCGTCGAAGTCGCGGCTCACTGCGCTCGAGGTCGAGCTCGGCGACATCACCGGCCGGGCCGGGGCGCTCGGTGCGCGCTGGCGCGAGGAGAAGGCGGCGATCGAGGCGATCCGCGATGCGCAGGCGAAGATCGAGGCGACGCAGGTGCAGATCGAGCAGGCCGAACGGGAGGCCGACTATGCCCGCGCCGCAGAGCTGCGCTACGGCCGGCTCGCCGAACTCGAGCGCGAGCTCGCCACCCGGCGATCGGCCGCCGCACCGGGGAGCAGGCTGCTCAAGGAGCGCGTCGATGCGGACGAGATCGCCGAGATCGTCGCCTCGTGGACGGGCATCCCCGTCTCGCGCCTCATGGAGGCCGAGCAGCAGAAGCTCGTGCGCATGGAGGAGGAGCTCGGCAGGCGCGTCGTCGGCCAGCCCGACGCCGTCGCGGCCGTGAGTGATGCCGTGCGGCGCGCGCGCGCGGGGTTGGGCGACCCCCGCCGACCGATCGGCAGCTTCCTGTTCATGGGGCCCACCGGGGTCGGGAAGACCGAACTCGCCCGCGCGCTCGCCGGGTTCCTCTTCGACGACGACAGCGCGATGACGCGGATCGACATGTCAGAGTACATGGAGCAGTTCGCGGTGAGCCGCCTCATCGGGGCCCCTCCGGGCTACGTCGGCTACGAGGAGGGCGGCCAGCTCACCGAGGCGGTACGGCGCCGCCCCTACCAGGTGCTGCTGCTCGACGAGATCGAGAAGGCGCACCAGGACGTCTTCAACGTGCTGCTGCAGGTGCTCGACGACGGCCGGCTGACCGATGGCCAGGGGCGCACCGTCGACTTCCGCAACGTCGTGCTGATCATGACGAGCAACCTCGGCAGCGAGGCGATCGCCGCCCGGGCTGGTGGCGGGGCCAAGGCGCGCGCCGAAATGGAGGCCGAGGTCGGCCGCATCCTGCGCAGCCGCTTCCGCCCGGAGCTGCTCAACCGCATCGACGAGGTGATCGTCTTCCAGCCGCTGGGCGACGCCGAGCTGCACGCCATCGTCGACCTGCTCCTCGCCGACCTTGGTCGGCGGATGCGCGAGCGCGACCTGGCGATCGAGGTCACCCCGGCCGCCCGTGCGCTCATCGCCCGCGAGGGGAGCGATCCCGCCTTCGGCGCCCGTCCGCTGAAGCGCAGCATCCAGCGCCTCGTCGAGAACCCGCTCGCGAAGGCCCTCCTGGCCGGCGAGTTCGACCGGGGCGACACCGTGACCGTCGATGTCGACCCCGCGGGCGGGCGCCTCCGCTTCAAGGCCGGGGCGCGACTGATCACCGCGGGGAGCGTCGAGGCGCCGCGCAGCGATGCTCGTCGCAGCACGCCCGCCCGTCGCAGGGCGGGGGGGACGGAAGGGGCGGGCTCCGCCACGGCCACCCTTGCGCGCCGCCCGGGGAGCGCGGGGGGCGCGCCGGACGACGGCGACGGACCGGTCAACTGAACCGCGCGGCCGCCATCGAGCGCCTCGTCGCCCAGGTCGCCGCGGCGCTCGCCCGAGACTCCCAGGGGGCGCTCGCGGCGCTCCCCCTCCCCCTGCCGCGCGCCCTGACCCCCCGCCTGCTGCCAGAGATGGCCGAGGTGAACCTCACCCCGCCGCACGACGACACCGCGCGGGAGGCGGCGGTCGTCGCGCTCCTCGTGCCGCCATGGGCTCCCGGCTCCTGCGGGCCACAGGGGGGCGCCGATACGGCCGAGCTGCGCGCCTTCGATTGTCAGGTGCTGCTCATCGAGCGTGCCGGCGGCGGACCGCACCGCGGCCAGATCGCGCTCCCCGGCGGGAAGCTCGAGCCCGGCGAGACCCCCGAGCAGGCCGGGGTCCGCGAGCTCCACGAAGAGCTCGGCATCGACGCCGACGATCCGCGCCACGGTATTCGCTTCGCCGGGCGACTCGACCCCTTCTACATCCCAGCGAGCAACTTCCTCATCCATGTGCTGGTAGCCGTCGCACCGGAGGTTCCCGAAATCCGCGAAGACCCTCGAGAGGTGGCTGCGACCGTCGGGGTCGCGCTCGGCATGTTCGACCCGCGGCTCGAACTCGCGGAGGTCGACGACGATGTCGACGGCGTCGCGCTGCGCTATGGCTATGTCCCCGTCCATGGCGGACGGCGCATCTGGGGGGCGACGGCGCGCGTGCTGGGCGAACTCGCGTCGCGCTGCGCGACGATCTAACGGCTACGAGCGCCTGCGCGGCCCGGGCGGCGGCGGAATCGGCGCGGAGAACCCGCTCGGCAGGCGCCCCTCTTCGGCAAGGCGACGGATGACGAAGCCGTAGTACTCCTCTACCGATGCGCCGACGTGCTCCCAGCTGAAGAGCTCCGATCGTTCGATGCCGGCACGAGAGAGGCGTGCGCGCAGCTCGGGATCGTCGATCAGGCGGCGCAACGCCTCCGCAAGCCCGTCGGCGTCGCCCGGTGGCACGAGCAGTCCGTCGCGATCGCGACGCACCACGCCGCGATAGCCGTGGATGTCGGAGCAGACGATGGGCGCGCCGGCCGACATCGCCTCGAGCAGCACGATGCCGAACGACTCGCGGCCCGTCGCGGGAGAGACGAAGATGTCGGCGGTGCGGAAGAGCTGGCGCTTCTCCCCCTCGCTCACGCGGCCGAGAAACTCGACGCCCGCGAGCTGGCGCGTGAGGACGTAGCGACGCGCCTCCCGCTCCCCTGGTCCCGTGCCGACGATCAGCAGCCGTGCGGCGACGCCGTCGAGCTGGACCTTGCGGAACGCGCGCAGCAGGTGGATCAGCCCCTTCCGCGGCTCCATGCGCCCCACGAAGAGGATGTTCGGCACGCCGTCGCGATAGCGCGCGATGGGCACTGCGTTGCGGTATTTCGCCGGCTCGACGCCGTTTGGCAGGATCTTGTACTCGGCCGGGAAGTAGCGGCTGATGAAGTGCCGCGCGGCGGGGCTGACGGCGATCCGCCCGTGCAGACGCTTGCCGTAGTGGCCGAGGAAGCGCTTTCCGAACTCGTAGCTCGCCGACAACCCGCCGAAGGCGTGGAAGGTGGCGACGTTCACGGAGGTCGAGACGCTCAGCGTGACGAGGCTGAGGAACGGCACGAACGGCTCGTGGAAGTGCAGCACGTCGAACCGCTCGCGCTCGAGCATCGTGCGCATCTGTCGCAGGTAGGTCGGACTCAGCGTGACGGTGCCCATCGAGCCGTTGAAGGGCACGCTGAAGCCCTTGCCGATGCGGATGATGTCGCCCTCCGAGGCCCGCTGGATGCCGTGGCTGCTGGTGATGATCCGCACGTCGTGGCCGCGGGCGCGCAACACGCGGTAGAGGCTCCCCACGTGGTCGTTCACCCCGCCGGGGGCAGGGTAGGCGTACGGGGTGACGAGCCCGATCTTCATCGCTCGTGCGGCTCGTAGCGGGCAGGGCGGCGGCGGCTGCCCGGATAGCCCAGGTCGCGCCCGCGCCGCTCGCCGCCGAGGCTCCAGAGGGGACGGGTCACGCCGGTCAGGTCTTGCCCGAGGCCGATGAGGTTGCGCCACATCTGCCGCCCGAAGATCCGCGGGCTCTCGAGCAGCGTGTGGTCGGCCCCCTGGCCGGGCTCGACCTCCTCGGCGAGGATCGCCGCCCGGAGCCCCGCGGCTCCCCCTCCAGGGAAGGCGGTCCAAACCCGACCGATCGCCTCCACGACGTGGGCGTCCGACGAGCCGATCCCCGGGAGTCCGAGCTCGTCGGCGAGGCGCCCGACCCGCCTCCGCGGGTAGGTGCCGAAGATGGTCGGGTTGAAGGTCTCCAGGGCGTCGGGGCGACAGGCCGGGTCGCGGTCGGCAGCGAGTGCCCGGAGCGTTCCCGCCTGCGCGCAGAGCGGATGGGGGAAGAGCGGATGGGCGGGGATCGCGATCCCACCCTGCTCGTGGATCTCGGCGATGGAGCGGCGCATCGAGCGGAGGGGGCGGATCCGCTCCTCGAGGAAGAGGCCGAGCAGGTGGCCCTGCAGGGTCGAGATCTCCTCGCCGACGACGACTTCGACGTGGAGGTGGTTCGCCCGCGCCATCTCCCGTGCCGCCCTGGCGGCGTCGATGCGGTCGTGGTCGGTGATCGCAATGACATCGAGCCCAGACTCTTCGGCATGTGCCAGCACGTGCGAGACGGACGCCGTCCCGTCGCTGGCCATCGTGTGGATGTGCAGGTCGGCTCTCCCGCCCCTGCCCTCGCGTCGATCGCTCATGTCCGCTGATCGTCCCAAATCCGGTAGAAGAGCGTCCACCACTGCTCGGGCGCCTTGGCGATCAGCTCCTCGAACGCCGCGGCGACCCCTTGCAGCACCACGCGGCTGCGCGCCATGCGGTCGCCCTCAGCGGGCACCGCGACCTGCCGCAGGTAGCCGGTGTAGCGGTTCCCCGGCTCGCGCACGACCGCGGCGACGAAGAGTCGTGCGCCGGATTCGACGGCGAGGAGCGCCGGGCCGATCGGCAGGCGCGCCGGCGCCCCGAAAAGCTGCACCGCGACGCCGCTCCCGGCGACGTTCCGGTCGCCGACGATGCCGACGATGCCGCCCGATGCGAGCGTCTGGTTGAGCGTCGTCGCGGCACCGCGGGCCGGGACGATCTTCAGCCCGAGGCCCTCGCCGCGAACCCTCAGCATCCACTCCTGCAGCCGGGGGTTGGCCAGCTCTTCCATCGGGGCGACGGGGGTGCGCCCGGAGCGCTGCGACAGGATGCCGCCGGGAAGCTCGATCGCGCCGAAGTGCGCCGCGAGGAAGATCGCCGCGCCGGTGCCGGGGGCGAAGGCGCGATCGACCGCCGCCGCATCTTCGAGGTCGACCCGCTCGGCGATGATCCGGCGCGCATGGCGAGGTGCGCGGGCGGTCTCGATGTAGAAGCGCAGGTGGTGCTCGAAGAGCCCGCGGACCGCGGCATCGAGCGCCGCCCGCGACGGCGCAGCGCCGTCGCGGTGGGCGAAGATCCGCGCGAGGCCCTCTCGCCCGCGGGCGGCACGCGCCGGCTGCAAGAGCGGACCGATGCGGCCCCACGCCCGCGCGACGGCAAGCAGCAACGGTTCGGGGAGTCGCGACACGCCCTCCAGTGCGGCGATCGCGAGCGCGGCGGCGGCCCTGGCCTGGGCGCCCGGCGGGCTCGCGGGTGTCTCGCTCATCGCGCGCCATCCGATCGGGCCATCTCGGCGGCGACGGACTCGAGCCGCCGCTGCTCTGCGGCATCCGGCCACATCGGCTTGAAGCAGTTCCACTGTTCCGGGTCGGTCGAGATGAGCCGCTCCATCGCCGTGGCGGTCGCCTGCGTCGCAGCGAATTGGGCCGCGGGCGAGGAGCCGCCCACCTCGATCGGTTCGCCGAACACGATGCGGAACGCCCCGGGTCGTTCGCGGCGCACGAAGAACGGGACGATCGGGGCGTTGCCGCGCGCTGCGAGGACCGCGGGGCCGCTCGGCAGCGTGGTCCAGCGCCCGAATATCCGGCACGGGATTCCATCGGGCTTCCAGCCCCAGTCGCTCAGCAGCACGATCACGCCCCCGCGGCGAAGCGTCGTGAACACCTCGCGGATGGCGCGCCAGTCGATGATCTTCAGGTTCCACGACTCGCGCAGGCGCCGCAGCAGCTCGTACATCTCGGGGAAGGCGCTGTCGTCGGCGACGACGCTGACGTCGTACCGCCGGTCGCCGAGCGCCGCGGCGCCCAGCTCGTTGTTCCCGGCATGGAAGCCGACGAAGATCCCCGCACGCCCCTCGTCGCGCAGTCGGTCGAGGATCGTCGCGCCGCGCAGGTCGACCTCTGCCGCGATGTCGGAGAGGCGGCGGCTCGGCAGGCGGAGCAGCTCCGCGACATAGCGGCCGTAGCTGCGATAGCTGGCGAGCGCGCGGGCGCGCACCACGGCGCGGCTCCCCGGGAGGGGGCGCCCGTCGGCATCTGCGAGGCCGAGTGCCACGGCGGCATTGCCGTCGGCGATCCGGCGCTTGGCCGGCCAGAGCAGGTAGGCGAGCGGGGCGAGCGTGGAGAAGAGCGCCTCGACCGGTCGCGGCGGGAGGAGTCCCACGATCGCCATCAGCGCGCGGTAGCCGAGGAAGACGCCCCGCTCGAGGGCCCGGCGGGCGTAATGGCCCGGGCTCCGGCGGCTTCCCGTGCGCCGGAAGGGCGACGGTGTGGGCGCCCCCTGGTGCGGCTGCTCGCTCATCCCTGCGAGTGTACGAGAGAGCCGCCGCCCCCTCGGGGGGGCAGCGGCCCTCGCGTGACCTGGGCGATCCCGGCGCCTGCCGGGTCGCCGCGAAGCGGAACTAGGCGCGGACGGAGTTGAGCGACTCGGAGGTGGGGTACCCCTCGCGGGTCACGTGCGTCCCGTCGAGGACACGGTTGTCCTCGCCGCGGATGAAGGCCTCGACGGCCGCATGCGCAACGTCGTCGCGCAGCTGCATCGGCGGGCTCTTCATGAAGTACGACGAGGGCGCGACGAGCGTCCCCGCGAGCTTCCGGTCAAGGCCGATCTTCGCGCAGCGGATGGCGTCGGTGATGACACCGGCGCTGTTCGGCGAGTCCCACACCTCGAGCTTCAGCTCTGCGGTGAGCGGCACGCCGCCGAAGGTCGTCCCCTCGAGGCGGATGTTCGCCCACTTGCGGTCGAGCAGCCACGGCACGTAGTCCGACGGACCGACGTGGACGAGGTCGTCGTCCAGCGGCTCGTCGAGGATCGACGTGACGGCGTTCGTCTTGCTGATCTTCTTGCTCTCCAGGCGATCGCGCTCCAGCATGTTCTGGAAGTCGGTGTTGCCACCGAAATTCAGCTGGTAGGTTCGATCGAGGTGCACCCCGCGATCGGCGAACAGGCGCGCAAGGACCCGGTGCGCGATCGTCGCGCCGACCTGGCTCTTGATGTCGTCGCCGACGATCGGGAGGCCGGCGGCGGCGAACTTCTTCTGCCACTCCGGCTCGCGGCCGATGAAGACCGGGATCGCGTTCACGAACGCGCACCCCGCCTTGATCGCCTGCTCCGCGTAGTAGCGGATCCCCTCCTCGCTGCCGACCGGGAGGTAGGCGACGAGCACGTCGACCTTGCGCTCCTTGAGGACGGCGGCGACGTCGACCGGCTTCTCCGGCGACTCCTGCACCACGTCCTTCAGGTACTTGCCGATGCCGTCGAGCGTCGGGCCGCGCTGCACGATCACGCCAGTCGTCGGGATCTCCTGGAAGGTCCAGGTGTTGTTCGGGTGGGCGCCGAGCGCCTCCGAAAGATCCTTGCCGACCTTCGTGACGTTCACGTCGAAGGCCGCGACGTATTCCAGGTCGCGCACGTGGTAGCCGCCGAGGTCGACGTGCATCAGTCCGGGGACCTTCGCGTCGTTCGCCGCGTCGGCGTAGTAGTAGCGGCCCTGCACGAGGCTGCTGGCGCAGTTGCCCACGCCCGCGATCGCCACGCGAATCGGGTTGGTGGCCTTGACCGGCACCTTCGGCGCAGGTCGTGCCTGCCACTGGGCGCGAGGCCCGTTCATCTCGGTCATGTTGCGTACCCCTTTCCTTCTGTTCCGCTTCGCGGCGCCGACGATTCGGCCCCGCCCCTCACTGCCCACCGGTACCCCCGGCGGGCGAGCATCATTTGCCGCGTGCCGCGCGGCTCCGGCCGGCGCGCCCGGCGGCGCGCGGCGCGCCGACCAGCGCGGCGCGCACGAAGAGGATCCGCTGCGCGACCGTGATCGCGGAGGCGGCGACGATGACGACGAGTGCGGCGAGCAGCCAGGTGCGACCGAACGCAGCGCCGGCGGCGAGTCCGACGACGAGCAGCAGGGCCCGCTCGGCACGCTGGGCGAGGCCGACGTCGGCAGAGACGCCCAGCCCCTCGCCGCGAGCGCGCACGTAGCTGACGAGGGAGCCGACGCCGAGGGCGAGGACGGCGGCGGCCACGAGCTGCGCGTCGCCCGCGACCGCGGCACCGTAGGCGATGCCGGCATAGATGACCGCCTCGCCCGCCCGATCGAGCGACGAATCGAGGAACGCCCCGAACGCCGTGACGCGCCCGGTCGCGCGGGCGAGCGTGCCGTCGAGTCCATCGAAGAGCGTGCCGAAGACGAGGATCGCCGCGGCGAGGGCGTAGCCCCCCTGCGCCGCCGCCGCGGCGGCGGCGAGGACGATGCCGAAGCCGAGGAGCGTCAGCGCGTCGGGCGAGAGGCCGAGTCGACCGAGGGCGAGCGCGATCGGTTCGCCGAGGCGCTTGATCCGCGCGCGCTCGCCGCCCGTCAGGAGGCTGCCGTTGGTGGTGCGCACGCTGCGGGTGGCCACGCTACGCCTCCTCGTCGCGGACGGCGTCGACGAGCGGCTGGGCGCCGGCGAGCGCGTCGGCCGGGGCGACCCAGGCGGTCGGCTCGGTGATGCCGAGCGCCGAGAGCATCAGGGCGTGCCCTTCGGCGATGGTCGCGGGTCGCAACGTGCAGAGGGTCTCCCGCCCGACGCGCTCCGTGACGACGAGGCCGGCGGCGCGCAGGCGCCGCAGGTGCCAGGAGACGAGCGGCTGCGAGAGGCCGGTCGAGGCAATCAGCTCCGAGACGCTCGCCGGGCCCGCCGCCAGGCGACGCACCACCTCGAGGCGGTTGGTGTCGCCGAGGGCGCGGTGCACCCGGCGCGCCGCCTCGAGCACGTCCGCCTCGCCGGCAAGGCGCGCGGCCGCGCGGGGGGCGACGGTGAGGGCGGGGTGCTGCTGGGCGCTCATAACAAGCAAAGTTTATATGAATCTGGGTTGATGCGTCGTCGGGTTTCGTGCGTGCTGGGGCCGTGTGGGGTGGGCGGGGCGGGCGGGGGCCCCTTCGGGGGCAGGCCCTAGGGGGCGATGGCGCGGACGACCGCCTCGATCCAGGGGGTCGGGGCGAGTCCGAGGGCGACCGTGCCGACCGCGGCCAAGAGCAGCCCGGCCCGGAGCAGGGGTGGCGTCGCGACCTCCGGTCCCGGCGAGGCCGGCTCCCGCATGAACAGGTAGACGATCACCCGCAGGTAGTAGAAGGCGGCCACGGCGGCGTTGAGCACCGCGACGATCGCGAGGAGCGCCACCCAGCCGCCCGCCTGCACCGCGGCGAGGATGACGTAGGTCTTGGCGAAGAAGCCGGCGGTCGGCGGGATGCCGATGAGGCTGAGCAGGAAGACCGAGGCGAGCAGGGCGAGGCCGGGGTGGCGGCGACCGAGCCCCGAGAGGTCGGAGAGCTGCGTCGTCGCGCCCGCGGCCCCCTGGATCGCGGTGAGCACCGCGAAGGCGCCGAGGTTCATGAACGCATAGGCGGCGGCGTAGAAGAGGATCCCCGAAATGCCTGCCCGTTCGCCGGCGCCCGCGGCGACGAGGCCGACCATCAGGTATCCGGTATGGGCGATCGACGAGTAGGCGAGCATGCGCTTCAGGTTCGACTGCGTCAGCGCGACCAGGTTGCCGAGGGTCATCGTCGCCGCGGCGAGCAGGGCGATGACCGGCATCCACGTCGCCGCGAGCGGGAGCAGCGCGACGAGGTAGAGCTTCGTCGCCAAGACGAACGCGCCGACCTTTGGTCCGACCGAGAGATAGCCCGTGATCGGCGTCGGAGAGCCCTGGTAGGCATCGGGTGTCCAGTAGTGGAACGGGACGGCGGCGATCTTGAAGGCGACGCCGGTGGTGATCATCGCCAGGGCGATCGCCAGCGCCGGCGTGCTGGCACCCGACGCGAATGCCGCTGCGATGCCGTCGAGCGACGCGGTCTTCGCGCTCCCCCAGAGCAGCACGATCCCGAAGAGCAGGATCGCGCTCGAGAAGCTGCCGAGCAGGAAGTACTTCACCGCCCCCTCGGTGCTCAGGCTGTCGCGCTTGGCGAACCCCGCGAGCAGGTAGCCGGGGATGACCATCAGCTCGAGGCCGATGAAGAGCGTCACGAGGTCCGCGGCGGCGGCCACGAGGATCGCGCCGGAGAGGGCGACCAGGATCGTCGCCGCGAACTCGGCGCTCGGGTAGCGCCGCAGGGCGAGGTGGTCGGGCGCCACGAGCAGCGTGATGGAGAGGATCGACGCGCCGAGGAGGCCGAGGTAGGCGACAAATGGCCCGGCGACGAAGGCCCCGCCGAGCGCAGAGGCGTTCGCACCGCCCTGCTGCAACAGCAGGGCGGAGGCGCCGCCCAGCGCCGCGAGCGCCAGCGCGACCGGCGCGTAGCGACGACCCGGCGTGATCATGTCGCTGACGAGCACGAGCATCGCGCCGCCGAGGACGACGAGCAGCGGGGCGATCGCCGTCAACTCGCTCACGGCTGTACCCCGCTCGCGGCGTAGAGGAGGAAGGTGCCGACGCTCTGCGCGAACGACGAGGTGAGGATCGACGGCAGCACGCCGAAGGTGACGATCATCGCGGCGAGCGGTGCGAGCGTGAGGATCTCGGTCGGCGTCACGTCGGTGAGGTGCGTCCCGAGGCCGTCGAGGAACGGCGAGAGGGGGCCGGTGAAGACGCGCTGGTACATCCAGAGCAGGTAGACGGCACCGAGCACCATGACGATCGCCGCCGCTCCGGCCACCATCGGGCTGGCGAGGAACGCGCCGAGCAGCACCAGGAACTCGCCCGCGAAGCCCGAGAGGCCCGGGAGGCCGACCGAGGCGAAGAGGAAGAAGCCGAAGAGCGCCGCGTAGACCGGCGTGCGCGCGGCCCAGCCGCCCATCTTCGCGATCTCGCGATCGTGCGTGCGCTCGTAGCCGATCCCGACCAGCAGGAAGAGGCCGCTCGTGATCAGGCCGTGGTTCAGCATCTGCAGGATGGCGCCGTCGACGCCCTGCTGGTTGAACGAGAAGATGCCGAGGGTGACGAAGCCCATGTGGCTCACCGAGCTATAGGCGATGAGCTTCTTCAGGTCGGTCTGCACGATCGCCACGAGCGCGCCGTAGATGATCGCCACGACCGAGAGGGCGACCATGATCGGGGCGAAGGCCTGGGCGCCGTACGGGAAGAGCGGCACGGCGAAGCGGATGAAGCCGTAGCCGCCGAGCTTGAGGAGCACCCCGGCGAGGATCACGGAGCCCGCGGTAGGGGCCTGCACGTGTGCGTCGGGGAGCCAGGTGTGGAACGGGAACATCGGCACCTTGATCGCGAATGCCAGGGCGAAGGCGCCGAAGGCGAGCACCTGCAGGGTGGGGTCGCCCACGCTGCCGCGCAGGGCGAGGAGGTCGAACGCCCCCTCCCACGACCCCGTCGCCGCCTGGTGGGCGAACGCGGTGGCGAGGATCGCCACGAGCATCAGCAGCGAGCCGACGAGCGTGTAGAGGACGAACTTGATCGTGGCGTAGATGCGGTCGGCGCCGCCCCAGATGCCGATGATCAGGTACATCGGCACCAGGACGACCTCCCAGAAGATGTAGAAGAGGAAGAGGTCGAGCGCCAGGAAGACCCCGAGCATCCCCGTCTCGAGGATCAGGAAGCTGACGAAATACTCCTTGACGCGCGCCTGGATCGGCCCGAACGAGGCGAGGATGCAGATCCAGCTCAGCAGCGTGGTCAGGACGACGAGCGACCCCGACAGCCCGTCGACGCCCAGGTGGTAGGTGATCCCGAACGCCGGGATCCAGCTCGCCTGCTCGACGTAGGCGAACTCGGCACCCGTGCTGCCGAGCCCGGCGAGCCCCGGCAGCATCAGCAGGCTGAGGGCGAACGTCGCGAGCGAGACGCCGAGGGCGGCGGCGCGGATCACCCCGGGTCGCGACGACGGGAGGAGCGAGACGGCGAGCGCACCGGCGAGCGGCAGGAAGATGAGCAGCGAGAGCACCGGCAGGCCGCTCATCGCGCGGTCACCAGGAAGATCGTCGCCATCGCGATGAGGCCGACGGCGATGCCGAGCGCGTAGTTCTGCACGCGCCCGGTCTGGATCTGGCGCAGGCCACGACCCGACCCAGAGGCGAGCGCGCCGACGCCGTTCACCGCACCGTCGACGACGCGACGGTCGAACCACCAGAGGGCGCTCGCCAGGCGTCCGCCGAAGCGCACGAAGACGAGATCGTTCAGGTCGTCGAAGAACCAGCGGCCGCGGCTGCCGCGATAGAGCGGCGCCAGGCGCGCGGTCACGCGCCCGAGCAGCTCCGCGTGGTCGCTGCGGAAGAGGCGCACGCCGATCGCCGTGCCGATCGCGGCGACGGTGACGCTCGCGAGCATCAGCAGGCCGTCGATGCCGAAGAGCGCCCAGGCCTCGTGCTCGTGGCCGAGCGCCGCGCTCGCGGCGTGGAAGACCGGCTCGAGGCCGTGGACCAGCAACCCGTCGGCGAAGGGGTAGCCGAGCAGGAAGCCGATGGCGATCGACGGAACGGCGAGCACGACGAGCGGCAGGGTCATCGTCCACGGCGACTCGTGCACGTGGACCCCCTCGGGAACGCGACTCTTCCCCCAGAAGGTCATCCCCATCAGGCGGAACATGTAGAAGGCGGTCATCCCGGCGACGATCATCCCGACGAGCCAGACCCAGGCGAAGCCGAACTTGAACGCCTCGCCGAGGATCTCGTCCTTCGACCAGAAGCCGGCCAGCGGCGGAAGTCCGGCGATCGCCACGGTGCCGACGAGCATCGTCGCGTAGGTGAGCGGGATCTTCGGTGCGAGGCCGCCCATCTTCGGCATCTCCTGCTCCCCCTCTACCGCGTGGATCACCGATCCCGAGCCGAGGAAGAGGAGCCCCTTGAAGAAACCGTGGGTGATGAGGTGGAAGATCGCGGGGACCCAGGCACCCACGCCGAGCGCCGCGAACATGTAGCCGAGCTGCGAGAGGGTCGAGAAGGCGAGGACGCGCTTGATGTCGGTCTGCGTGAAGGCGATCGACGCGGCGAAGATCGCGGTGAAGATGCCGATCGCGGCGACGACGAGCATCGCCTCATGGCTCGCGGCGAAGAGCGGACTCATGCGCGCCACGAGGTAGACGCCGGCGTTGACCATCGTCGCGGCGTGGATGAGCGCCGACACCGGGGTGGGGCCCTCCATGGCGTCGGGGAGCCAGACGTGCAGCGGGAACTGCGCCGACTTGCCGACCGCGCCGCAGAAGACGAGCAGCGCGATCACCGTCGCCGCCGGGCCGGCGAGGGCGCCGCCCTCGATCCCGGCGAGGATCGTCGGGATGTCGAGGGTGCCGAAGACGGCGACCAGCCCCATCAGCCCGAGCGCGAAGCCGACGTCGCCGACACGGTTGGTGATGAACGCCTTCTTGGCGGCGAGGCCCGGCGCGCGCTTCGTGTACCAGAAGCCGATGAGCAGGTACGACGAGAGGCCGACGAGCTCCCAGGCGGCGAAGATGACGAGCAGGTTGTCGGCGAGGACCAGGAGGAGCATCGAGAACATGAAGAGGTTCAGGTAGGCGAAGAAGCGCCAGTAGGAGTCGTCGTGGGCCATATACCCCACGCTGTACAGGTGCACCAGCGCGCCGACGGTGGTGACCACGAGCAGGAGTGCCCCGGTGAGGGCATCGACGTGGAGGCCGAGGTCGAAGCGCAGGTCGCCCGAGGCGATCCAGCTAAAGAGCGGCAGGGAGGCGCCCCCCTCCCCGAGCCCGCCCGTGAGGGCGGGGAGGGCGAGGCTCATGGCGATCAGCCAAACGGCGGCGATCGCGACCAGCGGGACCAGGTGGGCCCGCTTCCCGAGGCGCCGGCCGACGGCGGCCGTGAACGCGAAGCCGGCGAGCGGCAGGGCGAGGAGCAGCGGGGCGTAGCCCGGGAGGAGCCCGATCTGCACCCCCTCGGCCATGGGCATCATTGGCGCATCGTGTCGTACTCGTCGACCAGCGGGGTCTTCCGGTTGCGATAGATCGCGATGACGATCGCAAGGCCGACGGTCGCCTCCGCGGCGGCCACCGCGATGACGAGCAGGGCGAACGAGGCTCCCTCGCCGGCGAGTTCCGGGACGAAGGCGCCGAAGGCGATGGCGGCGAGGTTCACCGCGTTGAGCATCAGCTCGACGCTCATGAGCATGCTGATGGCGTTGCGGCGGGCGAGGAAGCCGAACGCGCCGATGGAGAAGAGCAGGCCGGAGAGCACCAGATACGGCTCGAGGTGCCCGGCGATGAGGCTCACTCCCCCTCCTCCTCGCGATCGGCGACCTTCGCCGCAAGGTAGATCCCGCCGATCACGGCGGCGAGGATCAGCGCGCTCGCCGCCTCGAAGGCGAGGAGCCAGGGACCGAAGAGCGTCGCCGCGACCCCCGAGGTGCCGCCGGCGGCCGGCGTATCGGCGAAGACGGTTGCGCCCCAGGGCGTGCTGCCGAGGGCGATCGCAAAGAGCGCGCCAAGCAGCAGCGCCGCGAGCGCCGCGGGGAGCGCCTGGGTCTGGAAGGTGAGCTGCGCCGGGGCCGCCTTCGACTGGGTCAGCATGATCGCGAAGAGGATCAGCACGCTGATCGCACCGATGTAGACGAGCACCTGCGCGCCGGCGACGATCGCCGCGCCGAGGATCACGTAGATCCCCGCGAGGGCACCGAACGAGAGGATGAGGAAGAGCCCGTTGCGGATGATGTCGCGACCGAGGACGACGAGCGTCGCTGCGCCGAGGACGACGCCCCCGAGGAGCAGGAAGAGCGCGTCGGCCCATGTCAGGCCGATGAACGGGATCGTCGGCGGAAGCGGCATGGTCAGCGCCCGCGGAGGCTGGAGGGGAGCACCGGCAGGTCTCGCGACGGATCGCGGCGGCGCCCCGCGACGGTGTTCTCCCAGTTGGACTCGCCGCGGATGAAGGTTGCCTCCGAGGTGCGCTCGATCTTGGCGAGGGCGATGAGGTCGATCATCGGCTCACTGCGGTCGGTGTGCGCCAGCTCGAAGTCGAAGCCGCTGCGCAGCGCGTCGTAGGGGCAGGCGTCGACGCAGATCCCGCAGAGGATGCAGCGCGACTCGTCGACTTCGTACTTCGTGAGGATACGCGGCTTCGGCATCAGCGCGCCGGTCGGGCAGGTCTCGGCGCAGCGACCGCACGAGACGCAGGGCGACTCGTTGAGGCTCATGTCAAGCGGCGTCGTCACGAGCGTGTCGAAGCCGCTGCGCATGAAGTCGTAGCAGGCGGCACCGACGACCTCGGCGCAGACGTTCGCGCAGCGGCCGCAGTCGATGCAGCGCGACGGCTCGCGCAGGATGAAGGCGTGCGAGTCGTCGCGCACGTAGTCGTGGTTCGCGCCGGTCCAGCGGTTCTCCGTGATCGAGCGGAACCCCGCGCCCCCGCGATGCTCCTTCTCGAGCGTCTTCAGCGTGGTGCCGTACTCGATGCCGAGGCGCCGCAGGTCGCAGAAGCCGATCGCCTCGCAGGTGCACTGCAGGCAGCGCGTGCTCTCGGCCATCGCCTCGGGCTTGCTGTACGGGATCTCGTACTGGATGTAGTCGTTGCGGCGCTCCTCCGCCGGCAGGGCGCGGAGGCGGAGGCGCGGCTCCTTCACCTCTCCGGTGAACGGCACGATGCTGAGGAACTCCGGCTGCGGCTCGGCCAGCGTCTGGCGGTTGCGGATCTCGGTCAGGTCGAGCCCCTTGAGGTAGGCGTCGACGGCGTAGGCGCAGCGCCGCCCGTCGGCGATCGAGGCGACGACCGTCGTCGCGCCGTTGCGCAGGTCGCCGGCGCCGAAGACCCCGTCGCGTCCGGTCTGGAAGGTCACCGCGTCGGCCTTCAGGCGACCGTTCTTCGTCGCGGTGACGCCCTCTGCCCCGACGCTCGCCCAGGTCATGTCGGGTCCCTGCCCGATCGCCTTGAGGATGCGGTCGCACTCGATGATGAACTCCGTGCCCGGTGCGGGCTCCGGGCGGCGGCGGCCGGAGGCGTCGGGGGCGCCGAGCTGCATGCGCACGAACTCGAGGCCCTTCACCCGGTTGTCGGCGTCGACGATCACGCGGGTCGGACCGGCCTGGAAGATCGCCCGGGCGCCCTCCTCGATCATCTCGTGCACCTCGTCGGCGGCGGGCATGTCCTTCATGTCGCGGCGGTAGACGAGGGTGACCTCCTTCGCCCCCTGGCGGACGCTCGTGCGGGCGCAGTCCATCGAGGTGTAGCCGCCGCCGACCACGACGACGCGGCTGCCGGCGTGGTCCGGGTAGGTGAGCCCGAGCGCGGCGGTGTGCAGGTAGTCGAGCCCGTCGATGACCCCCTCCGCCTCCTCGCCGGGGATGCCGAGGTCGTTCGTGTCGTAGCAGCCGATCGCCACCACGACGGCGTCGTAGCCCTGCGCGCGCAGGTCGGCGACGGTGAAGTCGCGGCCGAGCATCTTGCCGCACTCGAAGCGGCCGCCGAGGCGCGTGATCGACTGGTACTCGCCGTCGAGCACCTCGATCTTCGGCAGCCGGTACTGCGGGATCCCATAGCGCAGCATGCCGCCCGGCTCGGGATCCTTCTCGAAGATCGTCACATCGTGCCCGGCGATGAGCAGGTAGTAGGCGGCCGAGGCGCCCGAGGGGCCGGAGCCGATCACGGCGACGCGCTTGCCGCTCTTCGGCTGCAGCTCGAACGGCACCGGCGGATCGATGTCGTCGTCCCACATCGCCTTCAGCACCTGGTCGCCCGCATAGCGGTGGCTATCGCGGATCGCGATCGCTTCGTCGACCTCGTCGCGGCGGCAGTGGTCTTCGCAGGGTGCGGGGCAGACGCGGCCGAGCACGCTCGGGAACGGGATCGTGCGCTTGAAGATGCGCGCCGACTCGCGGAACTCCGATTCCGCGTTCGCCTTGAGGAAGCCGGGGATGTCGATGTGGCTGGGGCACTTGTTCTGGCACGGCGGCAGGCAGTAGGCGTTGTGGTCGCTGAAGATCAGCTCGAGGTTGGTCTTGCGGATCTCGCGCAGCCGGTCGGTCTGCGTCGCGATGACCTGGGCCGGCGCGGCCTTGGCGGAGCAGCTGATCTGCGGCTGGTCGCAGCCCTCGACGTCGACGACGCACATGCGACAGGCGCCGAAGCCGGGGAGCTTCGGGTCGTAGCAGAGGGTCGGGACCTCGATCCCGTTGGCGCGACAGACCTCGAGGATCGTCTGCCCCTCGAAGGCGTCGAGCCGGCGCCCGTCGATCTCGACGGTGAAGGTGGGGGTGCGCTGCGGTCGCTGCGGGCTGCGCGTCGAGAGGAGGCGCTCGACGGCGATCTCGTCCGGCACGTGCGAGGGAGCGAGCGGCGAACGGGTCGAGCCGTGCGCCGCGGGGGCGATCTCGTTCGTCGGTCGGTCGATCAGGTCGGCCATGCTCAGCTCCGTCCGTTCGCGGTGGTCGAGGCGGCGGGGAGGAATTCCCGCTCGAAGTATCGCATCCCCGTGATCAACGGGCGGGGGGCGAGGCGCTCGTGGTCGCAGAGTGCGCTGTCGGCCACGTCCGCGGCGAGCGCCTGCAACCGCTGCGCGTCGGCCGGTCCGGCGAGGCCGTCGACGAAGCGCTGGCCGATCTCGGCGAGGCGGCGCGTGCCGATGCGGCACGGGATCGTCTTGCCGCACGCCTCGTCCGCGCACCAGCGCGTCACCAGCGCGGCAAGCTCGGGAATGTCGGCGGCGGCGTCGAGCACGAGGATCGCCCCCGAGCCGATGTGCGCGCCGACCGCATCGAGTCCGGCACCGCTGTAGGGCGTTGCCGCGAGCAGGCTCGCCGGCACGAAGCCGCCCGTCGGCCCGCCGACGAGGAGCGCCTTCGGTTGTGCGCCGCCCGCCGTGCCGCCGGCGGCGGCGATGATATCGGCGAGCGTCGTCCCCGTCGGCACCTCGAGGACCCCCGCGCGGGCGACCGCACCGGCCAGCTGCACGAGCGCCGTGCCGGGCTGGGCGGGATCGCCGATCTGCGCGAACGCACCGGCACCGTCGTTGAGGATCCAGGTGGCTGCGGCGAGCGTCGCCACGTTGTTCACCGCGGTCGGCCTGCCGAGATACCCGCTCGTCGCCGGGTACGGCGGAGTCTGCTCCGGCTGGCCGCGCTTGCCGGCGAGCGCCTTCAGCAGGACCGTCTCCTCGCCGATCATGCTCGACCCCTGGAGCGGGCGGATGGCGATCGACACCTCGCGACCGGAACCGGCGGCATCGCCGCCGAGCGCACCGTCGCGCTCGCCGGCGTCGATCACCCCCTGGAGCGCGCGGATGGCGTCGACGTATTCGGCGCGGACCACGATGAACGCCTCGCGCGCGCCGACGCTCAGGGCCGCGATGGCGAGCCCCTCGACGACCGCCTGGGGGTTCTGCTCCATCAGGAGGCGATTCGAGAAGACCGCCGGGTCGGACTCGTAGCCGTGGGCCACGGCGTAGCGGGTCGCCGCGCCGGTCGCCGCCACCGCGCGCCACTTGTCGGCGGTGGGGAACCCCGCGCCGCCGCGGCCGCGGAGGCCCGCCTGCTCGAGCGCGGCGATCGTGCCGACCGGGCCGAGGGCGACGGCGGCGCGCAGGGCGGCCCATGGGGCGGCGGGGGACGTGAGGAGCGGCTGCGCCCAGCCCTTCGGGGCGTCCAGGCGCCTCATGCGGCGTACCTCCCCGCCAGGGCGGCAGCCCAGGTCTCGGCGTTCTTCGCCGTCAGTTCGCGCTGCGGCTCGCCGTCGATGACCACGAGCGGCGAGGGGGCATCGGGCAGGTGGGTGGAGAGCGCCTCGAGGCGGAGATTGCTGCGGGGGATCGCCCGCCCGAACTCCGTGCCGAACTCGTAGGAGAGGGTGCGCACGACCCGCCCGCCCCCCGCCGCGAGGCAGGCGGCGCAACGGCAGACGGCGATCGAGCGGGTGCGCCCGGGCTCGAAGGCGAGGTGGCGGTAGAAGGTCGCGGTGCCATAGACCATGGCGTACCAGGCGCCGGTGGCGCGGCTCACGCGCTTGAGCGCATCGACCGGCAGGTAGCCATAGTGCGCCTGGATCGCCTCGAGGATCGGCAGCATCGCGTGCGGGTCATAGTCGTGCCGCTCGAGGATCGCCTCGACCGGCACGGGGTCGATGCTGCTCCCCTGCGCCGCCGCGGCATCGGAGACGGCGCGGCCGGAGCGGCGCATCGCCGACTCCTCGCGCCGCTCGGCATACTGCTCGGCGGGCCCCCAGTGCACGGCGTAGCGCCCCTTGGTGTCGGTGCCGCCCATGTCGATGCACTCGATCGGACAGGCCTGGGCACACTGGAAGCACGTCTCGCACTTCAGGGTCCCGTGCTCGTCGGTGACGAGCTCCAGGCGGCCGCGGTTGCGCGGCGGGATATCCGGCTTGGCCTCCGGGTACATCACCGTGCGCTTCGGCTGGAAGAAGCGCGTCAGCGTGAGAGCCATCCCCCGCACGATCCCCGAGCCCGGAATCCGCGCCATCTCCCCTCCCCTATGCCGTCAGCAGGACCGCGAGCGCGGTCGCGAAGATGTTGAGCAACGACGCGGGGAGCAACCACTTCCAGGCGAAGCCCATCAGCTGGTCGATGCGCGCACGCGGCAGGGTTCCGCGCATCCAGACGAAGACGAAGACGAGGGTGAACGTCTTGGCGAGGAACCAGACGAGGTTCGCCAGCGCCGGGAGCATCGCCCAGGCCCAGAACCCGACGGCGGCGGTCGAGAGGGCGCCGAAGACCAGGAAGCCGGCGACGAGCGCCTGCCAGGTCTTCACGCGGCGGCCGACGAGGAGGAACGGCGCCGCGCAGACGAGCGTGCCGACCACAGGGGCGAGGCCGACGATCAGCGGCAGGCCGATGCCGAGGGCGCTGAGGTCGACCTCGATCTGCGGATGGAACGGCAGGACCAGCGGCGCGTTCGACCCGCCGAGGAAGACCGCCGAGAAGAGCGCCGAGACGATGAAGACGTTCACGTACTCGGCGAAGAAGAAGAAGCCGAAGCGCATCCCCGAGTACTCGGTGGCGAACCCGGCGACGATCTCCTGGTCGGCCTCGGTGTTGTCGAAGGGGGTGCGGTTCGCCTCGGCGGTGATGGCGATGAAGAAGATGATCGCGGCGAGCGGCTGGCGGAAGATGAACCAGTCGAGGATCGAGCCGGCCTGCGCCTCCACGATCTTCGGCAGCGAGAGGGTTCCCGTGAGGATGACGATCCCCACGATCGAGAGCGTCAGCGGGATCTCGTAGCTGATCGACTGCGCCGCCGCGCGGATGCCGCCGAGCAGCGAGTACTTGTTGAACGACGACCAGCCGGCCATCATCAGGCCGACGACGCCGAGCCCGCCGATGGCGAAGAAGTAGAGCAGCCCGAACTCGAGGCCGACGCTGGTGAGCTCCGGCGCGAACGGGATGACCATGATCGTCATGAAGCTCGCGAGGTAGACGACGACCGGCGCGAGCGTGAAGACCGGCTTGTCGACGCTCGGCGGCGTGTAGTCCTCCTTCATCAGCACCTTGAGGCCGTGCACGATGCTCATCACCGCGCCGGCCGGTCCGATGCGATCGGGACCGATGCGCAGGTTCATGAGGGCGATGATCTTCATCTCCATGTAGATCAGCAGGAAGGCGGTGGGGACGGTGATGAGGAAGGTGATCACCGACGCCGCGAGGAAGCGCACGATCGGCAGATTGGCGCCGATGGTGGCGGCGATCGCGCCGCCGAACGCGACGAGCAGCGCCGTCGTGAGCGCCCCGCCGACGGCGAGCACCGGGAGGGCCACGGCGACGATCCGCCCGATGGGCGTGAGGCGCCCCCAGACCAGTGCGGCGCCGCTCACTTGTCGACCCCGCCCATCACCGGATCGAGGCTCGCCATGACCGCCATCGTGTCGGCGATCAGGTTCCCCTTCGTGAGCGGCCCGACGAGCTGCAGGTGCACGAACGACGGGTCGTGGATGCGCATGCGGAACGGCTGGTCGGTGCCGTCGCTGATCGCATAGGTGCCGTACACGCCGCGCGGACCCTCGACGGCGCCGAACGCACGACCGGGTCGCGGCCGGATGAGGCGCGGCAGCTTGGCCGCCACCGGCCCGTCGGGCATCTCGTGGAGCACCTGGTCGATGATGCGCAGCGACTGCTTGATCTCGTCGATGCGCACGAGGTAGCGGGCGAGGGAGTCGCCCTCGGTTCGGGTCGGGACGTCGAACTCGAGCTCGGGGTAGACGAGGTAGGGGCGGTCGCGGCGCAGGTCGTAGGGGACCCCCGTCGCGCGGAGGTTCGGCCCGGTGACGCCCATGCGCAGGGCGGTCTTCGCGTCGAGCACCCCGAGGCCGCGGGTGCGGCGCACGAAGAGCTCGTTCTCGTTGATCAGCCCGAGGTTCGAGTCGATCTGGGCGGCGGCGCGACCCATCCAGGTGCCGAGGCGGCTCATGAACTCATGGTTCAGGTCGCCGTTCACGCCGCCGATGCGGTAGTAGTTGTAGAGGAGCTTCTGGCCGGTGAGTGCAGCGAGCATGTCGACGATCTCGTCGCGCTCGATGAACGACCAGAGGATCGGCGTGAGGCCGCCGAGATCGAGCGCCATCCAGCCCTGGAAGAGCGTGTGGCTGGCGATGCGATTGAGCTCCATGGTGAGCACGCGGATGTACTGCGCGCGGCGCGGTACCTCCACGTCCATGAGCTTCTCGAAGGCGGCGACCGGTGCCGCCTCGCAGAAGAGCGAGCTGACGTACTCGAGCGGATCGGTGTAGCAGATCGCCTGGTGGTAGTCGGCGTTCTCGCAGAGCTTCTCGACGCCGCGGTGCAGGTAGCCGAGGACCGGATCGAGGTCGACGACCTTCTCGCCGTCGATCTTGATGACGACGCGCAGCACGCCGTGCGTCGACGGGTGCTGCGGCCCCATGTTCACGAACATCTCGCCGTCCTTAAGCGAGAGGAACTCCGCCTGGCGCTCCGTCTGCGGCGTCGGTGCCGGCTCGTACCACGCCGATCCGGCCGGGATCGCGACGCGCGGATCGTCGAGCGAGGGGCGGGTCTGCTGCTGCGTCATCGCGATGCACCCGGGCTCTTGCGCACGAGCGTCGCAGCGGTGGCGTCGCGGGGCGTGCCGGCGCGCTCCATGTTGCGAACGCCGGCGGCAGGCGATCGCGAGGCATCGTCGGCCAGGTGGAAGTCCTTGCGCAGCGGGTGGCTGCGGTAATCGTCGGGCATGTAGATCCGCCGCAGGTCGCGGTTCCCCTCGAAGACGATGCCGAACATGTCGTACGCCTCGCGCTCCATCCACTCCGCGCCAGGCCAGAGCGAGGTCGCGGACGGCGCGCGGGGCGAGGTGCGGTCGAGCCCCGGCACGATGAGGCGCAGCCAGTCGCCGCTCTGCGCCGAGGAGAGGTGATAGACGACCTGCATCTCCTCGCCGGTGTCGACGCCACAGAGGTCGATGAGCATCTCGAAGGCGAGCGACGGTTCGTCGTGGAGCGCGCGCAGCGTGTCGACGGCGTCGGCGAGCGCGACGCGGATCTCGGTCTCGTCGTGGCGCTGGCGGACCGGCCCGAGCAACCGCTCGCCGAAGCGCGCGGTGAGCCGGGAGGCGAGGGCGCGGTCCATCAGATCCCCTCGGGGACGGTCGGGCCGATCGCGCGCTCGTTCCAGTGGCCGCGGCGATCCTTCACCAGCTGCTGCAGCTTCATCATCCCGTAGATCAAGCCCTCGGGGCGCGGCGGGCAGCCGGGAATGTAGACGTCGACCGGCATCACGCGATCGATCCCCTGCACCACCGAGTAGCTGCGCTTGTAGCGGCCACCCGAGCAGGTGCAGTCGCCCATCGCGACCACCCACTTCGGCTCGGGCATCTGCTCCCAGAGGCGGATGAGCGGCTCGGCCATCTTCGTCGTGAGCGTCCCGGCGACGATCAGCACGTCGGCCTGGCGCGGCGAGGCGCGGAACGGGAACATCCCCCAGCGGTCGATGTCGTTCTTCGGCGTGGCGGTGGACATCATCTCGATGGCGCAGCAGGCGAGGCCCGAGAGGAGCGGCCAGAGGCTGTTCGCGCGGATCAGGTCCAGCACGAGATCGGCCTTCGTGGGGATGGCGGCAAGGGCGCCGCTCCAGCGCGCGTCGTCGACGCGACCGTCGCCGGTCGCGTCGTATCGCGCGAGCTCGAGGTTCGGGTGCTCCTCGAGCGGCAGGCCGCCGTAGGCTCGCGGGTCGTCGGTCGTGTAGAGGGTGTTCGCGACGCGGCGCACCGGGACGATGCTGCCGTCGGCGGCGACCTCGGGCAGGCGCGCGTTGCGCGGATCGATCACCGCCACGAGAGCACCCCCTTGCGCCAGGCGTAGCCCAGCCCCACCAGCAAGATGCCGATGAAGATCGCCATCGAGATCAGCCCGTCGACGAGGAGCACCTTGAAGTTGAGCGCCCAGATGTAGATGAAGACGATCTCGACGTCGAAGGCCACGAAGAGGAGGGCGTACAGGTAGAAGGAGAGGCTGAAGCGCCCGTGGGTGTCGCCGTAGGTGTCGATTCCCGACTCGTAGGGCACCTGCTTGCCGCGGCTGCCGCGCACGCGGTGCGAGATCAGCCAGGCGAGGCCGATCGTCAGGAAGACGAACGAGACGCCCGCGCCGGCGAAGCCGAGGGTGTACCAGAGACCGGTCATGCAGCTCCCCTGTCGGACCCGTTGCCGGATCCGCTCGGCGGCCAGATCCCCGAGCGGGGCGGCGCGGTGGACCCTGCGGCGATTCTAGACGAGGCGTCGGTTCGGAGCCGCCGCGCCGGGGAGGGGCGCGGCGGGGTCCGCGAGGCGCTCTCGATCGGTCGCGGAACCGATCGCGAACAGCTCGACGGCGAATCCGCCCATGCGGCGGGGGTCCATCAGGTGGGCGAGGGCCGCCCGCAGGGCGAGCGCCCCCTCGAGGGTCGCCTCGGGCCCGCGGCGGAGGCGGTCGAGCTCGTCGTCGAGCCCCGCCCCGGCGAGGAGGGCGGCCTGGGTGGTGGCGGCAACCGGGGTCAGCCCCGCCCCCTGGGCGGCGGCCCGCAGGGCGGTCAGGTCGACGTGGGCGGTCAGGTCGCGCCCCCCGGGCTCGCCGAGGAGGTCCCCGGTTGCCCGGTGCCCCTGGTAGGCGAGGGCGGTCCCCGCCATGCGGGTGGCGGCCGCTCGGAGCAGGGGGGCGGGGTGCCCGTAGTCGAGCACCGCCACGAGCCCCCGGGAGACGACCCCGGGGAGGCCCGCCGCCCAGGCATCGGCGGCGAGGCAGATCTCGGCGAGCTGCCCCTCGACAAGGGGTGCGCCCTGGGCGAGGCGGGCGGCGAACAGGGGGGCGAGGCGGGGGTCGGGCGGCACCTCCACCCAGGCCAGGGCCCCGGTCGCCGCATCGACCCCGACCCGCCGCTCGGCGAAGCCGAGGGGGGAGGCCGGGCGGCCGACGACGATGTGGAACGGGAGCGCGTCGAGGTACTCGTTCGCCACGACGATGCCCGCGGCGGCGGGCGGCGTGGCGTGGGCGGCGGGCCCGGAAACCAACGGCACGCCGCGGGCGGCGAGTCGGGCGGCGAGTTCGGTGCGTCGATGGGGGTTCACCTCGACCGCCGCGACCTCGAGGGCGGCGCGGAGCGGCGTCTTGTCGCGCTCGAGCTGGTCGATCGCCGCCGCCACGAGCGCGCCGGCGCCGGCGCCGTATTCGATCCAGCGGAACGGCGCCGGGCGATCGAGCCGTTCCCAGGCGGCGGTCGCGAGCCGCGCGAGTGCCGAACCAAGGAGCGGGTGCAGTTCGGGGGCCGTGAGGAAGTCGCCACCCCGGCCGGCGCGGACCGACTCGCCCGCGTAGTAGCCGATCTCCGGTTCGGTGAGGGCGCGCTCCATGAATCGCGCGAACTCGATCGGGCCGTGCCGTTCGATCTCGTCGCGAATCCTCGCGTCCAGCGATGCGGGCTCTCGCTCCACCATGCGGTAGATCCTACGCGGCGGTAGTGTCGTGCACATGGCACAGCGCACCGTGTACCTGGGAATCGGCGCAAACCTCGACGATCCGGCGACCACCCTCGCGGAAGCGGTCGGTGCGCTGGCGCGCATTCCGGGGTGGCGGATGGGCGCCATCTCGCCGCTCTATCGCACCACGCCCGTCGGGCTGCTCGACCAGCCGGATTTCTACAACGCCGCGCTCGAGATCCACGCCGAACTACCCGACGCCGCAGGCGACGCCGCGCTGGAGGTGCTCGCGCGGTGCAAGGAGCTGGAGCGCCTCTTCGGCCGCGTCGCGACGGTCCGCAACGGACCGCGACGGCTCGACCTCGACATCATCGCGATCGACGGCGAGGCGATCCTCGTGCCCCGCCCCGCCGAAGATGGTCGCGCGCTCGTCGTGCCGCATCCTGCCGCGCACGAGCGCCTCTTCGTCTTGGCGCCGCTCGCGGACATCGCCCCCTCGCTCCGCGCGCCGGGCTGGCGCAGCAGCGCGCGGGAGCTGCGCGATGCGCGGCGGACGGCCGAGGGCGAGGCGGCGGCGGTGCGCATCGGGGCCTGGGACGAGTCGGCACGCCGCTGGGTGTAGCGTGCCGCCGCGGCGCGGCGACGATCAGCGGCGATAGTGCCGCCGCCCGGTGAAGACCATCGCCAGGCCCATGCGATCGGCGATCTCGATCGCCGCCGCGTCCCGACGGGAGCCCCCAGGTTGCACGACCGCGGTGATCCCCGCCGCCGCCGCCGCGGTAATCCCCTCGGCGAACGGGAAGTAAGCGTCGCTCGCCATCACGCCGCCGCGCGCGCGATCGGCCGCGCGCTGCAACGCAATGTCGACGGCGATCCGGCGGTTCACCTGACCTGCGCCGATGCCGAGCGTGGCGCCCGAGCGCGCGACGACGATCGCATTCGAGCGCACATGGCGCACCACACGCCAGGCGAACAGGAGGTCGGTCAACTCGTCGAGCGACGGGCGCCGCTCGGTGACGACGCGCAGCTCGCTGCGCTCGATCGCACCGTGATCGCGGGTCTGCAGCAACACGGCGCCGTCGATCTCGATCATCTCGGGAGCATCGGGTGGGTGTGCGGCATAGAGCAGCACGCGCAGGTCGCGTCGCCCCGCGAGGATCGCCCGTGTCGCATCGTCGGCGACGGCCGGCGCGACGACGGCCTCGTAGCTGCCGGCGACGATCTCTGCAGCGGTCGCGCGATCGATCGCGACATTCAGCGCAACGACCGCGCCCGTCGCGGCGGCGGCATCGGTCTCGACGGCGCGGCTGAAGGCGCCGTAGGTCGTCTCCGCTGTCGCCACGCCGATCGGGTCGGTGTGGCGAATCACCGCCGCGCTCGGTGCCGGCAGGTCGGCGACGAGGCGCGCGCCGGCGTCGAGGTCGAGCAGGTCGTTGAGCGTCGGCTCGTCGCCCTGCGCGAGCGGGGCGGCGAGCGGGCCGCCGGGGGCCGCGCCGAGGCGGCGATAGGCCGCGGCCCGCTGGTGCGGATTCTCGCCGTGACCGAAGGTGCGCACCCGCTCGAGCACGACGAGGGCCCGCTCCGGCCACTCTGCGGTGGAGCCCGGCGCCGGGGCCGCCGGCGGGAGCAGACCTGGCCCTCCCGCCAGGGCGGCGGCGAGGGCGGCGAGGGCGGCCTGCCGCAGTCCCTCGCGGACGGCGGGGGTGGGTCCGACCGCGAGCGCGGCGAGCAGGTCGCCTGCGGCCTCGACGTCGACGAGCAGGAGCGGCCCGTCGGGTGCGGCGAGCGCGCGGGCGAGCGCGGCCGCGACGTCGGGGTCGGTTCGCGGTGCGCCGGGGGCGTGCGGCGCGATCAGCAGGTCTCCGCCATCGAGGCCGCGGAGGGCGGCATCGAGCGCCGGGCCAGGGTCGATGGCCACGCAGGCGAGCCCCTCTGCGGCGAGCAGCTGCGCTGCGGGCGGGGTCGCCTCGAGGGTCGCGCCGCGGGCGACGAGCGTCGCCAGCGCCGGGACGAGGCGCTCGATCGCCGGACGCTCCGTTGCGGCGATCAAGAGGACGCGCATGGTGGCGATGATGGCATACTCGGCGGCGAGATCGCGATGGAATCGCGAGAGTCGAGCGAAAGGAGCCTGGCATGGCAAAGTGGCCGTGGGAGTACCTCTTCACCGTCTTCAACGCGAAGCTCGGGTCGTTCTACACGCCCTTCTGGGTCGCCAACCTCGTCCTGCTCGTTGCGACGATCGTGATCTACTCCGTCGCCACGCGCGGTAGCCGCGGCAACGGCGTGCTCGGCGACGAGTGGGAGCAGATCCTCTGGATCGGCGTCGGGATGTTCGGGATGAACCTCGTATATGCGGCGTTCCAGTGGTACGGCCTCTTCCCCATCTTCACCACGGCGATCGGCCTCTGGCTGCTCCGCTCCACCGTGCTCCGGAAGTTCCCGCCGCTGCTCGCCGCCGAGGCGCTGCACGCGGAGCGACTCCGGGCGCGCCGCCAGGCATCGGACGGCGTCGAGGCGACGATCAAGCGCGCGAAGCGCCGCGCCAAGCGCTGACGGCGCGGCGGTGGAGGTCCGCCGCTTCGGTCCAGGGCTGCGGCGCGCCGAGCGCGCCGGCGCATCTGTCGGCGTGTCGAGCAGCCTCCTCCACGCAGGACAGCAGGTGCGCATCACCGAGATCGCGTTGAGCGAGACGGCGCTGTTCGGCCCCCTGCGCAGCCCGGTCGACGCGCTGCTGATCGTCATCGAGGGCGGCGGCTGGCTTGCCCTCGGCGACGAGCGCCAGCGGGTGGCCTCGGGCGAGGCGGTCGCGCTGCCGGCGAACCTCGAGCGGCTACTCGCGACCGACGGCGTTGCGCTTCGTGCCCTGCTCGCCGAATTCTCGTCGCCGACGGAGCTCGAGCAGCCCCACGGTGGCGAACGCGACGCCGACGAGCAGCCCGCCGACTAGCAGCGTCGCTCCGCCGAAGAGCGGCGTGTCGATCGGTTTCTCGAGCGTCACCCCGAACTGGAACGGCCAGGTCCAGGTCGGCAGCAGCCCCTGGTACCAGTTGTGCAGCCCTGTCGGGAGCGGGAGCGCCGACCAGTTGGGGTACCAGGCGACAGCGACGACCGCGATCGCCGCGACGCTCCACCGGAGGAGGCGGCGAGCGTCGGTGACGCCGAGGATCGACCATGCGCCGATCGTCGCGGGAACGAGCGCGATGGCGCCGACGATCGGACCGGGGGTGGCGAATCCGAACGAGCGGCAGACCTGGCTCTCGGCGTAGACGCTGCCCACGCCGGCGACGGCGCATGCGGCGCCGGCGAGCATCCAGAGCGCCGGTACGGCGACGATGATCGCCGCGAGCGCGCGTCGCAGCAGGCGGGCGGCGGCGTCGCTCCCGCGCCGTACATCGGCGAGCAGGAGCGCGAGGCCGATCAGCCCCAGCTGCGACGAGGGGTAGTAGTGGTACTGGAACGCCGCGCGGTCAATGCGCGCCCACGGAAGCCACAGCGCCAGGTAGAGCACGAGCGCGCTCGCCAACCCCCAGCTGCGCCGTCGCCATGCTTCACGAGCGAGCCAGATCGTCCCGGCGACGCCGATCCAGCGCGAGAGCGCGTTCCCCCCGTCGTAGATCGCGCCGGTCCACTGGCCGCCGAGTGCCGGGAAGCTGTCTTGGTAGAACCAGACCGGCTTCAGGTCGAGCGGCCAGGCCCACCACGGCGAACTGGCCGCGTGGGCGACGCGCAGGGTGTCGTGGTAGCGATACATCGAGGCGGTGAGCTCGGCGAGCGTCTGGCCGGAGTTCCCCGCGGGCCAGCCGTCGACGAGCCGGTTCCCGAGCGCAACCCAGGGGAGATAGCTCAGCAGGTAGACGCCGAGCGGCAGCACGACGAGTGCGGCGAACATCGTCGCCCCGACCCCGGGAAGGTAGAGCAGCGCGCCGATGCGCCGCGGCGCGAGGTCGCGGAGCGACAGGCCGCCGGCGCGCCAGGTCGCGGCGGCGGTGCCGACGATGGCGAGGAGGGCGACGGCGAGGGCGGGGAGGTTCGGCAGCCGCGCGGCATCGGGGCCGGTGGCGAGCGCCGCGGGGAGGAGCAGGGCGAAGAGGAGGATCAGCCCCACCAGTGCGGCCAACCGGCCGATCGGCGATCGGACCAGCCAGATCAGGCCAAGCCCCCCGATGGCATAGAGCGCCACCCACTTGCTCGCCAGGGCGAGGCCGAGGAGCAGGCCGGTCGCCGCGAGCGCCGCCGAGGCGGCGAGGGGCGTGCGGAGGCGCCCCTGGAGCAGCGCGACGAACGAGCAGGCTGCACCGAGGACTCCCGCCAGGAGATAGACATCGTTCATCCCGATGCGACTCTGGACGAACCCCGCTCCGTCGAAGAGCGCCAGGAGTGCGACGAGGGCGGCGACGTCGCGTCGATCGGTGAGCAGGCGCGCAAGCAGGACCAACAGCGCCGCCGCGAGGGCGCCGGCGATGACCCCGGGCCAGCGCCAGGCCGCGGGCAGATCGCCGACGGCGACCTGCGCCACCGAGCCGTCGGCATGGGCGACGATCACGGCGCCGTTGCCGCCTCCGGGAAGGTCGGCGCTGGCGTCGATCGCCGCGCCACCCGAACCAGCGCCCGGCGCCGCGCCGCCGATCGCCGTGTCGTCGAATCGCGCGTTCCCGTTCGGCTCGACGGACCAGAGGGCGAGCGCGCCGCCGAAGCGATCCGGCGCCAAGACATGCACCATGCGCGTCGCGTCGTTCGGCAGGATGCTCGTCGCGCCGGGGATGCCCACCCGGGCGATCTCGATCAGCGAGCCGCTCCCGCGCGACTCCAACACATAGACGCGAGCGGGGGTTGCGGCGTACACCCGCGGCTGGTCGAACCAGTCGATCGCCACGAGGTCGACGGCGCCGCCCTCGAGCGGCGTCACGACCGGCGACGCGAGCGACGACGAGAGCGCGGTCACGCCGCCGGTGCCGGCGACCAGCACGCGCTCGCCGTCAGACGAGGGGACGAGCACGAGGTCCCGGGCGCCGGGAACCGTCGCGCGCTCGACGATCTCGCCCGAATCCACATGGAGTACCTCGTCTTGGGCGACGAGGAAGGCGGTTCCGTCGGCGGCGGGGGCGATCGCCCGAACGCCTGCCAGGTCGATCAGGTGGCGCTCGAGGCCCGAGGCGTCGGTGCTCTCAGCGGCCGCGGCGTCGGCCCGGAAGATCTCGCCGGTGGCGGTAGCGCCCCAGAGGCCGCCGGATGGATCGCTCGCGAGCGCGACGATCCCGCGCGCGTCGATGCGACCGATTCGCGTGCGGGTTGCGGCGTCGATCACGTCGACGGCCTCCCCGGTCGCAACGTAGATGCGGCCACCGCCAACGGCACCGGCGGGACGCGCGGCCAGCGCCGTGATCGCCGTGCCGTATTGCGTCACCGCCTCGAGTCGCGGCGCGCCGAAGAGGCGCAACCCCTCGGCGATGGCGTACTTCGCGAGGTGCGGATGGGTGTACTCGTAGATCGCGTGCGGGTCGCCGTAATTCCAATCCTGGAGGAACTCCGTGGCGGTGCGGACGTGGTAGACCTCGTCGAAGTGGAAGCGCGCCGGCTCTCCGAGCCGCCAGCCGCGCAGGGAGAGTGCGGCGACGGCAACGGCGACGACGATCCAGAGGTCGGCCCGGTCGAGTCGCGCGCGTCGTTCCGGCGCCGCGGCGACCGACGGGGGCGCGGCGCGCTGCGGGCGCGTGCGCCGCGCGGCGACGGAGAGGCGGCGGGCGGGGCGACCCTCGTCCGTATCCGCAGCGTCTCGGCCGAACGTGGCGCGCAGCGCCAAGAACAGCGCGAGCGCCGAGGCGACGGCGCCTGCCACCACGGCACTTGGTGTGTGCAGCGCCGCCTCGAGCGGTCCGAGGTCGGGGAGGCCGGGGTTCTTCAGGTAGTCGAACGTCAGCACCCCCCAGCCGTTTGCCAGGAAGTGGAGCGAGACGATCGCCGCGATGGGGCGCCACCGTGGGAACGCCGCGGCCAGCACGAGCGTGAGGGGAATGGCGGGGTACAGGTAGCGCTCGTGGACGCGTGTGGGCAAGACGAAGAACGCGATGGCGAAGAAGGCCAGGACCGCCACGGTCGTCGCGGCCCGGTCGCGGCGCAGGCGTGCGAGCCCGGCACCGAGCGCGCCGAGCAACGCCGCCGTGCCGAGCGCGACCCCGGGTGCGCCGACAAGCGGCAGGGGGTCGAGGTCGGACGCCCAGCCCGTTCCAGAGACGATGCTCCGACCGCCGACTTCGATCAGGGCCCAGGGGTTCCAGGCGTTCACGGAGAGATAGGCGTACCCCCCTGCGGCATCGA
>JBEGQU010000040.1:0-4452 GCA_041180765.1 Chloroflexota bacterium
CCTGACACGCGCGGGTGCACCGCCCCGTCTCGGGGGGACGCCTGGTGCGGTCGCCCTCGGCGCGGTGGTGGTCTCCCACCTCGCCCTGCTCGCGCTGCCCGATGGAACGATTGCCATGGCCGCGCGGACCATCGGCGTTGCCGCCTGGGGGCTGCTGATCCTCCCGGGTCGGCTCGGGCTCAAGCGACCACCGCGCGTGCTGTCGGGTGCGTTTCTGGGCGCAGCGCTGGTGAGCACGAGGCTTGCGCTGGGGGGCCTCCCCCTCCCTTCCTACGGCGCCTCCGGAACGGTGATCGGCGACGCTGCAGTCACGGGGCGAATCGAGTCGCTGCTGGCACCACTCAGGGGATCGCAGCGATTCATCGCCGAGATCGGCGATGCCCACCTGTCCGTCGAGGCACCGCCAAACCCGCGTGTCCTCGTCGGCGACACGGTGCGGATCGTGCCGCAGGAGCGCCCAATCTCCGCCGAGGCAGCGGAGCGACAGCGGCTTCGCGGCATCACCGGAAACGCGGTGACCCGTTCGCTCACCATCGTCCGACGAGGCGGACTGGTCGAGCAGATCCGCGCGAGGGTGGGAGACGACATCGAGCGGGTCGTGCCCGCACCGGCAGGCGGACTCGCCGCAGCGATCACCGTTGGCCTACGCGAGCGCGTCGACGAACGCCTTGCCAACGCATTCACGGCGACCGGACTCGGGCACGTGGTAGCACTCTCGGGATGGAACGTGGCAATTGTGATGTCGGTAGTCGACCGACTCCTTCGCCGCCTTCCAACCAGGCGACGTCGCCCGCTCCTGATCGCCGCTGCCCTCGTCTTCGGCGTCTTCGCCGGGGCGAGTGCGAGCGTGATCCGTGCGAGCTTCATGGCTGCGGCGACGCTTGCCGCGGCGGCAGGCGGGAGAAGAGGATCGGGTGCGGCCGCGCTGGCACATGCAGTGACCTCACTGCTGCTGATCAATCCGGCGATCTGCGCAGATGCGGGGTTTCGCCTGTCTGCGCTGGCGACTGCCGGTCTCCTCGCGAAGGGCACCGCATGGTCTGCCGCGGCGGAGCGCCTCGAACGTCATCTGCCGGAACGCACGCGGCCGGCATGGAGGCTGGTCTGCGGGGATATCGCCGTCAGCCTCGCGGCACAGGCCGCCACGCTCGGCCTGGTGATTGCCCTCTTCGGACGGATCGCACTCTGGTCCATCCCGCTCACCCTGGCGATCGCACCACTCATCGCGCCCGCGACCGGCGCCGCCGTGCTCGCGGCAATCGGCGGCGAGGCCGCGGCGGTGCACCACCCGCTCCTCGACCTGGTTGCCTGGCTCCTCGGCTTGCCGGCGACCGCGCTCTTTCGCGCTGCTGCATGGATCGCGACCGCGGGGGCGGCACTCCCCGCAGGGGGCCTGGCAGTCTCGCGCGAGCATGCTGCGGTCGTCGGCGGCGCAATCGCCCTGCTCGGCGCCTGGCTCCTCCTCCGCCGCAGTCGTCTTCCCGCGACGGATCCCGAGGACCGCCAAGCAGGGGCCCATCAGGCCGCCCCGAGGCTGCTTGCGCTCGCGCTGGGCGTGATCTTCGTCGCCAGCAGCGCCGCCTCTGCGCGCGCGGCAAACCCCCGGAACGCACTGCGCATCGCCATCCTCGATGTTGGCCAGGGGGATGCCGTGCTCGTCGAGATCGGAGCGCGGCGAATGCTCATCGACGGAGGGCCGAATCCGTCGCGGCTGGCTGCAGAGCTGGATCGGCTCGTGCCGCCGTGGGACCGCCGAATCGACCTGCTGGTCGCCAGCCACCCGCACGAAGACCACCTGGCCGGGTTGCCGCCCCTGCTCGATCGCTACCGCGTCGGCACAGTGGTTTCCGCCGAGGATCGCGGCGGCGGTCCCGCATCGACGGTCTGGCAGGCACTGCTCTCGAGCAGCGGCAAGCGCCACCGCGTGGTGCACGCTGGCGATGCCATCCTGCTCGATGCAGCACGACTCACGGTGCTGTGGCCCGATCGCGATGCGCTCGCTACCGCCCCCAGCGACGATGGTCGGGCGCTGAACAACCGATCGATCGTCATGTTGCTCGAGGTACCGGGTTTTTCCGCCCTCCTCACCGGCGACATCGAAGAGGGGCTCGATCACCTCATTGCCGCTCGGCTGAAAGCGCCCGTCGACTTTCTCAAGGCGCCGCATCACGGCAGCGCCACCTCGTCGAGCGAGACACTGGTCAACGCCGCGGCGGCACGTTTCTCCGCCGTGTCGGCAGGGAGGGGGAATCCCTATGGCCACCCGTCCCGCGAGACGCTCTTCCGCCTCGCTGCACTGGGCGGCGCCGTCGACAGGACGGACACCGGGGGGACGATCGTCGTCTCGTTTGACCTGGTGACCGCGCGCATGCGCGTCGCCGACGATACGAGGGCGATCGAGATCCCCGAGCGACGCGAGCTGGGCGTCCGCTGGTCATTCGGCCCGCGCGGGCCGCTCGGCAGGGCGGTACTGCGTACGGCAGATGCGGCACGTCAGGCTCGTGCTGGCTGTCCGATCCCCTCCGCTACGATCCGCCCATGACGACTGCACCGATCCTCCTTGCCTGGGGCGACGATCTCCTCCTCATCGAGGAGGCGGTGGTGGCGTTCGCCGAGCGCGCAGCCGCCGAGGACCCGACGGGCACCGCCCCGGAGCGGGTGCGCCTCCGTGCCGAGGGACGCGGGTCGGGCGATGCGTCGGGGGTGCTCGACGAGTTGCGCCGCAGGGTCGCCACGGGGGGACTCTTCGGTGGCGGCACCATCTGCGTCGTGGCGGGCGCGGGTCGACTCGGCCGAACGAAGGAGCTTCGCGAGGGGCTCGGCGCGCTCCTCTCGACGATGGCCCCGGGAAACGGCGTCGTCCTCGTCGACCACCGCACGAAGCGGCCGAACCTGCGCGCGGCGCGCCCCGATGGACCGGGCGAGCTCGCCACCATCGTGCGCGATCGCGGCGGCAAGGTCGTGGAGTGCATCTCCCCCGCCCCCGGCGAGCTCGCCTCGTGGATCCTCGCGCGCGCAAAGGCCGCCGGCCGGGAGATCGCCGGCGACGCCGCGAAGGAGATCGCCCAGCGCATCGGCAGCGAGGTGCGCGAGCCCGACCTCGACCGCAGCGGCATGCGCATGACCGCCGCCATCGAGCTCGAGAAGCTGATGCTCGCCGTCCCGAGCGGCCCGATCACCCTCCGCGCCGTCGATGCGCTCGTCGCCGATCGCGGAGTGGGCTCCCTCTTCGCCTTCGCCGATGCCATCGTCGCCAGGAGCGGTGCCCTCGTGGCGAAGCACCTGCTCCGCGCCGTGGCAGAGCCCGGGCCGATGGTCGTCGCGACGCTGCACCGCAAGATGCGCGATCTCGCCCAGGTGCACGGCGCCACCGTCGTCGAGGGGCTCACCGCCGCCCAGGCGGCCCGACGGATCGGCATGCACGAGTTCCCCGCGGGGAAGCTCGCCGAGGCCGCTCGACGCTGGAGGGCGGAGGAGATCGCCGAGGCGATAGATGGCCTGGTCGAACTCGACGCGATCGCCAAGGGCGACGGCGAGCGCGCCTGGGGACCGGCGCTGACGCGCTGGAGCGCGGCCCGCGTCGGCTGACGCGCAGCCGGGGGCTACTGGATCCGGACGAGCACCTTGGCGGCCGACCAGAGCTGCTCGAGGGCGTAGAACGCGCGCTCGGGTGGCGTGAACACGTGGACGATCACGCTCCCATAGTCGAGCACAACCCAGTGGGACTGCGCCGATCGGTGGCGGTGCGAGGGGGTGATGCCCTCCGCCTCGAGGCCGTCGACGATGCTGCCGATGATCGCCGCGAGCTGGACCTCCGAGCCGCCGGAGCAAATGACGAACGCCTCGGTGACGGTGGTGAGCCCGCTGACATCGAGCACGACGATGTCCGATGCCTTCTTCTCCTCGGCGAGGAGGGCGACCCGGCGGGCGAGATCCTGCGGGGCGATGTCGGCCTGCTGCTTGACGCTCATGCGGTCAGCCTAGCGGAGGCTCAGGAGGCCGGGTCGCGGGGAACGTCGTCCTGCTCCACGGGGCGCTCCAGGATGAGTTCGGGACGACTGCGGTAGAGACGCTCCCGCTGGATGAAGTCCGCGACGGGGTCGGGAACGAGGTAGCGCAGCGAGCGCCCCCGCGCCGCGAGCGCACGCAACTCGCGGCTGGCGTGCGAGAGGTGGAAGCCGTCGAGGTAGATGAAGCGGTCCTCGCGACCGGGGAAGTGGAGGGTGAGCCAGGCCCGGTCGGGTGTCGGCGTCCCGGGCCGGGGCAGCGCCGCGACGCGGGCGAGGTCGAGGATCCCCGTGGGGTCCTCCCACTCGGGAAAGCCGAGGAGCGACTCGACCGAGAGGATCAGCGTCATCTCGCCGCTCGCGCCGCTGGAACTTCGCTCTTCGGCGATCGCACGAAGCGTGTCGATGGTGTACGAGAGGCCCGGGCGGTCGAGCTCGATGCGAC
>JBEGQU010000041.1:0-9951 GCA_041180765.1 Chloroflexota bacterium
CGGCATCAGCAGGTAGACCACGGCGAGCACGGCATACGCGGTGAGCGCCCGCCTGAGCACGGCATCGACGGCGCGTCGCAGCAGGCCCATCAGATGGCCGTGGAGGTGAGCTCGTCGGTGCCGAGGAAGCGGCTGTAGAGCGCGACGCCGGCGAGGATCAGCACCATCAGCATGAAGCTGAGCGCCGCGGCGGTGGGGTAGTCGCGCACCACGAGGAACTGTCGCTGGATCACGTTGCCGACCATCGTCGTCCCCGGGTTGCCGAGCAGCTCGGCGTTGACGAAGTCGCCCATCGCCGGGATGAAGGTGAGCAGCGAGCCAGCGAAGATCCCGGGGATCGCCAGGGGCACGGTCACGTGGCGGAAGGCGCCCCAGCCGCTCGCGTAGAGGTCCTTGGCCGCCTCGAGCAGCCGCCGATCGATCTTCTCCAGCGAGACGTAGATCGGCAGGATCATGAACGGCACGAAGTTGTAGGCGATCCCCGCGACCACGGCGAAGGGGGTGTCGAGGAAGCGCGCGTCGGCGGCGACGAGGCCGAGCGACTTGAGCGGCCCCAGGATGATCGAGTCGTCGCCGAGGATCGTGCGCCAGCCGATCGTGCGCAGCAGGTACGAGGTGAAGAACGGGGCCACGACGAGGAAGAGGAGCGCGCTGCGGGCCCGCCCGGCGCGGAAGGCGATGAAGTAGGCGAGCGGGAAGGCGATCGCGAAGCAGAGGAGCGTCGCCGCCAGGCCGTACTGCACCGACCGGAGGTATTGCTCCTGGTACTTGCCGAGCGCGTCGGCATAGTTCGTCCAGTTGCCGAGGCTGAAGGTGAAGCCCCGCTCGAGGCTGCCGCTCCAGAAGCTGCTGGCGAACATCTGCACGTTCGGCGCGACGTAGAAGGCGAGCAGCCAGGCAACGCCCGGCACGAGCAGGAGGAGCGGGACGAGCCCCGGTCGGCGCCGGATCGCCTCCATCCCGCCTCCCGGCCTAGGCGCCGACGCCTTCGACGATCGAGCTGAACTGCTCGTCGAAGTAGGCCTGGTCCTCGGCGCTGACGTCGCCCCACACCTTGAGGCGCGACTTCGTCGCAGCGTCGGGGAAGATCAACGGGTTGCTCGCGAGCGCCGCGTCGATCTTGGCGATCTCGGCATCGGCCCCCTTGACCGGGCAGATGTACTGCACGTAGGCCTCGACGATCGCCGCGATCTCCGGGCGGTAGTAGAAGTCGATCCAGAGCTCGGCGGTGTACTTGTGCGCCGCCCCCTTCGGGATCAACAGGTTGTCGGTCGCGTACATCCCCCCCTCGTCGGGGACGATGAACTCAAGCTCCGGCTTGTCGGCCTGGATGATGCCGATGTCGCCCGACCAGGCCATCGCGGCATGGGCCGCGTCGCTGATGAGCACCTCGGTGTAGCCGTTGCCCGCGAGCTTCCTGATCTGCCCGGAGTCGATGTTCGACTGCAGGGTCGCGATGGCTGCGTCGAATGTGGCGCGGGTGGGCTGCGACGGATCGGCGCCGTTGCCGAGCATCGTCAGGCCGATGGTGTCGCGCAGCTCCGTCAGCAGGACCACCTTCCCCTTCAGCTTCGCGTCCCAGAGCCCTTTCACCGTGGTGAAGCGGCTGGTCTTCTTCGTGTTCACCGCGAGCCCGGTCATCAGCGACTGCCATGGCGCGAGGTACTTGTTCTGCGGGTCGGCGGCACGCCCCCTGAACTCGTCGGCGAGGTTCGCCGTGAAGTTCGGCATGTGCGAGAGGTCGAACTCCTCGGCCCAGCCCAGGTCGACGATCTTCTTCGCCATCCAGGTGGTCGGGGTCACGAGATCCCAGCCCGTGTCCTGCCCCGCCTCGAGCGGCGCCTTGATCGTGCCGAAGAACTCGTCGTTGTCCAACAGCACCTCTTGGTAGTTGATCGTCGTCCCGTACTCGGCCTTGAAGCGGCGGAGGCTCTCCGACGTCTCGGCGGTCGCCGTGTCGACGCCATCATCCACGTCGAGGTAGTAGGTCCAGTTGGCCCAGTTGAGCTCGGCGCTCGGCGACTGGCTCTCGCCCGGCTCCGTCGACGGCGAGCTGCCCGAGGTGCCGCAGGCGGCGAGGAAGGCCGCGGCCCCCACGGCGGCGCCGGCCTTCAGCACGGTGCGGCGGTCGACCTGGTTCGATCCGAACTGTTCCTTTGCCACGTGAACCTCCGTCTCTCTGCGCCGGGCTACGCGCCCGCGGCGCCTGCCTCATCGCCGACCACGAAGCCGTGGTCGGGTTTCCAGGTGAGGGCGACCCGCTCGCCGGGCCGCCAGGTGTCGCTCCGCGTCGTGCGGTCGACGTTCTGCTCGCTCACGAGGAGCCGCAGGCCGTGCGACCCCTCGACCACGTATTGGGTGATGACCCCGAGGTAGCTCGTGTCGACGACGGTCCCGTCGAGGCGGTTCCCCTTCGACTCCTGGCCCGGCTCGAGCAGCGCCAGCTTCTCGGGGCGCACGCCGATCGCGCCGCTGCGGCCGATGTCGCCGAGCCCCTTCGGCGCCCGCACGACCTCGCCCGAGGGGAGCGTCACGGTCCACATGTCGCCGTCGCTGCCGACCCGCCCCTCGAGGAGGTTGCTCGCGCCGACGAAGCCGGCGACGAAGCGGGTCGCGGGTCGCTCGTAGAGCGTCTCGGGGTCGGCGAGCTGCTCGTAGCGGCCCCGGTTCATCACGGCGATGCGGTCGGACATGGTCATCGCCTCCTCCTGGTCGTGCGTCACGTAGATGAAGGTGATCCCGACCTCACGCTGGATGCGCTTGAGCTCGATGCCCATCTGCTTGCGCAGCTTGAGGTCGAGGGCGCCGAGCGGCTCGTCGAGCAGCAGCACGGCGGGGCGGTTGACGAGCGCGCGGGCGAGGGCGACGCGCTGCGCCTGCCCCCCGGAGAGCTGGCCCGGCACGCGGCGCTCGTAGCCGACGAGCTGCACCAGCTCGAGCGCCTCGCCGACGCGTCGCGCCAGCTCGTCGCCCTTCACGCCGGAGCGGCGCAGGCCGAAGGCGACGTTCTCGAAGATCGTCAGGTGGGGGAAGAGCGCGTAGCTCTGGAAGACGGTGTTGACGTCGCGCTGGTATGCCGGCAGGTAGGTGACGTCGACCCCCTGGAGCTCGATGAGGCCGCTCGTCGGCTGCTCGAAGCCGCCGATCATCCGCAGCGTCGTCGTCTTGCCGCAGCCGGATGGCCCGAGGAGGGTGAAGAACTCGCCGTCGCTCACGTCGAGGGTGATCGCGTCGACGGCGACCTGATCGCCGAAGCGTTTCGTGACGTTGACGAGCCGAACGTCGACCTCTGCCACCCTCGCGGTCACCTCCAGGCGCTGACGTGCTGGCACTCCCGGCGGGAGGACGTGCGAAGCGTACGATCGACGGGGGGCGGGGTCAAACGCCGTTGCGGTCTAGGATGTGCCCAGGCGACAGAGCAGGAGAGGAGCGACCGGTGGCGGTGACGGAGAGCGCGGTGCTGGAGGCCCTGCGAGGGGTGCAGGAGCCGGAGCTCGGCCGCGACATTGTTACGCTCGAGATGGTCAAGGACCTGACCCTCGACGGTGCCCGTGCCAGCCTTACGATCGAGCTCACCACCCCCGCCTGCCCGCTGAAGGACGTCATCGAGCGCGATATTCGCGCGGCCCTGGAGGGGATCCAGGTCGAGGTGGCCGAGCTCCGCTGGGGGGCGAAGGTGCGCCGCGCCTCGGCCCCCGCCCAGGAGAAGCTGCTCCCGGGCATCCGCAACATCGTCGCCGTCGCCTCCGGCAAGGGGGGCGTGGGGAAGAGCACCGTCTCGGTGAACCTCGCCGTCGCCCTCGCCCAGGCGGGGGCCCGCGTCGGCCTGCTCGACGCCGACATCACGGGGCCGAACCTGCCGCAGATGCTCGGTGCGAGCGGCACCCCGAAGTCGAGCGCGGCCGGGAAGATCGAGCCACTCGAGCGCCACGGCGTGAAGCTGATCTCGATCCAGTTCTTCGTCCCGGAGGGGCAGCCGATCGTCTGGCGGGGCCCGCTCATCGGCGGGGCGATCCAGCAGTTCCTCCGCGACGTGGAGTGGGGCGAGCTCGACTACCTCGTCGTCGACCTGCCCCCCGGCACCTCCGACGCGCAGCTGACCCTCGCCCAGGCGGTGCCGATCGCGGGAACGGTGCTCGTCACCACGCCGCAGGACGTGGCGCTCTCCGACGTGACGAAGGCGCTGGCGATGTTCCGGCGCATGAACGTGCCGATCCTCGGCATCGTCGAGAACATGTCGTCGTTCGCCTGCCCGCACTGCGGCGAGCTGACCGAGATCTTCGGCCGCGGCGGGGCGGAGCGGCTCGCCAAGGAGGAGGGGCTCGACCATCTCGGCCGCATCCCGCTCGAGCTCGCGGTGCGCCAGGGGGGCGATGCGGGGATCCCCGCCGTCGCCCAGCGCGAGGCCGGCCCGGCCGCCGCGGCCCTGCGCGACCTGGCCGGCCAGGTCGCGTCGCGACTCGCGGTCCGCGCCGCGGCCGAGGCGGCGCCCACCCTCACGGTCTCCTAGCGATGGGGGGCACGTCGACCGGCGGCGGTGGCGCTACCGGCCTCAGCGCCGAGATCGAGCGGCTGGTCGCCGCGCTCCGTGCGCTGCTCTCCGGCCACTGGGCGCTCCTGCGCGCCGAGCTCGGCGCCATCGCCCGCGACGCACTCCTGACGCTGGTGGGGGCGATCGCCGTCGTGGCGCTCGTCGTCACGGCGCTCCTCGGGCTGCTCGTCGCCCTCTTCCTCGTCGCGGGAGAGCAGCTCTTCGGCTCGATGCTCTGGGGGGCGGCGCACATGACGCTCCTGCTCCTCTCCCTGGCCGCCGCGCTTGCTTCCGGCATCGCGCGCATCGGCCGCGGGCGCCGCATCCGGTCGCTCTTCCTGGCGCTGGTCGGCGGCGCCGCGGGTGCGCTCCTGGCGCTCTATCCGCTCGGCGCCGGCGCGCCGTTCGCCGCGGGGCTCTCCGTCGCCTGCGCCCTGGCGCTCCTGCTCCTCGACCTGCTCGCCGGGTTCGCCTCGTTCGACGCGCAGCGCTTCACCGACCGCTTCCTGCCGCTGGCCAGCGAGGCCGAACTGCGTGCGACGGTCGATGCGCTCGACGACCTACGCGGGGAGGCGCTGGCCGGCGTCGCGGCGGAGGTCGGAGCGGCGGCGGCGAACGCCGAGGGGACCCTCGGCGCGCTGCGCGGCGGGATCACGCGGCTCGCCGATGTGGTGCGCGATGCCGCAGATCGACTGCGGCCGGAACGGGAGCCGGGGGGCGGCGAGCGGTGAGCGGAGCGCGGGAGTCCACCGGAGCCGAGCGGGTGGCACGCCTCCTCGCGGCGCGCCCCGAGGTCGCCGCGCGCGTCGCGGACGTGCGGGCACATCGCGCCGCCACCCTCGACGGCGCACGGGGCATCGGTCGGCGCCTGCGCCCGAGCGGGGCGCTCGGCGCGGAGCTCCGCGCGCGCCCGTTGCGCGCCATCGGGCTGCTCGGCGTCGGCCTGCTGCTCGCCGTGCGCTGGTTCGGTGGCGGCTCGCGCCGCGATCGGTCGGGCGCCGACCCGGCCGCCGAGCACCGCGACGGCGCCGCCGGGGCCTTCCTCCGCGCCGTCGCCGCGGCAGCCGCCGCACGCGGGGGCCGGGCGATCGTCGATGCGCTGTTTGACGCCCCCTCCACCGCCGCGGATGATGACGGCGGGCGAGTGGCGAAACGGTAGACGCGCCGGCCTTAGGAGCCGGTGCCGGGCAACCGGCTTGTCGGTTCGAGTCCGACCTCGCCCACCATCGTCCCTGATCCCGCTCCCCGCCGGGAACCCCTCCTGCCCCGCTCCGCTATCGTTCCGCAGATGGATGTCCAGCGCACTCCCGAGGGCAAGAGCAGCGTTCGCCTGCAGGTGACGCTCCCCGCCGACGCGGTCGCCGCGGCGATCTCGGCGGCGGTGCGCGTGCTTGCCGGGCGCAACCGCATCCCGGGCTTCCGCCCCGGGAAAGCGCCGCGGCCGATCGTCGAGCGCGTGGTCGGACGAGCCCACCTGCTCGAGGAGGCGACGGAGATCCTCGTCGAGCGCGGCTATCGCGATGCGGTGCTGCAGTCCGACATCGTCCCCCTCACCAGCCCGAAGATCGACGCGCAGCCGGTGGTGGAGGGAGAGCCATACACCTTCAGCGCCCTCGTCCCGGTCCCGCCGGAGGTCGAGCTCGGCGACTACCGCAACTTCCCGTTCGCGCCGGGCTTCGAGGAGCCCGACGAGGCCAAGGTCGACGCGGTGATCGAGGACCTGCGCGACAGCTACGCGACGCTGACGGTCGTCGCGGATCGCGCCGCGGAGCTCGGCGATTACGCGATCATCGCCTTCGCCGGCTACCGTGCCGACGACGGCACGGCGATCGAGGGTGCGGCATCGGAGCGCATGCCGATCGTGCTCGGATCGGAGCGGCTGATCCCCGGATTCGAGGCGCAGTTGGTGGGTGCGAAGGTCGGCGATGCGGTGACGGTCAACGTCACCTTCCCCGACGACTACCAGGAGGAGTCGCTCCGCGGCGTCGCCGCGCGCTTCGAGGTGCAGATCGACGACCTGCGCGCGCGCATCAAGCCGCCGCTCGACGACGCCTTCGCCGCCCAGGTCTCCAACACCGCGACCGTCGCCGACCTGCGCGCCGAGGTGCGCACGCGGCTGCAGGCGAGCGCCGTCGATCGCGGGCGCCACGAGTTCGCCGACCGGATCGTCGAGTACGCCATCGCCAATGCCACGGTGGAGATCCCCGACGCGCTCGTCGAGGAGGAGGTCGATGGGCTCGTCGACGAACTCGCCCGCAGCATCGCGCGGCAGGGGATGACGTTCGAGCAGTATCTCGGCGCGGTCGGCAAGGGTGCCGCCGACCTGCGGGCCGACCTCCGGGAGCGCGGCGAGAAGCGCGCCCGAACCCTGCTCGTCCTCTCCGCGGTCGCCGGGGCGGAGCAGGTGACCGTCCCCGAGGCGCTCGTCGATGCCGAGGTCGAGCGCGCCCAGCCGCAGATCCAGGGGCAGCGGAAGATGCAGGCCTATCTCGCGTCGGAGCGCGGGCGCCGGGCGATCCGCGCCTCGCTCCGCCGTTCGATCGTGGTCGAGCGCCTCGTCGAGGACTGGTTCGACGCCCATCCGGAGGCATGGCCGAGCTGGGGCCCCGCCCGCCCGGAGCGCGACCCGGCGCTCGCCGCCCCCGCCCCGGCGGCGCCGGCCGCGGCGAAGCGGGCCAAGGGGAAGGGCGCCAAGTAGACTCTCCCTCCCGGGGATCCCGGCGAGTGCCAAGGAGGAGACCATGCTCGTACCGATGGTGATCGAGTCGTCCAGCAAGGGCGAGCGCGCCTACGACATCTGGTCGCGCCTGCTCAAGGAGCGGATCATCTTCCTTGGCGGCCCGGTCGAGGACGATATCGCCAACCTGATCATCGCCCAGCTTCTCTTCCTCGACTCCGAGGACCCCGAGAAGCCGATCTCGCTCTACATCAACAGCCCGGGTGGCGTGATCACCGCCGGACTCGCGATCTACGACACGATGCAGTACGTGCGCGCCCCGGTGCACACGATCTGCACCGGCATCGCGATGTCGATGGGGGCGGTCCTGCTCGCCGCGGGTGCCGCGGGGAAGCGCAGCGCGCTGCCGCACAGCCGCATCATGATCCACCAGGGCTCCGGCGGCTTCCGCGGCAACACGCCGGATGTCTTCATCCAGGTGAAGGAGATGGAGAAGCTCGTCGGCACCACCCAAGAGCTGCTCGCGGCGCACACCGGCCAGCCGCTCGACCGCATCGTGAAGGACACCGATCGCGACCTCTTCCTCTCGCCGGACGAGGCCGTGGCGTACGGCCTCATCGACGAGGTGCTCTCGCTGCCGAAGATCGTCCCGCCAGCGGGGAAGTGAGGGGCGCCGCATGAGCGCGGGCGCCGGATCGACCGGGGGCACCGGCCGCACGCGCGGCGGCAAGGGCGGTTCTGGGGGCGGGCCCGGTAGCGGCTCGTATCGCTGCTCGTTCTGCCGCAAGACGCAGGAGCAGGTGCGCAAGCTGATCGCCGGGCAGGGGGTCTACATCTGCGACGAGTGCGTGGCGCTCTGCGCGGAGATCGCGATCGACCCGTCGCCGAGCGCCGCCGCCCGCCAGGAGGAGCGCCGCCGCCCTGCGCCCACGCCGCGCCAGATCCACGCCGCGCTCGACGAACACGTCGTGAGCCAGGAGCGCGCGAAGCGCGCCCTCGCGGTCGCGGTGCACAACCACTACCAGCGGATCGGCGCACCGAGCCCCGACGGGGTCGAGATCGCCAAGTCGAACATCCTGCTCGTCGGCCCGACCGGCTCGGGGAAGACGCTCCTGGCACAGACGCTCGCCAAGTACCTCGATGTCCCGTTCTGCATCGCCGATGCCACGAGCCTCACCGAGGCGGGCTATGTCGGCGAGGATGTCGAGAACATCCTGCTCCGCCTGATCCAGGCGGCCGATGGCGACATCGAGCGCGCCCAGCGCGGCATCATCTACATCGACGAGATCGACAAGATCACCCGCAAGTCCGACAACCCGTCGATCACCCGCGACGTGTCGGGCGAGGGGGTGCAGCAGGCGCTGCTGAAGATCCTCGAGGGGACCGTCGCGAACGTGCCGCCGCAGGGCGGTCGGAAGCACCCGCACCAAGAGTACCTGCAGATCGACACCACGAACATCCTCTTCATCTGCGGCGGCGCCTTCGAGGGGCTCGAGGGGATCGTCGGCGACCGTGTCGGCAGGCGCGGCATCGGCTTCGGCGCCGACGCTCCGGTGGGCCGCGAGGAGCGCGCTCGCGTCCTCGAGCAGCTCATGCCCGACGACCTGCTGCGCTACGGCTTGATCCCGGAGTTCATCGGGCGGCTGCCGATGGTCGTCGCACTCGATCCGCTCACGTTGGATGATCTCGTGCAGATCCTCGTCGCGCCGAAGAACGCGCTGGTGAAGCAGTACCAGGCGCTCTTCCGGCTGCACGGCGTCGAGTTGCAGTTCACCCCCGGCGCCCTGCGGGCCACCGCGGAGCGGGCGATCGCCCGCAAGACCGGGGCGCGCGCCCTGCGCGCGGTCGTCGAGGAGGCGCTGCTCGACACCATGTACGACCTGCCCGACCGGCGCGACGTGCGCAGCTGCACGGTGACCGAGGAGTCGATCCGCGACGGCGTGGCGCCGCTGCTGCTCGCCGCCGAGGCCGCCGAGGCGGCGGCGCCAGCGACCGCTGCCCGAAGGGCGACCCGCGCACGCGGCGCGGCCCCGCGCGCCTCGGCGTGAGCGCGCCGCGCGAGCTCGGCCCCTCCTACGCGCCGGCCGAGGCGGAGGCGCAGGTCGCCGCCCGCTGGGCGGCCTCCGACTACGGCACGCCCGACGGGGTCGACGCGACCGCCGCCCGCGGCGGTGCGGCGGGCGAGCCGTTCACGGTGATCATGCCGCCGCCGAACGTCACCGGCGGCCTCCATGTCGGGCACGCCCTCTTCGTCACCCTCGAGGACCTGATGGTCCGCCGCGCCCGCATGCAGGGCCGCGCGGCGCTCTGGCTCCCCGGCGTCGACCACGCCTCGATCGCCGCGCAGTTCGTGCTCGACAAGATCGTCGCGGCGGAGGGGGAGAGTCGCGCCAGCCTCGGCCGCGAGCGCTACCTCGAGCGCATGCACCGCTTCATGGACGAGACGCGCGGGACGATCCTCGGCCAGTTCCGCCGCCTCGGCGCCTCGGCCGACTGGAGCCGCACGCGCTTCACCATGGACGAGGTCTCGAGCCGCGCGGTGCGGAGCGCCTTCGCCACCCTCTACGAGCGCGGCCTGGCCTACCGCACCGAGGCGCTGGTCAACTGGTGCCCCGGTTGCCGCACGAGCGTCTCCGATCTCGAGTCGGTGGCGACCGAGGAGCAGGGGAGCATGTGGGAGATCCGCTACCCGCTCGAAGGCGGCCCCCCCGACTCGGGCGTGGTGGTCGCCACGACGCGACCG
>JBEGQU010000042.1:0-9973 GCA_041180765.1 Chloroflexota bacterium
GACGAACATCGGGAGAACCTCGTCCACGTGGCGCTTCGTGCGTTGCGCACTGCGGTCGACATCCCGCCCCTCGAGATCGTCCTGGAGAAGCGCCTTCCCGTGGCGGCCGGCCTTGGCGGCGGATCGAGCGATGCGGCCGCGGCGATGCGCGGTGCCCTGCGCCTATCGGGCCGTACCATCGACGGGGAGCGGCTCAGGGCGCTTGCCGCCACCGTCGGATCCGACGTGCCGCTCTTCCTCGCCGACGGCGTCGCGCTGATCGAGGGGCGCGGCGAGCGGGTCACGCCACTCGCCGGATTCCGCGGACCGGGTCCGGGCGTCTTGCTCGTGACCGCCGCCGTGCCACTGCGCACGCCCGATGTCTTCGCCGCCTATGCCGCAGGCCTCCACGGGGTGACGGCGGGGGGCAGCCTCGTCACCTCGCGTCACCTCGCCGACGAGCTGCGCGGCGGGCTCGATGCCGGGGCGCTCGTGCAGCGGGCGGGGGTCCTGGCGGCGGCGAACGACCTGCTCGCCCCTGCGCGGGCGGTGGCCCCCTGGCTGCGCCCCTTCGGCCATGCGCTCGGGCGCCTGCTCGGGCGCCCCATCGCCCTGAGCGGCTCCGGTCCGACCCTCTTCGTCCTCTATCCTTCGCCTGGCGAGGCAGAGGCGGCCCGCGAGCAGGTCGCAGTCGCCCTCGCCGACGGGACGATCGTCTCGCCGGAGGGTCGGGCACCGTCGCTGATCGCGACGGCGCTCGCAGCAGGGGAGGACGCATGAAGCAGGCGGTCAGCGGTAACGGCATCCCGGCGGCGATCGGGCCGTACAGTCCCGCGGTCGTGCTCGGCACGACGGTCTACTGCTCGGGCCAGCTCGGGCTCGACCCGGCGACGGGAAACCTCGTCGAGGGGGTCGCCGCCCAGGCCGAGCAGGCGATGGTCAACCTCGGCACCCTCCTCGAGGCGGCCGGCCTCGGCTACGCCGACGTGGTGAAGACCACGATCTTCGTCGCCGATTTGGCCGATTTCGCCACCGTCAACGGCATCTACGCCAGGTTCTTCGCCGAGCCGTACCCCGCACGCTCCACCGTGCAGGTCGCTGCACTCCCGAAGGGGGGGCTGGTCGAGATCGAGGCGATCGCCCAGCGGCTCGGGTAGGCTAGGGGGGATGTCACCCTCAACTCGTCGGCCGGAGCGCCTCCCTGGCGCGACGGCCGTCATCCTCGCAGCGGGCGTCGGGTCGCGCATGCACTCCGCGCAGCCCAAGGTCCTGCACCCCCTCCTCGGGCGCCCGATGGCCCTCTGGGTCGTCGCCGCCGCCCTCGAGGCGTGCGCCGAGGCGCCGGTCGTCGTGCTCTCGCCCGCCACCGAGGCGCTCCGCGACCAGTTGCCGCCGAACAGCCGCGTCGCAATCCAGGCGGAACCGCGCGGCACCGGCGATGCGGTGCGCGCCGCCATCGCCGCCCTCCCCGCGGGCGCCCGCGAGCTGCTGATCGCCTGCGGGGACACGCCCCTGATCTCGGCCGATGACCTGCGCGCCGTCGCCGTCGCGCGGCAGGAGGCGAAGGCGCCGATCGCCCTCGCCGCCTTCGTGGCGGCCGACCCCACCGGATACGGCCGGGTGACGTGCGATGACGACGGGCGCGCCCTGGCGATCACCGAAGAGCGCGACGCCGACGAAGAGACCCGCGAGATCGACCTGGTCAACGCCGGGCTCTATGCCGTCGATCGAGCGTGGCTCGAGGGGCACATCAACTCCATCGCCGCCTCGGGGGCCACCGGCGAGATCTACCTCACCTCCCTGGTCGCCACCGCCGCGGCGGAGGGGACGCCCGCGGCGATCTACGTCGGCGACGCCACCGAGCTCGAGGGGGTCAACGACCGGCGGCAGTTCGCCGATGCGCTCGCCGGGCTGCGCGAACGGATCAACGAGGCACACATGGCGAGTGGCGTCCTGCTCGTCGATCCCACCACCGCCTGGATCGAGCCGACCGTCTCGATCGCTCCCGACGCCACGATCGAGCCTGGAGTGCACCTCTGCGGCGCGACGAGCATCGGCGCGAAGAGCAGCATCGGCTCGGGTTCGCGCCTCACCGACGCAGAGATCGGGAGCGGGTGCACGGTCCGGTCGAGCGTGGTGACCTCGTCGAAGGTCGCCGACGGCGCCGACATCGGACCGTTCGCCCACGTGCGCGCCGGCTGCAGCATCGGCGAGCGCGCCCACATCGGCAACTTCGCCGAGCTCAAGGCGGCGACGATCGCCGCCGGGGCGAAGGTCGGCCACCACTGCTACCTGGGCGACGTCGAGGTGGGAGCCCAGGCGAACATCGGCGCCGGCACGATCACCGCCAACTACGACGGCGCCGCGAAGTTCCGAACGAGCATCGGCGCGCGCGCCTTCACCGGGGTCGGAACCCTGCTGGTCGCCCCGGTCTCCCTCGGCGAGGGGGCCAAGACGGGAGCCGGGGCGGTGGTGACCAAGGATGTCCCCGCCGGGGAACTGCACGTGGGCGTGCCGGCCCGCCTCCTCCGCAAGGACTGACCGTGGCGGGAGTGATCGGCGACCTCGGGTTGATCCTGCTGCTCATCGTGCTCAACGGCTTCTTTGTGGCGGCGGAGATCGCGCTCGTGACCGTCCGCCGCACCCGCATCGACGAGCTGGCCGACGCGGGCGACCGCCGCGCGATCCGGGTGCAGCGCCTCCTCCGCGACCCGGGGCGCATGCTCGCCGTGATCCAGGTCGCGATGACCTTCCTCGGCGCGCTCGCCTCGGCGGTCGCCGCAGTGAGCATCGTCGAGGTGCTCACCGCCCCGCTCGCTTCGGTCTCGTTCATCGGCGAGCGTGCGGCTGCCGTCGCCCTGTTGGTCGTCACGCTGGTCGTCTCGCTGGTGACGATCGTCTTCGGCGAGTTGATCCCCAAGGCCTTCGCCATGGGCAACGCCGACCGACTCTCCCTCGCGGTCGCCGCGCCGATCAGCCTCTTCGCCCGGCTGGTGAGCCCGATCGTGGCGGTGCTCGTGCTCATTACGAGGGCGGTCTCGCGCCCGTTCGGCATCGATCCGACGCGCTCGCCCGAGCTCTCCGCGGCCGAGATCCGGCTGATCGTCGAGCAGGGGAGTGAGCAGGGCGTGCTCGAGGCCGAGGAGGAGCAGATGATCTCCGCGGTGATGGGGCTCGGTGACTCGAAGCTACACGAGGTGATGGTGCCGCGCATCGACATCGTCGCGATCGACGAGACGTCGAGTTTCGACGAGGCGGTGGAGGTGGTGCTCAAGGAGGGGCATAGCCGCACGCCGCTCTACCGCGAATCGGTCGACCACATCGTCGGCCTCCTCTACGCCAAGGACCTACTGCGGATCATCGCGGCGGGCGGTCCGAAACCGAACCTCCGCGACATCATGCGGCCGGCGCTGTTCGTCCCCGAGTCCCAGGCGGTCGACGACCTCCTGAACGAGCTGCAGCGCCGCAAGGTGCACATGGCGATCGTGCTCGACGAGTACGGCGGGACGGCGGGCCTGGTGACGATCGAAGACCTGCTGGAGGAGATCGTGGGCGAGATCCAAGACGAGTTCGACGAAGAGGAGCCGATGAGCGTCGCGGTGGCCCCCGGGGAGGTGCTGCTCGACGGCCGGGCCGACATCGAGGCGCTCACGGAGCTGATCGACCCGCCCCTGGAGCTCGAAGACGACGAGGAGTACGACACCGTCGGCGGATTCGTCTACCACCGCATCGGGCGCGTCCCCGTGGTCGGCGATCAGGTGGCGGTCGGCCCGTTCAAGATGAGCGTGGCCAAGGTCGCCGGGCGCCGCGTCGGCAAGGTACGGGTCCGCTGGGATGCCGAGACGGGCGGAGCCGCCGCCAAATAGCCCGCCTCGGCTAGGCCGAGATGACCCTTGACATGATCTCCTCGAGGCGCGTGAGCGCCCTCGGGTGCACCGCCCGGACGGATCGGATCTCGTCGATCGCCCGCTGGCGCCAGGTAGCCGCCTCACCGCGGGTGAACTCCCGCGCGCCGCAGCGCTCGAGCACGCCGAGCCCGTCGGCCACCTGCTCGGCGCCGGGCTCGGGGGTGGCATAGAGGCGCTCGAGGAGCACCCGGTCGGCGGGCGCTGCCCGCTCCATCGCGTAGAGCACGGGGAGGGTCTTCTTGTGGCGCGCCAAGTCACTCGGCTCCTTGCCGGTGGCGGCCTCGTCGCCCCAGATCCCCAGCAGGTCGTCGTTGATCTGGAAGGCGAGGCCGAGCGCCCAGCCGAAGCGGCGGAACGAGGCGATCGCCTCCTCGTCGTCGGTGGCGAGGATCGCCCCCGATTCCACCGACCCCGAGATCAGCGCCGCAGTCTTGCGCCCGATCATCTCGAAGTAGTGGTCGACCCCCTGCATCTCGCGCCGCGCGCTGGCGGCGATGTCGATGTACTGCCCCTCGCAGAGGCGCAGGCAGGTCTCGTCGTAGAGCTTCATCAGGCGCAGCACCTTGGCGTCGGGGAAGCCGAGCTCGCTGAGGCGATGCAGCGCGACGCGGCTGATGGTGAAGAGCGCATCCCCGGTGTTGATCGCCTGCGCCGTTCCGTCGCGGACCCAGAGCGTCGGTCGACCCCGCCGCTCGGAATCGCCGTCCTCGATGTCGTCGTGCACCAGGCTGAAGTTGTGCCCGAGCTCGACGGCGGCGGCGCCGGGGAGCGCACGCTCCCAGTCGTCGGCGAGCGCGGAGTAGGCGAGGAGGCCGAGCAGCGGCCGGAGGCGCTTCCCCGGGCGCGCGAGGGGGTCGCCGTAGCCCATGTGGTAGCGGATCTGCTCGTACATCGGTGCGGTGAGCGGTGCCTCCCATGCAGCGAGGAGGGCGAGGATCTCGCGGTCGGTGGCCGCGACGAGCGCGTCGAGGTCGAGCTCCAGCAGTCCGCTCCCGGTCGTCGGATCAACCGCCATCGTCCCTCCCTGTCGCCGGCCGTATGCGGCCGCGCCTGGGGGCAATGCTACCCTGCGCCCATGCCAGCACGTCGGACGACCACGGCGACGGCGGTGGTCACCTCCCGCTTCCGCCTCGGGGAGGCGGATCGCGTGCTGACCCTCGTCTCGCCGGAGCGGGGGAAGTTCAAGGCGATCGCCAAGGGGGTGCGCAAGCCGACGAGCCGGCTCGGCGGTGGGGTGGAGCCCTTCGCGGAATTGCGTCTCGCCCTCGTCGACGGGAAGAGCTTCGACGTCGTCACCCAGGTGCGACCGCAGCGCATCTGGCTCGGCCTGCGCGGGCGCCTCGCATCTGCCGCCGTTGCCTGGTACGCGGCCGAGCTGATCGAGCGTGCCACCAGCGAGGAGCAGCCGGATCCACAGCTCTACGCCATCCTCCTCCGCGCCTGGGACCTGCTCGAGGCGAGCGCGCCCGACCCCCTCGATGCCCGCTGGACGGAGCTCGCGCTGCTCGATGCCGCCGGATCGGGCCCCGAGCTCGATGCCTGCCTGGCCTGTGGGCGGGCCCCGAAGCCCGGCGAGCGGCTGTGCTGGGGCGACGAGGCCGGGGGCGTCCACTGCGAGGAGCACGGGGTCGGGCACCCGCTCTCGAGCGACGGCCTCAAGCTCCTCCGCGCCCTCCGGCGCCATCCGCCCGAACAGCTGGTCGCGTTGCGACTCCCCGAAGGGCCGATGCGCGAGGTGGACCGTGCGCTCCGTGGTTCGGTGCGCCTGCTGTACGGCGCCGAGCCGAAGAGCCGCGCCTTCTTGGACGAGGTGTTGGCCGCTCGCGCCGGCCTGCCGTCAGGGGATCCGGCGGTCGGGCCCCTGCCCAGTTAGGCGGCGAGCAGGCCGACGGCGTTCGCCGCGATCCAGATGATCGCGAGCAGGGCGAGCATGGCGCCGTAGGTCAGTGCGATGCGCCGCAGGTCGCGCCGGACCACCGGCAGCTCCTCGGCGATCTCCGCGGCGAGCCGCTGGGTCGATGCGGCGCGCGAGCCGATCGCCTGGGCGGCGACTGCCGGGCGCGCCGGCTGCTTCGTCGGGTTGAGGGTCGCCTCGAAGGCGGCCGCGGCGGCCTCCTCGGCGGCGGTCAGGCCGTGGCGGGGTGTCGGCCGCGGGCTCTTCGGTCGCTGGTCCGGGCGGAGCCGCTTTGCGTGCTTGGCCATCTCTCTCCTCCGATGTTGCGTGGTACGGAGAGGATAGCCGACGGGGCCCCCCTGGCGCCGCTGCTAAGATCCGCCCGTGCCCAACGAGACGCTGGACCCGGTCGCCGCGATTGCCGCCATCGCCGCCGCAGCGGCGCTCCTCGTCGCCCTCGTCGCCCTGCGCCGGGCGCGCACCGCGGAGCGGCGCCTCGCAGCACTCCTCGCCGACGAGGCCGGCACGGTGGGCGACGGGCGGCTCACGAAGGCGCTCGCCGCCCTGCGCGAGCAGGGGGCGCTCCTCGAGGAGGCCGGGCAGCGCCTTGCCCGGGTCGAAGCGGCCCTCCCCGGTGCGGTGAGTCGGATGGGGCTGGTCCACTTCCAGGCGTTCGAGGACGTGGGGGGCGGGCAGAGCAGCGCCCTCGCCCTGCTGGATGACCGCGGCGACGGCGCCGTGGTCACGACGATCCACTCGCGCACGGGCACCCGGATGTACGTGAAGCGCATCGCCGCGGGTCGGGGCGAGGCGACGCTCGGCGCCGAGGAGGCCGAGGCGGTCGCCGCGGCGCTCGCCGCGCCGCGCGGCACCTCCGCGACCAGGTGAGCGAGCACCCTCCGCGAAGGGGGGGAGGGCCCGCGGGGCAGATCCTGGTCTGGGGCGGCGTCGAACCCGCCCGACGCGGCGCCCACGACCCGTCGACCGGGTACCTCGTCGACGACCTGAACGACGAGCAGTACGCCGCGGTGACCCACGGGGAGGGACCGCTCCTCGTCGTCGCCGGCGCCGGCACGGGGAAGACGCAGGTGATCACGCGCCGCGTCGCGTGGTTGATCGCCGAGAAGCGCGCCCTGCCGGAGGAGATCCTCGCCCTCACCTTCACCGAGCGTGCGGCCGAGGAGATGCAGGCACGCGTCGACCGACTGGTGCCGTACGGGTACGCGACGACCCCGATCAAGACGTTCCACGCGTGGGGTGACGAGCTGCTGCGCGAGAACGCCCATCGCCTCGGGATCTCCGGCGACCTGCGGGTGCTCGGGCGCGCAGAGGTGGTCCTGCTGCTCCGGGAGCACCTCTTCGAGCTCGGCCTCTCGCGCCTGCTCCCGCTGGGCGATCCGACGAAGTTCCTCGGCGACATCGCCGCGCTCTTCTCGCGCGCGAAGGACGAGGCGATCGACCACCAGGCGTTCGCCGACTTCTCGACGCGACTGCTCGCGCGCGCCGACGCGGCGGAGGCGGCGATCCGCGGCGGCGATACGACCCCGAAGCTCGCCGAGTATGCGACCGCCGTGCGCCGTCTCGGCGAGGAGCAGGGGGAGTTGACTGCAGCGTTCCGCACCTACCGCTCCCTGCTCGCCACCCGCGGCCTGCTCGATTTCGGCGATCAGGTGCTCCTCGCGTACGAGCTGCTGCGCGACGACCCGCTGGTGGCCGCCCGCGTGCGCGAGCGCCATCGCTGGCTGCTGGTCGACGAGTACCAGGACACGAATCGGCTGCAGGGGGCGCTCGTCGACCTGGTGGCGGCGGGAACCCGCAACCTGACCGCGGTCGGCGACGATGACCAGTCGATCTACCGCTTCCGCGGTGCGGCGATCGACAACATCCTGGGCTTCGTGGAGCGCTACCCCGACACGGCGAAGGTCTCCCTGACCAAGAACTACCGGAGCACGGCGCCGATCCTCACGGCGGCTCGCCGCCTCATCCGATTCAACGACCCGGAGCGCCTCGAGGTGAAGATCAACGTCTCCAAGGAGCTGGTCGCCGCGGGGCGACCCGGCGATGCCCCGCCGGTCGCCTTCCGTCGCTTCCGTACCACCTCCGACGAAGCCGATTGGATCGCCGCCGAGATCGCCGCCTCGGTCGCGGGCGGACGGGCGGCGCGGGACCACGCCGTCCTCGTGCGCGCGAACGTCGATACGGTGGAGATCGCCCGCTCGCTCAACATGGCGAAGATCCCCTGGCGCGCGAGCGGAGCGGCGGGCCTCTACGACCGGCCCGAGATCCGACTGCTGCTCGCCGGCATGCGCCACGCCGCCGATCCCGACGCAACCGCGCCCCTGTTCTACCTCGCCGCGGAGCCGCGCTTCGGCATCCCGCCGGCAATCCTCGCCGCGGCGGTCGGCCGTGCCCGCAGGGAGCACCAGCCGCTGCGCATCGCCCTTGCGCTGGTGGGCGCGGGAGACGCCCGGTGCGAGGCGCTGCTCTCGCGGCTCGACGGGCTGGTCGCCGAGGGGGTCGAGCGCACCAGCGGGGAGGTGCTCTATCGCTGGCTCCGTGAGTCGGGCCTGCTCGCGGATCTGACGCGGCAGGCGACCCCCGAGTCCGACGAGCAGATCCGCAACATCGGTCGCCTCTTCGACGTGGTGCGCGGCCGAAGCCGGTTGCTCGAGCTCGACCGCGTGCCGTTCCTCGTCCGCTACCTCGAAGAGCTGGGCGAGGCGGGAGACGACCCGTCGGCGGTCGACGCCGATCCCGATCTCGACGCGGTCGCGCTGCTGACGATCCACCAGGCGAAGGGGCTGGAGTTCCCCGTCGTCTTCGTGGCGAACCTCGTCGAGGGGCGCTTCCCGGCGAAGGGGCGCGCCGCCCGGCTGTCGCTCGATCGTGAGCTCGGCGGGGCCGATGCGACGCAGCCCCACGATCCCCGCGAGCCCCAGGCCGCAGCGGCAATCGACGAGGAGGCGCTGCGGGAGGAGCGCCGGCTGGCGTATGTGGCGATCACCCGTGCCTGCGAGCGGCTCTCGCTCAGTGCCGCGGAGCGTGCCTCGGGGGGCGTCCGCCCACGCAAGGTGAGTCGCTTCGCATCGGAGGCGCTCGACCTCTCGCGCGAGCAGCTCGAGGCGATCCCGTTCACGGGGGAGCCGGGGGAGCGGATCGCATCGCTCGAGGTCCCCCCGCCCGCTCCGCCGGTGCTGCCGACGCGGCTCCCCTCGGACCAGGGCCGCGAGCCGTTGACGCTCAGCTACACCGCCATCGAGGCCTTCCTCGCCTGCCCCCTGCGCTACCACTACCAGCAGCGCCTGCGCATCCCCCTGCCGCCCCACCATGCGGCGATCTACGGATCGGCGCTGCATGCCGCGGTGGCGGAGTTCCACCGCGGGCAGATGGCCGGGTCGCCGCCGGACCTGCCGCAGCTCGAGTCGGCGATCGATCGCTCCTGGCAGAGCGCCGGGTTCCTTTCGCGCGCCCACGAGGAGGCCCGCCGGGCGGCCGCGAGCGCGGCGATCCGGCGCTTCCGCGATGGCGAGCTCGCCACGGGCACCCCTCCCGCCTATGTCGAGCGCGACTTCTCGTTCGAGCTCGGCGGGCACAAGATCCGCGGTCGCTGGGATCGGGTGGACATCCGCCCGCTCGCGCCCGGCGAACGGGCGCGCCCGATCCCCGAGGTGGCCGATGCCGGCGATCTGGTGCGTCCGACGCTGCCCCTCGGCGACGACGAATGGGTCACGGTGAGCGACTACAAGACGGGTGGTCGAGACGAGGAGGAGCACAGCGTGAAGCGGGCGCGCGAGGCGCTCCAGCTCCAGCTCTACGCGCTCGCCTGGCGCGCCACCACCGGGAGGCTCCCGGACGAGCTCAGCCTGCGGTTCCTCGATACCGGTCGCGTGGCGATCGTTCCCGTGGAGCCGAAGCGGATCGAGCGCGCGCGCCTCGAGATCGTCGCCGCGGCGGAGGGGATCCTCGCGGGCGACACCACCCCGACCCCGGAGCTGATGACCTGCACCTACTGCGCCTATCGCGAGCTCTGCCCGGCGTCGAAGGCACCCGCGGGGCGACCCGGATGAGCGGCCAGCCGCACGAGCAGCTGACGATCGACGAGCTCGTTGCGGGACACGCCGAGCGGAGCGCTGCACAGCCGCAGCCCGCCCCGCCCCCCCCCCCCCCCCCCCCCCCCCCCCCCCCCCCCCCC
>JBEGQU010000043.1:0-5467 GCA_041180765.1 Chloroflexota bacterium
GATGGCCACATCTACGTCCGTCCCGACCAGATCGAGTCGGAGATTGATGCCCTCCTCGGCGAGGTCGCCGAGGTCTACGGATGGTTCGACCTGCCCGTGGAGTTCGTCTTCTCGACGAAGCCGGCGAAGGCGCTCGGCGATCCGCGGCTGTGGGAGCAGGCGGAGCGCATGATCGAATCGGCGCTCTCGCGCTCGGGGGCGAAGTGGCGCCTCAATCCCGGCGATGGGGCCTTCTACGCCCCGAAGATCGACATCCTCGTGCGCGATGCCCTCGGCCGCGAGTGGCAGACGGCGACCATCCAGGTCGACCTGGCGATGCTCCCGGAGCGCTTCGACCTCGAATACGTCGACGAGAGCGGTGCGCGCGTCCGCCCGATCGCCATCCACCGCGCGATCTACGGGTCGCTCGAGCGCTTCATCGGCATCCTCGTCGAGCACTACGCCGGCGCCTTCCCGCTCTGGCTCGCCCCCGAGCAGGCGGTGATCATCCCGATCGCGGACCGCCACCTCGGTGCGGCGGCGGCGGGGCTCGCGACCCTCCGCGCTGCGGGGATCCGGGCGAGCGTCGACGATTCGTCGAACCGCATGCAGAACAAGATCCGCCTCGCCCAGGAGCAGAAGGTCCCGCTGATGCTCGTCGTCGGCGACAAGGAGATCGAGGCGGGGGGTGCCGCCCTCCGATGGCGCGACGGCACGCAGGAGGGGCCGCACTCCTGGGAGGCGATCGCCGCCGACCTCGCCGCCAAGGTCCGGACCCGGAGCGTCGCCCCCTGAGCCGCCAGGAGGTGCTACGCTCGTTGCCCGCCGCGGGAGCATCCCCGGCAGCCAGTCGATCGTGAGGGTGTGACCGATTAAGGACCTGCGCATCAACCACCAGATCCGCATCCCCCAGGTGCGGGTGCTGGACGAAGCGGGGACCCAGCTCGGCGTTCTCCCCACGCAGGAGGCCCTTCGGCAGGCGCTCGAGCGCGGTCTCGACCTCGTCGAGATCGCGCCGACCTCGACCCCGCCCGTCTGCAAGTACCTGAACTACGGGCAGTACAAGTACGAGGTCCAGAAGAAGGAGAAGGACGCCCGGAAGCGCCAGAAGACGGCGGACCTGAAGGAGCTCCGCTGCACCCCCAAGATCGGGGATGCCGACCTCCAGACGAAGATCCGCCAGGCCCACAAGTTCCTCTCGGCGGGGGACCGGGTCAAGTTCTCGGTCAAGTTCCGGGGTCGGGAGATGACCCACCCCGAGATCGGGCAGGGGATCCTGCTCAAGGTGGCCGAGGGGCTGGCCGACGTGGCCCAGCTCGAGCGACCCCCCCTCCTCGAGGGACGCTTCCTCTCGATCCAACTGCTAGCATTGCCCCAACAGAAGGGCCGTCCGGCCCCCGCAGGAGCCCCTGCCGGGGCCCCGGCGCCGACCGACGACCACGCGAAGGGGGAGTAGCCGTGCCGAAGATGAAGACGCACAAGGGTGCCCAGAAGCGCATCGGCTTCACGGGCTCGGGGAAGCCCGTCCGCGTGCTCTCGTGGCGCGGCCACCACCTCGAGATCAAGTCCTCGCGCCGCATCCGGCGCTATGCAGGCAAGGCGATCCTCGGCCGGACGCACCACAACCAGGTATCGCGCCTGCTGCCGTACGGCGGCTGAGCGGAGGAGGATCGATGGCACGGGTCAAGCGCGGCGTTGCCGGGCACAAGCGGCACAAGCGGCTGCTCCAGGCGGCCGAGGGTCGTCGCGGCACGCGTTCGAAGCTCATCCGACCGGCGCGAGAGGCGCTGCTCCACGCGCTCGCCTATGCGACCCGCGACCGCCAGCAGCGCAAGCGCCAGATGCGCGAGCTCTGGATCCACCGCATCAACGCGGCGGCGCGCCTGAACGGCGTCTCCTACTCGACGTTCATCGCCGGCCTCAAGCGCAACAGCGTGGCGATCGACCGCAAGATGCTGGCCGACCTCGCGGTACGCGATGCCGCGGCCTTCACCGCCGTCGCGGACGTCGCCAAGCGCGCCTAGCCGTCGCAGTCGCGCCGTGGACCTCGCGGCGCTCGAGTCGCAGCTCCACACCCTCCAGCGAGAGGCGGTCGACCGCATCGCCAAGACCCCCTCGATCGCCGAGCTCGATGAGTACGGGGCCGCGCTGCTCGGCAAGCGGGGCGCCATCACCGACGCGCTGCGCTCCATCGGCGAGCTCCCGCCCGGGGACCGCCCGAAGATCGGCTCGACCGCCAACGCCGTCCGCGCCGCGATCGAGGCCGCGCTCGAGGAGCGCCGATCGAGCGTCGGCGCGGCGGAGCTCCAAGAGCGGATCGACCGCGAGCGGCTCGACGTCACCACGCCCGGACCGCTGGGGGGCTACGGCTCGCTGCATCCGATCCCGGAGACGATCGGCGCGATCGCGACGATCCTCGGCGGCCTCGGCTTCACGATCGTCGAGACGCAGGAGATCGAGGACGATGCGGTCAACTTCCAGCTGCTGAACATCCCCGAAGATCATCCGTCGCGCGATCTCTGGGACACCCTCTACCTGCGGGAGCCCGGGCGCCTGCTGCGCACGCACACGTCGCCCGGGCAGATCCGCACGATGCGCTCGATGCAGCCGCCGATTCGCGTGATCCTCCCTGGCCGCTGCTTCCGCTACGAGGCGGTCGACGCGAGCCACGGCTTCGAGTTCCACCAGGTCGAGGGGCTGTTCGTCGACAGCTCGGTCACGCTCTCGGACCTCAAGGGGACGCTCGACGCACTCGCGAAGGGACTCTTCGGCGACGGCGCGGAGACGCGCTTCCGACCGGGCTACTACCCGTTCACGGAGCCGTCGGTAGCGGTCGACGTGCGCTGGCCCGGATCGAAGGCCGGCTGGCTGACGATCCTCGGGGCGGGGATGGTCCACCCAGTCGTCTTGGAGAACGGCGGGGTCGACCCGGAGACGCACCAGGGCTTCGCCTTCGGGCTCGGGGTGGAGCGGATCGCGATGTTGCGCCACGGCATACCGGACCTGCGTGCCTTCCTCGACAACGACACCAGGTTCCTCGGGGGCCTGCGATGAGGGTGCCGATCTCCTGGCTGCGAGAGTTCACCGACATCCAGCTCACGCCGGAGCAGCTCGCCGACGCGCTGATGCTCCGCGGGCTGGAGGTGCAGGGCCTCGAGCGCTGGGGCGGCCACTGGGGGGCCTTCGTGGTGGGCGAGCTGCTCGAGGTCGGCCCACACCCCCGCGCCGACCGCCTGCAGGTCACGAAGGTGCGCGTCGGCGCGGGCGAGGTGCTCAACGTGGTCTGCGGGGCGCGGAACATCGCCGCAGGGCAGCGCGTCCCGGTCGCCCTGGTGGGGGCGAAGATGCCCGATGGCCGCACGATCGAGCGAGCCGAGAAGATGGGCGTCGCCTCCGAGGGGATGCTCTGCTCCGGCGAGGAGCTGCACGCCACCGACGACGGCGACGGCATCTTGATCCTCGACCCGACCGCGCCCCCTGGGACGCGGCTCGTGGACTGGCTCGGGGAAGACGTGCTCGACATCGACGTGAAGCCGAACCGCGGCGACCTGCTCTCGATCTACGGCCTCGCCCGCGAGGTGGCGGGGATCACGGGGGCGCCGCTGCGCCGCGCCCCGCGCACGCTTGTCGAAGCACCCGACGATGCCGGCGACGGGCTGCGGCTCGAGGTCGCCGTGCCGGCGGACGCCCCGCGTGTCGTCCTGCGCGTCGTCGAGGGGCTCTCCGTGGCCCCGGCTCCGGACGCCATCCAGATGCGGCTCAAGGCGGCGGGCCTGCGATCGGTCTCGAACGTCGTCGATGCGACGAACTACATCATGCTGGAGCTCGGCAAGCCGACGCACGCCTTCGACCGCGCCCGCGTGGGCGCATCGCTGCGGGTGCGACGGGCGGCAGCGGGTGAGCGCCTCGAGACGCTGGACCATAGCGTCCGGGAACTGGTCGCCGAGGATCTGGTGATCGCCGACGAGCGGGCGCCACTGGCCCTCGCGGGGGTGATGGGCGGCGCGTCGAGCGAGGTGTCGCCCGAGACGACGGCGGTCATCGTGGAGAGCGCGATCTTCGATCCGACCCTCGTGCGCAAGAGTGCGCAGCGCCACGCCCTCCGGTCGGAGGCCTCGCACCGCTTCGAGCGCGGCCAGGAGTGGGAGCTTGCCGCCGTCGGCGCCGACGAGGTTTCGGCGCTGCTCGCCTCCTGGGCCGGCGGTCGCATCCGACGGGGGCGCCTCGACAGCGCCCCGGCGCCGCTGGAGCCCCAGCGCCGCTCGTATCGTCCGGAGCGCGCGCGGCGCCTGATCGGGAGCCAGATCGGCGACGCCGAGCAGATCGCCCTCCTCGGGCGGATCGGCATCGCCGGGGAGCGGGGGAAGGGCGAGGGGCGCGTGGAGATCACGGCGGGGCGGAGCGCGGCCGTGCCGGCGCGCGAGCGAATCGATGTCGTCGTGCCGCCCTGGCGCCGCGACCTTGCCCTGGAGGTCGACCTCATCGAGGAGATCGCTCGCCTGGACGGCTATGAGCGCCTCGCTGCGTCGCTCCCTGCCGGCGTGCCGCCTGCCTATCGACCGCAGCCAACCCGGCTGCGAGACGGCGTCCGCGCCCTCCTCGCGGCGAACGGGCTCCAGGAGGCGGTCACCCACGCCCTCGTCTCGCCGGCCCAGGCGGCGCTCCATGCCGAACCCGACGGGCTGCTCGGCGCAGCGCTCGCTGCGAGCGAGGGTGGACCAGGCGGCGAGCCGGCGATCCTCCGCAACGCGCTCTCCGCAGACCACGATCGGCTGCGCCAGAGCCTCCTGCCGAGCCTCCTGGAGCGCGCGCTGGCGAACCAACGCTACGGCGCCGCCTCCGGAGCGCTCTTCGAGGTCGGCCGCGGATACGGTGTTGCCGCCGAAGGTCCGCGCGAGTGGACGCGCCTCGGCATCGTGGCCTGGGGTGCGCGCCAGGCGGCACGCACGGGCGCGCCGGCCGTCGACTGGGACCTCGACGAGGTGAAGCGCCTGCTGGCGACCGTCGCCGCTTCGCTCGCCCTGGGGCCGATCGACTACGGCGCCGCACCCGCCCTCCAGCTCCTGCACCCCGGCCGGGCGGCGCGGATCTCCGGCGAGGGGATTGCCGGGCTGGTCGGTGAGCTTCACCCCGCACTCGAGGGCTGGCGCGACGCGCCACGCGTCCTGCTCGCAGAGGTCGCGATCTCCGGGCTCGCGGGCGGCAGCCTGCGCGTCGCGCGCGCGGAACTGCCACCCGCGACCGCCCCGATCTCGCGCGACCTGGCGCTCCTCCTCCCAGACGGTGCCGCGGTCGGCGCCCTCGTGGCGCTGGCGCGCGAGCACGTCCCGGGTGCCGTATCGATCGAGCTCTTCGATCTCTTTGCCGGCGGCTCACTCGCGGCGGGGGAGCGCTCGGCCGGGCTCCGATTCACGTTCCAGCCGGCCGAGCCCGGCAGCGATGCCGGTGCTGCCGATGCCCTCGAGCGCTTCGCCGGTGTCGCAGCGCG
>JBEGQU010000044.1:0-32219 GCA_041180765.1 Chloroflexota bacterium
GCAGGTCGATCCCTGGCGTCTTGAAATTTGAGGCGAAGGCGCCGCCGAGCACCGCAATGAAGAGAGCAGGGAAGACGAGCCCGCCGATCAGTCGGATCGGATCGCGAATCAGCTTTGTGACGTCGCGCGCCGCGATCGCTGCAGCAGCTGCCGCCTCTTGGCGCAGCGTCAGCTTGCGCATCGGCGCAGCCTGCGTCGGCACCGTAGCCCCGCTCACCGGCGGAAGCCCCTGCGCGGCGCGTCGTCAACGGGCGACTCTTCGCGATCGTCGGCGGTTGCAGCAACGATTTTCAAGTACGCATCTTCGAGTGACGGGGCGCGCACCTCAAATCGCGTGAGCGGCGTGGTGAGGTCACGGAGCAGCTTGTGTGCCGACTCGGCGCCTTGCACCTCAACGGCAAACCCTGCGGAGATCGCCTGCGGCGCATGGCCGAGGCGTGTGACCTCGGCGCCGAGCGCCGCTCGATCCGCCGCCTCGAGCTCAACACGGGTCGTTCCAGTGCCAGTGCGTAGCGCCGCCGGCGTTCCGTCGGCGACGATCTTGCCGCGATCGATGATGCAGACCTGATCGGCGATTTCGACCTCATCGAGGTAGTGCGTAGTGAGGACCATCGTCGTCCCCTCGCTGCGGCGGATCGCATCGAGGTAGCCCGCAACCGAGCGACGAGACTCTGGGTCGAGACCAACGGTCGGTTCATCAAGGAAGAGCACTTGGGGTCGGTGCAGCAGCGAGCGGGCGATCTCCAGCTTTCGGCGCATGCCGCCCGAGTACTTCGAGATCTTCTTGAAGAGATCGTCGCGATCGAGGCCGACGAGCGCGCCGAGCGCAACGATGCGCTCGCGATACTCCTGCGGCATGAGCGAGAAGGCCGGGCGGTAGGCGTAGGCGCCGTACAGGGCGGCGTGGAAGCGGCAGTTCTCCTCGCCGGTCAGCGCGCGATCGAGCGACGGCTTCTGGAAGATGATGCCGACCCGCTGCCGCACCTGTGCCTGCTCGGTCGCCAGGTCCGCCCCGGCGATCTGCACGCTCCCCGAGGTCGCGGCGAGGGTCGTCGTCAGGATGCTGATCGTCGTCGTCTTCCCCGCACCGTTCGGTCCGAGGAGGGCGAAGAGCGAGCCCTGCGCCACGTCGAACGAGACGCCGTCGACGGCGTTGCGCTCGGCGCCCTTGTAGCGCTTCACGAGGTCGCGGACGACGATCGCGGGGGTGGAAGACATGGGCGCCATCTTACCCCCTGCGCGCTAGGCTCGCAGCATGGCGCAGCTGACGGCCCTGATTCGACTCGTGCATCCGCTCCCCACGGCGCTGAACGCCGTCGTCGCGGGTGCGCTGACCTCGCTGGCCGGCGGGACGGCGTCGCAGGCGGCCCTCGCCGCGCTGACGATGCTCGGCGTGCACGGTTCGATCGGCGCGCTGAACGACCTCGTCGATCGGGGCGACGATGCGGGGAGGCCGGAGAAGCCGCTGGCGACCGGTGCCGCGGGCAGTCGCAGCGCCCGGACGATCGTCGTCCTCGGGGCGAGCGTCGGCTTCGGCGCGGCGGGACTCCTCGGGCCCGCAGCACTCGGCTTCGCCCTCGCGGGGGCCGCGCTCGGCTACCTTTACGACCTTTGGCTGAAGCGCACGCCGGCGGCGCTGCTGCCGTTCGCGATCGGCGTCGCGCTGCTGCCGCCGTTCGCCTGGAGCGCCGCCGCCGTGCCACTCCCGGGTGCGATCCTCTTCCTCTCGATCGCGGCCGTCCCGGGCGGTGGCGCACTCGCGCTCCAGAACGCGCTCGCCGACATCGAGCGCGACACCGTCGCCGGCAGCGGGTCGCTGGCGGTCCGGCTCGGCGCCGTCTGGACGCTCGCCGTCGCGGGGGTGCTGCACCTCGTCGCGTGGTCGCTCGCCGGCAGCGTCACCGCCGTGCCCGGGGCGCAGGTCGCGGGGGGCACCCTGATGGCCGTCGGCCTGCTGCTCGGGTCCTCGTCGTCGCCGGCACGCCGACGGCGCGGCTGGGAGGCGAGCGCGCTCGGCCTGTTCGCCTGCGCGCTCGGCGTCGCGGCCGGCTAGGGGCGTCGCTGGCGCGGCGAGGTGCGGCGGCGCATACTCTGGTGACAGTGTCCCGGGGGGATAGCTCAGGTGGTTAGAGCAGCGAGCTTATATCTCGCCGGTCCCTGGTTCGAGTCCAGGTCCCCCCACCACCGCTAGCGCGCGCGCCTCGGTGCCCGCACGGCGCGGCTGCGGCGCCGAGGGGCCGTGCCGCCGACCACGCTCACCCCGCCATCTGCCTCGAGGATCGCCAACTCGACCTTCGCCAGGCTACCGATCCCCGCACGGCGCGCCGCCACGAGGACATCCTGCCCACCGAGGCCGGCGCGGGCGAGGCCGCGGGGCAGGAGCCGGCCGTGCCGGGCGAGGAGGATCGGCTCGCCCTCGATCGAGCGACGCAGCGCGGGGAAGGCTCCCTCGACGATGCGGAAGACCCGGGCGAGCACGAGGAGCGTCCCAGCGGCCACCAGGCCGCCGGCGAGCGAGGTGTCGGGGCCGAGCATGGCGTTCTGCACGGCGTTGGCCAGCACGAGCAGCAGCACGAGGTCGACGGTGCGCAGCTGCGCCGCCTCGCCGCGCCCGATCAGCCGCAGGCCGACGAGCAGCGCGAGGTAGATCGCGGTGGTTCGCAGGGCGATCTCCAGCAGGATCGGCATGCCTGGATCATACTGCCGCAATGTCTCGTCCGACGGCCCTTGTCACCGGCGCCTCGTCGGGGATCGGCGAGCGAATCGCGCTGCGACTCGCCTCCTCCGGCCACGACCTGGTCCTCGTCGCGCGCCGAGGCGTCGAGCTGGAGCGCGTCGCATCTGCCGCCGCGGGGCTCGGGGCCGCGTGCGAGATCGTCTCCGCCGACCTCTCCGATGCAGCCGACGTCGCGCGCGTCGTCGACAGGATCCGCGACGTCGCGCGCCCGATCGAGGTGGTGGTCAACAACGCCGGATACGGGCGGTTCGGGAAGCTGCTCGAGCTGGACGCCGCCGGAGAGGCGAACGAGATCGCGGTCAACGTGACCGCGCTGACCCTGATCTCCCAGGCGGCACTCGCGTCGATGGCGCCCCGCGGGCGCGGCGCGATCCTCAACGTCGCATCGCTCGCCTCGTTCATCCCGTTTCCGGGCTTCACGACCTATGCGGCGACCAAGGCGTATGTCCGCCACTTCACTCTCGCGCTCCACGAGGAGGCGAAGCCGCTCGGCATCCGGGTTACCTGCGTTGCGCCCGGATTCACGCCCACCGGCTTCCAGGAGCGGGGCGGGCTGAGCAGCAGTTCTGGGATGCCGTCGTTCCTCCTCACCTCGGCGGACACCGTCGCGCGCATCGCGCTCGAGGCGCTCGCCGCCGGCCGCGCGCTGGTGGTCCCGGGCTGGATCAACGCCGCCTCTGCCCGGCTCCTCTCCATCGTGCCGAGCTTTCTCCTGCGGCGGATGGGCTCGATCGGAGCGCGCGTCCCGCGCTGAGGGCTCGGGGGGCCGCGCCGGGCGCCCCGCCGTGGGGCGGGCGGATCGAGGGCGCTCGCAGGGTTAGGTGCGGACCCTCCAGGTTGGACCGGCCGCGCCATCGGTGACCTCGACGCCGAGTGCCTCGACGACGGCACGGAGCGCGTCGGCATCCGCGAAGCGGCGCTCGGCGCGGGCGGCGTCGCGCAGGGCGAGCAGCTGGTTGACCGCGTCCGCGATCGACGCCCCGGCGGCATCGGTGCGCCGATCCGCCTCTTCGGCGAGCGCCGGCGCGGCAGCGGCGGGCCGGCCCGCCGCTGCGAACGGAGAGGGCGCGGCGGCGCCGAAGCGGGCGGCGAAGGCGGCGATCGGCTCCTGGGCGCCGCTGTGCAGGGCCGTCTCACCGACGCCGGGGACGCGAATCGTGACCGCCCCCTTGCCGTGGACCGAGGCGCTGCCCGCACCGATGTCGAGGACCAGCGCCGTGTGCTCGTCGATGCCGAGCACGCCGGTCTCGGCGGGGAGCGTTCGCTCGAGCTGCCGCAGGCGCTCCTCGCCGATGTAGCAGCGCGAGGTGTCGTGCGTCGCCCCCTCGCTGTTGTTCCAGTGGGGCACCACGGCGGCGCGAAGTCCCGAGATCGCACCGAGGATGTCGAGGCCGTCCAGCCACGAGGGCTGCGCACCGGCCTTGTAGATCTCGTACACGGGAATGGTGACCAGCCCCGCCGCCGCGGCGCCCGCCGACGAGGTCACCACGGTCGCGCCGGCGTGGATCCGCGCGGCGAGTCGCTCGACGATCGGCGTGTCGCCCCACCGCCTGATGGCCCGAGACGGCGACCCCGGGCCGAGGAAGAGGTAGTCCGCCCCATCGATGCCCGCGATCGTCGGTCCCAGCGCCGCCGGCGCGAGATCTGCGCCGGCGCGGTCGATCTCGGGGAGGCCGATGACCGTCGTGGGGATGCCGACCTTCGACCGGAAGAAGGTGGCGATGCGCTCGCCCATCTCCGCCCGGTTGGTCTGGAAGTCATAGCTGCCATCCAGGGCGACGAGCGAAGAGGGTGCACTGCGCTTCGGTAGGGAAGAGACGAGGCTGCGGTGCAGCGGCGCCATCGAGGGGCCGATCTCGCCGGAGCCGATGAGGACGAGTCGACCCGGGGCTGGCGCGAATTCCATGCGGTGAGTATGGCGCACTCCCCCGCTACGATTGCGCCGTGTCGACCCTGATCCTCTCCGGCGGCGGCCTCGGCCTCCGCGCCGATGCCTGGCCCGAGGCGCTGGCGTGGCTCGCCGACCGGGAGGGGCCGCTCCTGATTGCCTCGCCGGCCTCTCCGGATGAACGGCAGGCGCAGCGGCTGCAGCAACTCCTCGCGACCGCGGGTCGACGAGCCGAGCGGAGCGCGGAGCTGCCCGCCGAGCCGATCGCCGGGTCGACGGTCTTCCTCTGCGGCGGCGACGCGACCGAGCTGCTGCGCCGGCCGTCGCGCGTCGCATCGATCCGGGCGCTGCTCGCCGCCGATCGGGTCACCGTCGTCGCAGACTCTGCCTCCGCGATGGCGCTCGGCCGTCGTGCCGCCTCGTGCACCTGCTCCGGGCACAGGATCCGGGTCGTCGACGGCATCGGTGCGCTCGGCGACTGGAGCGTCCTGGCGCACGCTGACGGCGAGGAAGACGAGCGGCTCGTCGCGCTCGCCGATCCATCGCTGTGGGGCGGTGGGCCCCGTCTCGCGTTGCCGACCGGCGCTGCGGTCGAAGTGCAACCGCCCGACGCCGTCGGTGCGGGCGAGCCGACCGGGCTGCGCTTCCGGCCGCTGCCCTGGTCGCGGCGGGCCCCATCGTCGATCGCCGTCCGCTAGTTCCGGCTCGACGCTACCGCGCGCGGCGGTCAGGGGGCGCGGCGATCGGCGAAGCGGCAGCGCGCCCGCACCGGGCAGCCGGCGCAATCGGGGCGCAGGGCGTCGCAGTGGCCGCGGCCGTGGCGGATCAGGGCGACGTGCGCCTCGTAGGCCCGGTCAGGGGGGACGAGGTGCAGCCATGCGTCGTGGGCGAAGGCCAGGCTCGCCTTCGGCGGCAGGAGCCCGATGCGCTTGCTCACCCGCTCCACGTGCGTGTCGACGGGCATGAGCGGGATCCCGTAGCAGAAGAGCAGGACGATCGAGGCGGTCTTCGGCCCGATGCCGGGGATCTCGGTGAGCCAGCGGCGCGCGTCGAGGGCGTCCAGCTCGGCGAGGAAGCCGAGGTCGTAGTCGCCGGCGTGTTCGCGCACGGCGCGGAGCGCCGCCCTGATCCGCGGCGCCTTCTGGTCCGCGAGTCCGCCGCTGCGGATCGTCGCCGCGAGCGACCTGGCCGGGGCGCGCTCGACCTCGCCCCAGGTCGGGTAGCGGGCCCGCAACGCGGCGAAGGCGCGCTCGGCGTTGGCGTCGCTCGTGTTCTGGCTGAGGATCGTCGTGACGAGCTCGCTCACCGGGTCGAGGCGCGGCCGCCAGCGCGGCCGCCCGTAGAGCCCGGCGAGCCCCTCGAGCACGTCGTCGACGAGGCCGGGGCGGTTCCGCTGGAGGCGCCTCGCCCAGGCACGCGGGGGATCCGCGACGCGCTTGACCATGGGGCGATCCTAGCCCGCCCGTCGCCCCCTCCCCGCACGACAGCGTGAGGGTCCCTCGGGTGCGGCGCGATGCGCACGCAGCCCCCCGAGCCGCCATCATCTGCCCGACGGCACAGCGCGCGAGCCCATCGCGCGATCGCCGCGAGGGAGGGAGCCGCATGGCCGCACGGACCGCATCGAACGGGGTGAAGATCACCGTCCCCGCCACCTGGATCGCCTCGTGGACGCTCTACGACCTGGCGAACACGATCTGGTCCTACGGGATCTTCTCGTACGCGATCGGGCTCTACCTGACGAGCGAGAAGGGGCTCGGCGAGTCGCAGGGGAACCTCTGGCTCCAGATCTCGATCGCCCTCTCCGTGGGGATCAACGCCCTCATCTCGCCGGCGATCGGCGCGGTCTCGGACCGAGCCGGCCGGCGCATGCCGTACCTCCTCTTCTTCACGCTGCTCGCGATCGTCCCGGCGATCTTCATCGCACAGGTGCCCGTCGGCGTCGGCGTGGTGCTCTTCTGCGTCGCGAACTTCGGCTACCAGTCGTCGCTCGTCTACTACGACGCGACGATCAGGCTGGTCAGCACGCCGGAGAACCGCGGCTGGGTCTCCGGGCTCGGCAACGGGCTCGGCTACCTCGGTACGATCCTCATCGGGCTCCTGATCTTGCTCGGGAACGATGGCGAAGGCTTGACCGTCGAGCAGGTCTTCGTCGTCGCGCCGCTGCTGTTCGGCGTCCTGGCGATCCCGATCTTCCTCTTCCTGCGCGAGGTTCCGGAACCCGCGGGGAAGGCATCGAAGGGGAGCTCGCTCGCCGCGACCCTCGGCACGATCCGCGAGCTGCGGCGCTATCCGGGCCTTGGACGCTTCCTCACGGCGCGCTTCTTCTACACCGACGCGCAGAACACCGTCATCTCGATCATGGCCGTCTTCGCGGTGCAGGCGGTCGGCTTCTCTCAGGGGCAGGCGAACTACGTCCTCGTCGCCCTGGCGACCACGGCGGTGGTCGGCGGCCTCGTCTGGGGGCGCCTGACCGACAGCCACGGTCCGAAGGCGACGCTCAACCGCGTGCTGTTCCTCTGGGCGATCGCGCTGCTCGTCGGCGCGCTCTTCGTCTCGCCGATCCCCTTCATCGTCGCGGGGGTGATCCTCGGCTTCGGATTCGGCGGACTCGCCGGCGCCGACCGGATCCTCATGTATCGGCTCTCGCCCCCGGCGCAGCTCGGCGAGTTCTACGGGCTCTACGGCCTCGTCGGCAAGGGCTCGCAGGTGCTCGGCGGCCTGCTCTACGGGGCGACGATCTTCCTGCTGCACCCGGTCATCGGCAACGGGGCGTACACCGTGGGGCTGCTGACGCTGCTCGCCACGATGCTCGTCGGCTGGTATCTGCTGCAGGGGGTGCCGGAGCAGCGCAAGGGCTGAGCCGCCGCGGGCCGGCCGATCAGGCCGGGGGGACGAGGCTGCGGACGATCCGGTCGATGCCGCTCTGGCGCGGGCGCCAGCCGATGCTGCTCGCCGCCAGCCCGATATCGGCGATGAGGCGCGGCGGATCGCCGGGTCGGCGCGGGCCCACGCGGACATCGAGCTGCCGCTTCGTGGCCCGCTCGATCGCCGCGATTGCCTCGCGGACGCTCGTGCCGATCCCGCTCCCGATGTTCAGCGCCGCGAAGTGCGCCTCCTCGCCGCGCCCCTGCAGCGACGCGAACGCTGCGACGTGCGCCGCCGCCACGTCGGCGACGTGCACGTAGTCGCGCAGCGCCGTTCCGTCGGGGGTCGGGTAGTCGGCGCCGTACAGGTGGAACGGCGCTCCCGCGAGCGCGGCGGCGACGATCCGCGGCAGTAGGTGCGTCTCGGGATCGTGCCGCTCGCGGACCCGTTCGGTCGCGCCGGCGACGTTGAAGTAGCGCAGGGCGATCCCCTGGATCCCGTGTGCCAGGGCGTAGCTGCGCAGGGCGTGCTCGAAGGCGGCCTTCGTCGCACCGTACGGGTTGATCGGCGAGAGGGGCGAGTCCTCGCGGATCGAGGCGGCGGGCGCCGCGCCGTAGACCGCCGCACTCGACGAGAAGACGAAGCGGCGCACGCCCGCCGCGCGGATGGCGTCGAGGAGGTTGAGGCTCCCGACGAGGTTGTCGCGGTAGTAGCGCTCGGGTCGCTCCATGGAGTCGGAGACGATGCTCCGCGCGGCGCAGTGGAGGACCGCGTCGACCCGTGCGCTGCGCACCAGGTCGCCGACCTTCTCGGCATCGGCATAGGAGCCGGTGATCGACGAGGCCGCGTTCGGGACGAGGTCGAGGTGCCCGGTGGAGAGGTCGTCGAGGATCACGACCCGATGGCCGGCCTCGAGCAGCGCGTCGGCCGAGGCGGCACCGATGTAGCCAGCGCCGCCGGTGATGAGGATCGTCAACGGCTCACCCATGTGCAGATCCTAGGGTGCCGCGCGGTGCAGGTTCGCGGCGCGCGCCAGGAGGGCCTCCGGCTCGTTGGCGGTGCGGCCGTGTGCCACCTCGGCGAGGAGCCGGTCGAGGAGCTCGCCGACCCATGCCCCCGCCGGCTGGCCGAGCCCCGCGACGAGCCCGTCGCCGTCGATCGCCAGGTCGGAGCGCCGCGCGGGGGCCGCCGACTCGTCTGCCCAGGCGGCAACGTCGAGCATGTCCGGCGCGTTGCGGCCGCCGCGCCCGGCCGCGATGCGGCGGCGCAGCTGCCGCGCGGCGTCGCGTGCGTCGCCGGTGAGCGCCGCCGCGGCGAGGCGCAGGTCGATCGCCCGCACCCGCCCGCCGCCGTCGGCCTCGGCCCTCGCCGCGGCACGGTCGAGGGCGCGCAGCTGCTGCACCGCGGCGATCGTCGCGCGGGGGCGCCGCCACGACTCGAGGAGCGCGGCGACATCTTCGTCGTCGGCGATCGGCTCGAGCAGCTCGGCAAGCCGGCCGATCGGATCGGGGGCATCGGGCGATCCGGGTGCGCCGACCGCGGCGACCCGCTCGGGGAGGTCGTCGCGCCAGGCGACGGCGAGGGCGGGGGCGACGGCGTGCGCCAGGCCGAGCGCGGCGAAGGCGCGCAGCGCGTCGGACGGCTGGGGCGCGGCGAGCAGGCCCTCGATCTCGGAGCCGATGCGCTCGCCCGAGAGCCGCGCGGCGAGCGGCGCGTCGCGCCTGATCGCCGCGGCGGTCGACGCCTCGATCGCCAGCCCGAAGCGCGCGGCGAAGCGGATCGCGCGGAGCATCCGCAGCGCGTCCTCGCGGAAGCGCTCGCCCGGGTCGCCGACGGCGCGCAGCAGGCCGGCGCGGAGGTCGGCGAGACCGCCGTGCGGGTCGACGAGCGCCCCGTCGGCGACGGGATCGGCGCGCCGGCTCGCCTCGCGGGCGATTCCGAAGGCCATCGCGTTGATCGTGAAGTCGCGGCGCGCCAGGTCGCCGTCGATCCGCTGCAGGAAGCTCACCGCGTCGGGGCGACGGGTATCGCTGCTCGGGCCGTCGGCGCGGAACGTGGTCACCTCGCGCACGACCCCGTCGACCGTCGGCACGCCCACCGTGCCGAAGCGGTTTTCGTATCGCGCCTCCGGGAAGACGGCGCGCAGCTGGTCGGGAGTCGCCTCGGTGGCGAGATCCCAGTCGTGCGGCTCGCGGCCGGCGAGCGCGTCGCGCACCGCACCGCCCACCACGTAGGCGCCGAATCCGGCGCGGCGGATCGTGCGCAGCAGGTCGGCGACGTCGCGGGGGATGGCGGCGCGGACCGCCGCCGCGTTCACGCGCGGCTCGCCGCCGCGCCGTCTCCGATGAAGAGGAAGTCGCGCCAGGCGGCGTACGAGGTGTCGCGCAGGTAGGGGAGGAAGACGGCATAGACGTCGCAGCGCGGCTCGTAGGGGCGCCGGCGCAGTTGCAGCCCCGCGGCCTCGGGGAGCCGGTCGCCCTTGCGGTGGTTGCAGGCCATGCAGGCGGTGACGAGGTTCTCCCACGACCAGGAGTCGCCACCGCGGCTCTTGGGGATCACGTGGTCGATCGTCAGCGCAACCCCCTGGCGCCCGCAGTACTGGCAGGCATGCCCGTCGCGGGCGAAGATCTCCTTGCGGCTGAGCTTGGCGCGTGGGCGCGGGCGGCGGACGCGGTGGCGCAGCCGCACCACCGAGGGGGCCGGCCAGAGGCGCGAGGGGCTGCGGATCGGCTCCCCCTCGGCGAGCACCTCGGCCTTCCCGCCCAAGACGAGCCGGAAGGCGCGGTGGATGGAGGCGACGTTCAGCGGTTCGTAGTCCTGGTTCAGAACGAGGACGTCGGTGCTCATCGCCACGGATCGTATCAGCCGCCTCGGGCGCCGCGGGACGCCTCGGGCGCCGCCGCCGTTCGGGCGGTGTGGGAGAATGGGCGCATGGCCGCCAAGAAGTCCGCACCCCGGAAGTCGACCTGGACCACGAAGAAGGGGCTCGCCCAGATGCTCAAGGGCGGCGTGATCATGGACGTGGTCACCCCGGCCGAGGCGAAGATCGCCGAAGAGGCCGGTGCCGTCGCCGTGATGGCGCTCGAGCGCGTGCCGTCGGACATCCGCCGCGATGGCGGCGTCGCCCGGATGAGCGACCCCGACATGATCAAGGGGATCCAGGCGGCGGTCTCGATCCCCGTCATGGCGAAGGCCCGCATCGGCCATATCGCCGAGGCGCGCATCCTCGAGGCGCTCGACGTCGACTACATCGACGAGTCCGAAGTGCTCACCCCCGCCGACGACCGCAACCACATCGACAAGCACGCCTTCAAGGTGCCGTTCGTCTGCGGCTGCAAGGACCTCGGCGAGGCGCTGCGCCGCATCAACGAGGGTGCGGCGATGATGCGCACCAAGGGCGAGGCCGGAACCGGCAACATCGTCGAGGCGGTGCGGCACATCCGCACCGTCGCGGAGGAGATCGAGGCCCTCAAGGGGGTCGGCGACAAGCGACTCCGCGCCGCGGCGAAGCAGATGCGCGTGCCCTTCGAGCTGGTGAAGGCGACGGTCAAGCTCGGGCGGCTCCCCGTGGTGAACTTCGTCGCCGGTGGGATCGCCACTCCCGCCGATGCGGCGCTGGCGATGATGCTCGGCGCCGACGGCGTGTTCGTCGGGTCCGGGATCTTCAAGTCGAAGAAGCCGGCGAAGACCGCCGCGGCGATCGTGCAGGCGACGACGCACTTCGCGAACGCGCAGATCCTCGCCGAGGTCTCGGCCGGGCTCGGCGAGGCGATGAAGGGGATCGAGATGAAGGCGATCCCCGCAGCCGACCGGCTCTCGACCCGCGGCTGGTAGCCGTGGCGGCGCGGCGCGCCACCACCGGCGCCCCGGTCATCGGCGTCCTCGCCCTGCAGGGCGATTTCCGCGAGCACCTCGACACGCTCGCCTCGATCGGCGCGCAGGGGCGCGAGGTGCGCCTCCCCGCCGATCTCGCGGGCGTCGACGGCCTGATCCTCCCCGGGGGCGAGAGCACCGCGATGCGCAAGCTGCTCCACCACTGGAAGCTCGTCGCGCCGATCCGGGCGCTGGCGGCGGGCGGTGCCCCGATCTTCGGCACCTGCGCCGGCGCGATCCTGCTGGCGCGGAAGATCGCCGACGGCGACGAGCCGGTGCTCTCGCTGCTCGACGTCGAGGTGCGGCGCAACGCCTTCGGTCGGCAGCTCGAGTCCTTCGAGGAGACGATCGACCTCGAGGGACTGCGCGCGGGCGGCGGGTCGCTCTCGCTGCGCGCCGTCTTCATCCGCGCCCCCGAGATCGTCGCCGTCGGACCGGGCGCGCGGGCGATCGCGCGCCTCTCCGACGGGCGGGTCGTGGCGGCGCGCCAGGGGAACGTGCTCGGCATCGCCTTCCACCCCGAGATCGCCGGCGAGTCGCGCATCCACCGCTGGCTGGTGGGCGCGGCGGCCGATGCCGCACGGAGGCGGCGCGGCTCCTCGCGCGCGTAGGGGGCGCTAGGATGGCGCCATGAGCGCTGCCCGCGACCCCCGAGACCTCGCGATCGAGGGCGGTGCGCAGGACGAGGCGATCGTCGACAACCTCGACCTCCTCCTCGCCTGCCTGCCGCACGAGATCGTCGCCGCCCTGCGCGAACTCGCCACGCGCGAGGAGCTCGCCGCCGGCCGCGACGGCCTCCTCGAGGTCGTGCTCGACCTGGGGCGCCGCCCCGAGGCGCGCCTCACCAGCGGCGACGTCACCCTGCTGGACCGCGAGATCACCGACGAGGACCTGAACTGGGTCGTCTCGCGCATCGGCGACTTCGGCGGCGACAACCGCGCCGGCATCGAGCGCACCCTCCACCGCATCTCGGCGATCCGCAACCGTGCGGATCGCGTCGTCGGCCTCACCTGCCGCGTCGGCCGGTCGGTCTTCGGCACGATCGAGATCTTGCGCGACCACATCGAGGCGGGCCGCTCGATCCTGATCATGGGCCGCCCGGGCGTCGGCAAGACGACGATGCTCCGCGAGGCGGCGCGCGTCCTCGCCTCCGAGTTCTCGAAGCGGGTGGTGGTCGTCGACACCTCGAATGAGATCGCCGGCGACGGCGACATCCCGCACCCGGCGATCGGCAAGGCGCGCCGCATGCAGGTGAGCGCCCCCGAGCGGCAGCACCTGGTGATGATCGAGGCGGTCGAGAACCACATGCCCGAGGTGATCGTGATCGACGAGATCGGCACCGAGGCCGAGGCGATCGCAGCGCGCACGATCGCCGAGCGCGGCGTGCAGCTCATCGGGACGGCGCACGGCAACAGCCTCGAGAACCTGATGCTGAACCCGACGCTCACCGACCTGATCGGCGGGATCCAGACGGTCACGCTGGGCGATGACGAGGCGCGTCGGCGCCGCACGCAGAAGAGCGTCCTGGAGCGGAAGGCGCCGCCGACCTTCGACGTCGTCGTCGAGATCATCGATCGCGACCACATCCTCGTGCACGAGGATGTCGCGGCGACGGTCGACGCGATGCTGCGCGGCGATGCGGTCGCCCCCGAGGAGCGCTGGCGCGACGAGGGTGGCGTGCGGCGCAGCCAGCAGCGGATCCGCCCGGGCCAGGCGGCGCAACACGACTCGCGCCGCTTCGGCGCGCTCACCCCGGATGCCGGTCGCTTCGGCGGACGGCACGACGACGGACCCGGCGGGTGGCGTCGCCATCGCGACCGCGCGCGCCGCAACGAGAGCGTCCCCGGCGGGACGGCCCTTCCCGCGATCGCGTCGCTCGACGACGAGGGCCGTGGCGGCAGCTGGCGTCCCGAGCGCGGCTGGATGCCGCGCACGATGGGCGCGGTCGTCGCGGCGATGGACGACGAGCCGGTCGCCCGGACGGTCGACGGGGCTCTCGTCCCGGCGAGCTGGGACGCGCCCCCGGCCGACGACGAGGTCCGGCGGGGCGTCGACCTGCCGGAGCGACGGGTCTTCCCCCACGGCATCTCGCGCAAGAAGCTCGAGGCGGCGATCCGCGAGCTCGGCCTTCCCGCGACGGTTGCCCGGTCGGCGATCGACGCGGACGCGGTGCTCACCCTGCGCAACGAGTTCAAGCAGCACGGCGCACCGCTGGTCGACGCCGAGCAGCGCGGCGTGCCGATCCACGTGCTGCGGAGCAACGCGGCGGCGCAGATGGAGCGGGCGCTCCTGGAGCTCTACGGGCTCCCCGAGGATCCGCGCGAGGAGGCGCTGCGCGAGGCGCGCGCCGGCGTCGCCGAGGTGGCGAGGATCGGGCATCCGGTCGAGCTCTCGCCGCAGAGCGCCTACATCCGCCGCCTCCAGCACCAGGTCGCCGGCGATGCCGGCATCACCAGCAGCTCGCGCGGTCGCGACCCCCATCGTCGCGTGCGGCTCGAGCCCGCCGGCCGGGCGACGAGCACGCCGCGCCGTCGCCGCTAGGGCATGTTCATCGCCTTCGAGGGGCCCGACGGCTCCGGCAAGTCGACCCAGGCGCGGCTCCTCGCCGAGCACCTGCGCGCCGCGGGGCGCGAGGTGGTCACGGTGCGCGAGCCAGGCGGGACACCGGCAGGGGAGCGCGTGCGCGCGATCCTGCTCGGCGAGGGTGGCAGCGTGGCCCTCGAGCCGCGCACCGATGCGCTGCTCTTCAACGCCTCCCGCGCGCAGCTCGTCGAGGAGGTGATCCGCCCGGCGCTCGCGCGCGGCGCGGTGGTGCTCGCCGATCGCTTCAGCGACTCGACCCTCGCCTACCAGGGCCACGGCAGCGGCCTGTCGCTCGACGAGCTCCGCGCGCTCGTGCGCTTCGCGACCGGCGGCCTGGCCCCCGACCTGGTCCTGCTCTACGACCTGCCCGCGCGGGACGGCCTGGCGCGCAAGCGCGGCGGCGACAGGACCCGCTTCGAGGAGGGGTTCGACGCCGCATTCCACGAGCGGGTCGCCGCCGGCTTCCGCAGCCTCGCCGCCGCCGACCCGGCGCGCTGGCGCACGTTCGACGCCCGCCGTGACCCGGCGGCGCTCGCCGCCGAGACGGCGAGCCTGGTCGACGCCGCACTCGCCGAGCACGCCGCCGGCCGCTAGCGGGGTGGCGGCGGTTCGCCGCTAGAATCCCGCAATGGCGCGCCCCTTCACCTCCAAGGTCGACACGATCCGCCCGGCCTACGGCTTCGACGACATCTCGCTCGCCCCGGGGACCGACACGACCGATCCCGCCGACGTCGACCTGTCGCAGGAGTTCTGCGGCATCCCCCTCGCCGTGCCGATCATCGCCTCGGCGATGGACGCGGTCGTCTCGCCGGCGACCGCGGGCCTGATCCGCGCGCAGGGATCGCTCGCCGTGATCAACCTCGAGGGGCTCTGGTTCCGCTACGCCGACCCTGCGTCGGCCTACGAGGCGATCGCCGCCGCGCCCCGAGAGCGCGTCCAGGAGCTCTTCGCTGAGCTCTACAGCGCGCCGCTCGACGAGTCGCTCATCGCGGCGCGCGTCGCCGAGATCCGCGCCGCGGGCTCCCCCGTGGTGATCGCCGGAACGCCGCAGGCGATCGGCCGACACGGCGACGCGGTGCTCGCCGCGAAGATCGACCTGCTGGTCATCCAGAGCCAGGTCTCCTCGGCGCGCCACATCGCGAGCGGCTACGCGCCACTCGAGCTCTCGGCCTTCGTCCGGCGCGCGGGGATTCCCGTTGCGATCGGCAATACGTCGAACGCCGCAGCCGCCTATGCGCTGATGGAGCAGGGCGCCGCGGCGATCTTCGTCGGCGTCGGCCCGGGGAACGCCTGCACGACGCGCGAGGTGCTCGGCATCGGGGTGCCCCAGGTGACTGCGGTGAGCGATGTCGCGGCGGCGCGCGACGCGTACCTCGCCGACAGCGGGCGCTACGTGCCGGTCGTCGCCGACGGGGGCATCCGCAAGGGTGGCGAGATCGCCAAGGCGCTCGCCGTCGGCGCCGATGCGGTGATGATCGGCTCGCCCCTCGCGCGCGCCACCGAGGCGCCGGGGCGGGGCTTCAACTGGGGGATGGCGGCGCCTTCGCCGACCCTGCCGCGCGGCACGCGGATCGACGTCGGCACCGTCGGCAGCCTGGCGCAGGTCTTCCATGGTCCGTCGCGCGTCACCGACGGGAGCGAGAACCTGGTCGGCGCGGTGCGCCAGTCGGCGGCGGCACTCGGGGTAGCCACCCTCCGCGGCTTCCGCGACGTGGAGGTGATGTACGCCCCCGCCGCCGCGACCGAGGGGAAGAGCTGGCAGCGTGGCCGCTGAGACCGCCGCCGCCGAGCGCGGCGGGATCCTGGTCCTCGACTTCGGGAGCCAGTTCGCCCAACTGATCGCCCGCCGCGTCCGCGAGCTGAACGTCCGCGCCGACCTCATCCCGTTCGATACCCCCCTCGCGGAGATCGCCGCGCGTCGCCCCGCCGGGCTGATCCTGAGCGGCAGCCCCTCGTCGGTCTATGACGACGGTGCACCGCAGCCGGATCCCGCCCTCTGGTCGAGCGGCCTGCCGATCCTCGGCGTCTGCTACGGCGTGCAGCTGATGGCGCAGCACCTCGGAGGCGCCGTCGGGCCATCGGCCCGCCGCGAGTACGGTCCGGCCGACATCCGCGTCGCCGTCCCGAGCCCGCTGCTCGAGGGGGTCGCCGACGCGAGCGGCCTCGCCCGGGTCTGGATGAGCCACGGCGATTCGATCACGGCCGCGCCGACCGGCTTCACCCCGCTCGCGACGACCGATTCGACGCCGTTCGCCGCGCTTGCCGATGCGGCGCGCGGCCTCTGGGGGATCCAGTTCCACCCTGAGGTGGTGCACACCCCCGGCGGGAGGAGGCTGCTCGAGAACTTCGTGCTGCGCATCGCGGGCGCCCAGCCGACCTGGACCCCCGGCCGCGTCGCCGTCGATGCCGTTGCGGCGATCGCCGCGCAGGTCGGCCCGACCGACCGGGTGCTCTGCGGCCTCTCGGGCGGCGTCGACTCCGCGGTCGCGGCGGCGCTGGTGCACCGCGCGATCGGCGACCGGCTCACCTGCGTCTACGTCGACCATGGCCTGATGCGCAAGAACGAATCGGTGCTGCTGCGCAAGGTCTTCGCGGAGAGCCTCGGCATGGAGATCGTGATGGTCGACGCGAAGGAGCGGTTCCTCGCGGCGCTGGCCGGCGTCATCGACCCCGAGGAGAAGCGCAAGATCATCGGCCGGGAGTTCGTGCGGGTCTTCGAGGAGGAGTCGGCGAAGCTCGGCACGTTCCGCTTCCTCGCCCAGGGGACGCTCTACCCCGACGTGATCGAGTCGACCTCCAAGGAGACGAAGGCGGCCCAGAAGATCAAGACGCACCACAACGTGGGCGGCCTCCCCGATGACCTGGCGTTCGAGCTCGTCGAGCCCCTGCGCGCCCTCTTCAAGGACGAGGTGCGCGCCGTCGGCCTGGAACTCGGCCTGCCGGAGGCGGTGGTGCACCGCCAGCCCTTCCCCGGACCGGGCCTCGCGGTGCGGATCATCGGCGAGATCACCGAGGAGCGCCTCGCCACGCTCCGCGAGGCGGACGCGATCGTCGTCGACGAGGTCGCGGCGGCGGGCCTGGGACGCGAGGTCTGGCAGGCCTTCGCGGTGCTCACCCCGATCCGATCGGTCGGCGTGATGGGCGATGGGCGCACCTACGGCAACGTCGTCGCCGTGCGGGCGGTGACGAGCGAGGACGGGATGACCGCCGACTGGGCGCGCCTGCCGTACGAACTGCTCGGCCGGATCTCGGCGCGCATCGTCAACGAGGTGCCCGGTGCGACGCGGGTGGTCTACGACATCACCTCCAAGCCGCCGGCGACGATCGAGTGGGAGTGAGCAGCCTCCCGGAGCGGCTCCCGCTCCCCGGTGCGAGCTTCACGAAGTTGCGCCCGGTGCGGGTCGACGGGCGACCCGAGGGCGCGGTCGCCGTCGGTTCGACGCAGCCGACGACGATGCCCGATGGCTGGTGGCTCTCGCTCCTCTGGGCGCAGGACGGCGACGGCGTGGTCAGCTGCCGCGAGGTCGCTCCGCTGGCCGGGCCCCCGCCGACGCCGCCGCTCGAGCGGCTCGGTGCGCTGATGACGAACGGCCTCGGCGACCTCCTCGCCGTCGAGGAGGGGCGCTCCTGCCTGAAGCTGCGCCTCGTCGGCGAGCCGGGCGACCCCGGCGAACCGTGGCGCCGACCGCTCGCGCTCCAGGTGGCGGCGAAGTGGGATCCGGTGCGAATCGCTACGATGACGGGGTCCAAGGTCGCCGAGGCGGCCGTCGATGCGCTCGCGCGGGCGATCGAGGTGGCGCACCGGCCCTGACGGCACGAGGAGGCGTTGCATGAGCGACCCGTTCAAGGATTTCCTCGAGGAACTCGAGCGCCGACGCCGTGCTGCAGCGGGCGACCTGCCCGATCCGGACGCTGCTCCGGCAGACGCCGGCGGGGGAGCCGATGGCGGTGACGGTGGCAGCCGGCCCCGCGCGCGCCGCCCCGGCGGTTCGCCGCGTCCGGCACGCAACGGCTCGCGCCTCCCGCTCCGCGCGCTGGTCCTCCCCCTGCTCCTCGCCGCCGTGGTGGTCGGTGGGCCGCTGATCACCCTGCTCACCGACGCACGCTGGTTCGACTCGCTCGGCGCCGGTGCCATCTACTGGCAGCGGCTGCAGATCCAGGGCGAGCTCTTCGCCCTCGGCGCGCTCATCACCCTCCTCGCCCTCCTGGCCTCGCTCGGCATCGCCGGGTGGCTCGCGGGCCGTGCCGGTGCCGGCGGTCCCGCCGGATCCGCCGCGCCGCGGCGCCGAGAGGCGCTCGTGGACGAGCGCGGGCAGATCCGCGTCGACGAGCTCGTCGCCCGGCTGCGCGGCGACGGCGACGGGTCGGGCGGCGTCCCCCCGGCCCTCCTGCGTCTGGCCGCGCTCGCCGTCGCCCTCTTCGTCGGTGCGCGCCTCGCCGCCGGCTGGCAGGAGATCAGCCTCTGGCGCGAAGCGGTGCCGTTCGCCCCCGGGGGCAGCGCGGTCGTCGATCCGGTCTTCGGGCGCGGGGTCTCGTTCTACCTCTTCGACCTCCCCGTCCTGCGGCTCGCGCAGTCGATCGGCACCATCGTGCTCGTTGCCGCCATCGTGCTCAGCGCGCTCCGCTACCTGCCGCTGATCGTCCGCCGCGGCCTCGGCAGCGTCGGCAGCCTGCCGCGCCTACACCTCGCGCTGCTCGTCGCCGGCATCCTGGCGATCACCGCCTACGGCTATCAGCTCGATGCCCTGGAGCTCGTCTACTCCACCAACGGCGTCGCGACCGGCGTCTCCTACGCCGATGCTGCGGCGCGGATCCCCGCCTACGGGATCCTCACCGCCCTCGCCGCCCTCGCCGCCGCGTTCCTGCTGGGCGCGGCGCTCACGCGCACCGTCTGGCCGCTCGTCCTCACCGCCGTCATCTGGAGCGGTGCCTCGATCACCCTCACCGGCCTCTACCCGGAGTTCGTCCAGCGCTTCCAGGTGCAGCCGAACGAGTATGCCCTCGAGCAGCCGTACATCGCGAACAACATCAAGATGACCCGACTCGCCTTCGGGCTCGACGGCTGGGTCGAGCGCCAGTACGACGGCGAGGCGCCGCTCACCGCGGCCGCGATCGCCGACAACGCAGAGACGTTCGCCGATGCGCGCCTCTGGGACTATCGCCCGTTGCAGGCGACCCTCGACCAGCTGCAGACCGTTCGCCAGTACTACAACTTTGCCGACGTCGACGTCGACCGCTATGTGATCGACGGGAAGCAGCGGCTCGTCATGCTCTCGGCGCGCGAGCTCAACCCACAGCGCGCCGAGCAGTCCTCGACCTGGGTCAACCGCCGGATCGCCTTCACCCACGGGATCGGCGTCGCGATGGTGCCCGTCGCGGGGATCGCCAGCGGCGGCCTGCCGCAGCTCACCATCCGCGACATCCCGCCCGTCTCCACTGATGGCGCGCCGGTGGTCAGCGAGCCGCGCATCTACTTCGGCGAGCTAGACGACGACTGGGTGATCGTCGGCGCGAAGACCCCGGAGTTCGACTATCCCGTCGGCGAGGGCGACGGCACGACGGGCGGCGGCGATGCGACCACCAGCTGGCGCGGGACCGGCGGCATCGCGCTGCGTACCTTCGCGGACCGCCTCCTGTTCGCCGTCCGGCTCGGCGACCTCAACCTGCTGCTCAGCGACCAGGTGACCGGCGACAGCCAGCTCCTCTGGCGCCGGACCGTCGGCGAGCGCATCTCGGCCCTGGCCCCGTTCGTCGACTGGGATAGCGACCCGTACCTGGTGATCCGCGACGACGGCGGCTTGAGCTACGTGGTCGACGGCTACACCACGAGCCAGCGCTTCCCGAACGCTTCGCCGGTCGACACCGGGGCGCTCGGCACCTCGGCCTTCGGCGAGCCGGTCAACTACATCCGCAACAGCGTCAAGGCGACCGTCGACCTGTACACGGGCGAGACCCGCCTCTACCAGGTCGACGTGTCGGATCCGATCGCCAGCGCCTGGGCGCGGGTCTTCCCGGGCCTGCTGCGCCCGCTCGACGAGATGCCCGCCGACCTGCGCGCCCACCTGCGCGTCGGCGAGGATGGGTTCGATGCCGTGACGCGGGTCTACGCCCGCTATCACGTCACCGACCCGCAGACCTTCTACCGCCAGGACGATGTCTGGACCGTGCCCGCGACATCGGCCGGATCGCAGTCGCTCCCCGGAGAGGCCTACTACGTGCGCGTCCGCCTCCCTGGCGAGGAGGCGACGGAGTTCGTGCTCACCCAGCCGCTCGTCCCGACGAGCCGTCCGAACATGATCGCCTGGGTCGCTGCGCGAAACGACGGAGAGAACTACGGCGAGATCGTCAGCTACCGCTTCCCGAAGGACACCTCCGTGTTCGGCCCGAGCCAGGTCGGCGCGCGCATCGACGCCGATCCGATCATCTCGGCGCAGACGACGCTCTGGGACCAGTCCGGTTCCACCGTCACCCGCGGCAACCTGATCGTGACGCCGATCGGCGGGACGCTCGTCTACCTGCAGCCGGTCTACCTGCAGTCGACCTCGAGCTCGTTCCCCGAGTTCCAGAAGATCGTCGCCGCAACGTCGACGAAGGTCGTCTGGGGCGACACGCTCTCGCAGGCGCTCAACCTGCTCGTCGGCGGGGGCGTGGTCGACCCCGGCGACGGTGGCCAGCCTGCGGACATCGCCGGCTTGGTGAGCAAGGCGTCCGACCTCTTCTCCCGGGCGCAGCAGGCACTCCGCTCGGGCGACTTCGCGGCGTACGGCAGCCTGATCGCGCAGCTGCAGGAGACCCTCGACGCGCTCGCGACGCTGACTGCCGCGCCGTAGCCGGCGGATGGCGCAGCCCACGGTACGCCCCCGGTTCCTCTCCATCGCGGGGCGCGAGGCGCCCGCCCTGCACCTGATCGGGCTCTTCGGCACCTTCGGTGGCGCGGCGCTGCTGCTCGCCGGACTCCTCGCCGTCGCGTTCCCCGTGGTGGTCGCCGGGCTGCTCGTCCTGGGCACCGGCTCGCTCGCCCTCGCCGGCTCGCTGACCCTCCAGCGTCGCGCAGACACCTCCGACGCCGGATGGCTCGGGCCGGGCCCCGTCGCGCTCTTCTGGCTGACCGTGCCGTGGAGCGTGATCGCCCCGCTCCCCGCATTCGTGCTCCTCGGCGCCTCTGGCCCCCTCGACCGGCTCGAGCCGGCGGCGCTCACCCTCGTGCAGGCGCTCTGCTCCAACCTTGCGGTCGCCGGGGTGCTCGCCGTCGTCGTGGTCGGCAGCGGCGCCGCCACCTGGCGCGACCTCGTGGCCCCCACCCCCGCCGCGACCCCGGCGCACCTGCCGCCACCCGATCGACGCGGCGGACTCCTCGGCGACGTGGCCTGGGGCGCCGTCCTCGCGCTGCCGATCCTCGCCGCTGCCGGCGCGCTCGCGGCGCTGCTGGTCTCCGGGACCGGTGCCGTCCCACCCTCGCCCCTGCCGTCGGCGACCAGCCTGCTCCCGTTGCTCCTCAACGGCATCACCGCCGGCCTGATCGCGCCGATCGGCGAGGAGCTGTTGTACCGCGGCGCGATCGAGCAGGCCTGGGCGCGGCAGCGGCTGTCGACCGCCCCCCGCGCCATCGTCTTCTCGGCGCTGCTCTTCGCCTTCGCGCACACGCTCAACCTCGGCGGGAGCACCTTCGACGAGGCGGTGGGCATCGCCGCCGTCTCTTTCGCGATTCGCCTCCCGCTCGGCATCGCCCTCGGCTGGCTCTGGATTCGCCGCCGATCGCTCGTCGCGACGATCGTGCTGCACGCGGCATACAACCTCGCGATCGTCGCAACCGCCTGACCTCGCCCCGCGATCGCACCGCCCGTACGCGCGGCGTACACGGCCCCTCGGAAGATCCTCTCGCCCCCGGCGGCGCGGCGGGATCACGGCGGGCTCGCCGGCGCCGGGGGCACCACCAGCATCTACCCGATCCGGCGAAAGGAGCGATCGATGACCCAGGCGGGGCACCGCGCACTCGGCGACGAGCCGCCCCGCAGGGAGGGAGCCCATCGCGCCGGCGGGCGGTCCGGGTCGGCCGACCGCACGCAGGGGGAGCGGGATGCGCGGCTGCACGCGGCGCTCGGCACCCTACTGGGAGACCGGGCGGCCGTTTCGCCCCTCGTTGCTGCGGCCGGCGGCCTCGAGCGCCTCTTCGCTCCCGACCTCGCCGCGCGGCTGGTCGCCGGCGGCCTCTCGAGCGGCGAGGCGGCGCGCGCAGCAGAGCTGCTCGCCGCGGCCCGCGACGTGTCTGCCTGGTGGCCGGCCGAGCGCCCGCACGTCCAGTCGCCGGGCGACCTCGCGGCGATCGCGACGCCGCTCTTCGGGCGCTCGGCGCAGGAGGAGCTGCACATCGCCGTCGTCGACGGCCGCAACGGCCTGCTCGACCTGCGGCGCGTCTATGTCGGGACGGCCACGGGGACGAGCGTCCGGATCGCCGAGCTGCTGCGCCCGGTGATCGCCCTCGGCGGCGTCGGCTTCGCGGCCGTCCATAACCACCCCAGCGGCGATCCGCAGCCCTCCGACGAAGACCTGCGGCTGACCGGTGAGCTCCTGGCGGCGGCGCGCCTCCTCGACCTCGAGTTGCTCGACCACCTGGTCGTCGGGCACGGCCGTTGGGCGAGCATCCGTGCGCTCCACGGGTCCATCTGGGGCGGCTGAGGTCGCCGGCGCGGAAGGTCGGGCGTCGATCGGGTGCTAGGATCCCGCCATGCTCAACCGCATCTACAGCCTCTTCTCGAAGGACATCGGCATCGACCTCGGCACCGCCAACACGCTCGTCCATGTGCAGGGGAAGGGGATCGTCATCAGCGAGCCCTCCGTGGTCGCCGTGGAGTCGAAGAGCCGGAAGGTCCTGGCCATCGGCGCTGAGGCGAAGCGCATGCTCGGCCGCACGCCCGGGAACATCGTCGCGATCCGCCCCCTTCGCGACGGCGTGATCTCCGACGCGACGGTCACGGAGCAGATGATCAGCCACTACATCCGCAAGGTCCACGAGGGAGGGCTCCTCGCCGCCCGGCCGCGCATGATCATCGGCATCCCCTCGGGCGTGACCGAGGTCGAGAAGCGCGCCGTCCGCGACGCCGCGATCAAGTCGGGCGCCCGATGGGTCCGCCTCGTGGAGGAGCCGATGGCCGCCGCGATCGGCGCGGGGCTCGCGGTCGGCGAGCCCAGCGGCAGCATGATCGTCGACATCGGCGGCGGCACGACCGAGGTCGCGGTCACCAGCCTGGGCGGGATCGTCACCGCGCGCAGCATCCGCATCGCCGGCGACGAGATGGACGAGAACATCGTCGCCTACGCCCGGCGCCAGTACAACCTGCTGCTCGGCGAGCGAACGGCCGAAGACATCAAGATCGCCATCGGATCAGCGCACTCGGGCGAATGGGATGCCCAACGCATCGTCCTGCGCGGGCGCGACCTCCTGACGGGACTGCCGCGCTCGGTCGAGGTCGGCGCCGCCCAGATCCGCGAGGCGCTCGAACCGTCGCTCGTCGAGATCATCAACGCGGTCCGCGACACGATCGAGGAGACGCCCCCCGAGCTCGTCGCCGACATCATGGACCAGGGCATCGTGCTCGCCGGCGGCGGTGCGCTGCTGTTGGGGCTCGAGGTCCGCCTCGCCGAGGAGACGCAGATGCCCGTCCGCCTCGCCGACGACCCGCTCACCTGCGTCGTCCGCGGGACGGGGATCATCCTCCAAGAAGTGGAGAAGCTCGAGAAGATGCTCGTCCCCGAGACCTACCAGCGCCCGATTCGCTGATCCGCATCGCCGTGTTGCAGCGACCGCGCGACGAGCGCCCCGAGCGGATTGGCCTCGGCACCGCCGCGCTCCTCGTCGCTGTCTCGCTGCTCCTCGTCGTCCTCTCTGGGACGCCGCCCGTCGCCGCGGCGCGCAGCATCGGCGGCGACGCCATCCGCGCCGTGAGCGAGCCGGTCGCCGCGGTCGGCGAGAGTCTCGCTGGCATCGCGGTCGGGTTCTCCAGCGCCACCGACCTCGGCGACGCGCTCACGGCGGCGCTCGCCGAGCGCGATCGCCTCGCCGCGGAGGCGGCGCGCGTGGCCAGCCTCGAGCGCGAGATCGCGGAACTCCAGGCGGCGCTCGACCTGCGGGCCACGACATCGTTCTCGACCGTCGCGGTGCAGGTGGTCGCCCGCGACTTCTCGCTGGAGCGCAGGGTCGTGATCGTCGACGCCGGGACGGGCAGCGGGCTCGCCGTGGGCGACGTGGTGATCGGCGCGGGAAACACGCTCGCCGGCCGGGTGATCAGCGCTGGGCCGTCGAGCGCCGAGGTCCGCCTCGTGAGCGATCCCGGCTTCTCCGTCACGGCAGAGATCGCCGCGACCGGCGCCATCGGCCTGCTCCGCGGCCGTGGCTCGAACCCGTTGTTGCTGCAGGATGTCGACGCACGCTGGGAGGTGCCCGTCGGGGCGCAGCTCACGACCTCGGGGATCGAGCTCAGCCCCGAGATCCGCTCGGCCTTTCCGCGCGGACTTGCGATCGGTCGCGTCGCGGCGGTGAACGGCACGGGTAGCTCGATCGTGCAGAGCGCGGACGTGGAGCCGATCCTGGCCCTCGATTCGGCGCGCACGCTGCTGGTGATCACGAACTACCGCGGCGGACTCCCGGCCCCCTCGGTCGCCCCCTAGCGGCGCCGCCCCGCGGCGCCCGGCGCCTAGAGGCGCTGCAGGGCGGGCGGACCTCTGCCGCGAAGCGCACCAGCGACTCCTCGTCGTGCGGGGTCGAGAAACCCGCGATCAGGTGCCGGTACCCGAGTTGGACGTACGGTGCCAGGTGCTCGATCACCTGGTCGACCGTGCCGACCGGTTGGTTCTCCCAGGCAGGGTCGATCCCGTTCGCGGCGAACTGCGCCCGGTGGATGCGCAGCGCCTCCGCCGCATCGTTCCGGATCACCACGTTCCCGATCCCGACGGTGCGCTCGATCTCGCCGGGGTCGCGTCCGACGCTCTCGCAGTGCTTCAGCAGCACCTGCTCCTTGTGGGCGACCTGCTCCGGCGTGCCGCTGACGTTATTGGCATCGCCGTACTTCGCCACGAGCTTCAGGGTCACCTGCTCGCCGCCACCGCCGATGAGGATCGGCAGGTGGTGCTGCACCGGTGCCGGGAGGTTGCGCACCGTCTTGGCGTGGTAGCGGGGACCGGTCGCGGTCGGCTCGGTGCCGTCGAGCATGCCGCGCATGATCGGCAGCGCCTCGCCGAGCCATCGCAACCGCTCGGGGAAGCCGTCGCCGAAGTCGAGGCCGAAGTGCTCGTGCTCCTGCTCGAACCAGGCGCCGCCGATACCGAGGATCGCGCGCCCCCCCGAGATGTGGTCGAGCGTCGTCGCCAGCTTGGCGGTGAGGGTCGGCACGCGGAACGTGTTGGCGCCGACCATCAGGCCGATGCGCACGCGCTCCGTCGCCTCGGCCCAGGCGACGAGGGTCGACCAGCCCTCGAAGATCGGACCATTCGGGTTGCCGATGATCGGGTAGACGTGATCCCAGGTCCAGAGCGTGTCGTAGCCGGATCGGTCGGCGGCGACGCCCATCGACCGGACGCTCTGCCAGGTGGTGAACTGCGGCCACACGAGTGCGCCGACCTTGACCTCGCCCATGGGGGACCTCCTTCTCGCGGCGGGTGCCGCTAGATCTTCATCCTACGCGCTCGGGCGACGTGTGGCGGCGGAGTGCGCGCCGGCGCGGCGGTCTCAGCCGACGATGTTGATGAGTCGCCCGCCGGCGTGGATCACCTTCTTCGGCGCGCGCCCCTCGAGGGCGGCGAGGACCTTCGGCAGGGCGAGCGCCAGGGCCTCGATCTCCGGCTCGGTCGCCGCCGCGGGAACCTGCAGCCGGTCGCGGAGTTTCCCGTTGACCTGGACCGGGATCTCGCGCGTGCTCTCCGCGAGGAGCGACTCGTCGACCGCCGGCCAGGGCCTCGCGTGGATCGACCGCCAGCGGGGGTCGTCTCCGGCGATCCCCGCGGCCGCCTGCAGCCTCGCGTGGATCTCCTCCGCGATGTGGGGTGCCATCGGAGCGAGCCCCGAGAGCAGCATCGCGATCGCCTCGTTCCACGCGCCGCCACCGGCGACGGGGCTGCCGCGATACGGGAAGAGGGCGTTCGCGAGCTCCATGAGCTTGGCGACGGCGGTGTTGAAGCGGAAGGCCTCGATGTCCGCGCCCACCCCGGAGATCGCCCGGTGCGCGGCGCGCCGGATCGACGCCTCTGCCGCCGCCGCGTCCTGCCCCTCGGGGAGCCGCCCGGCGCGCGGATCGCCCGGCTCGCGCCCGAGCGGGTCGAGGGCGAGCGTCCAGACACGCCCAAGGAAGCGGACCATGCCGCTGATGCCGCTCGACGACCAGGGACCCCCTTGGTCCCACGGCCCCATGAACATGAGGAAGAGCCGCACCGCATCGGCGCCGTGCCGACCCACGAGCTCGTCGGGGTCCTGCACGTTGCCGCGCGACTTCGACATCCGTTCGCCGTCGGCGCCGAGGATCTGCCCCTGGTTGAAGAGCCGCGTGAAGGGCTCCGACTCACCGACGAGGCCGAGGTCTCGGAGCGCCTTGGTGAAGAATCGTGAGTAGAGCAGGTGCATCACCGCGTGCTCGGCACCGCCGGTGTACTGGTCAACTGGGCACCAGGCGTCGACGAGGTCGCGGTCGATCGGGCCGTGCTCGTTCCCCGGCGAGAGGTAGCGGTACCAGTACCAAGACGAGTCGACGAAGGTGTCCATGGTGTCGGTCTCGCGTTGCCCCGGGCCACCGCACTTCGGGCACGGCACGTTGAGCCACGCCGTCGCCGTCTTGAGCGGCGACTCGCCGGTCGGCTGGAAGTCGACGTCGTCGGGGAGCGTCACGGGCAGCTGCTCCGCGGGGACGCCCACCGGACCGCAGGCGGGGCAGTGGATGATGGGAATCGGCGTCCCCCAGTAGCGCTGGCGGCTGATCAGCCAATCGCGCAGCCGGTAGGTGATGCTGCGCGCACCGGCCCCCGTCCGCTCGAGGTGGGCGACCGCCTGCTCGAACGATGCGGGCCACGCGGCGCCCTCCCAGGCCGCGCTGTTCACCGCTATCGCCGCCCCGTCACCCTTCTCGTCATAGGGGAGCGGCACGGCGTCCGGCGTCGCCGTGAGTGCCGCGGGGGCCATGACGGTGCGGATCGGCAGGCCGAACCGCACCGCGAAGGCGTGGTCTCGCTCGTCGTGAGCCGGCACCGCCATGATCGCCCCGGTGCCGTAGCCGGCGAGGACGTAATCGGCGATCCAGACGGGGATCCGCTCGCCGTTCACGGGGTTGACCGCAAAGGCCCCGGTGTCGACGCCGCTCTTCTCGCGGGTGGCCGAGAGGCGGTCGATCTCGGACTTGCGCTTCGTCGCCTCGACGTAGGCGTCCACCGCGGCGCGCCGCTCGGGGGCGGTGATCGTCGCCACGAGCGGGTGCTCGGGGGCGAGCACCATGAACGTCGCGCCGTAGAGCGTGTCCGGCCGCGTCGTGAAGACGCGCAGCGCCTCGCCGCCGGGATGGTGCGCCGCCGGTGCGACGGCGAAGTCGACCTCGGCCCCCTCGGAGCGACCGATCCAGTTCGCCTGCATCGTGCGCACCGGTTCCGGCCAGTTCAACCCGTCAAAGGAGAGCAGCTCTTCGGCGTAGTCGGTGATCTTGAAGAACCACTGCGTGAGGTCTCGCTTGGTGACCGGCGTCGAGCAGCGCCAGCAGATCCGGTCGACGCCCTCCACCTGCTCGCGCGCCAGCGTCACCTGGCAGGAGGGGCACCAGTCGACGGGCGCCTGCTTGCGGTAGGCCACGCCCCGCTCGTAGAACTTGAGGAAGATCCACTGGTTCCAGCGGAAGTAGGCGGGATCGCAGGTGACGACCTCGCTCGACCAGTCGAACGAGGCGCCCATGCTGCGCAGCTGGCGGCGCATGTTCTCCATGTTCGCGACCGTCCACTCGCGCGGATGGATCTTCCGCTTGATCGCGGCGTTCTCCGCCGGGAGGCCGAAGGCATCGAAGCCCACGGGGTAGAAGACGTTGAAGCCCTTCGCTCGCTTGTAGCGAGCGATCGCGTCGGTCGGAGTCTTCACGTACCAGTGGCCGATATGGAGGTCGCCCGAGGGGTAGGGCCACATTGTCAGCAGGTAGTAGGGGGGCTTGGAGCGGTCGCGCAGATCGGTCCGGTGGAGGCCGAGCTCCTCCCACCGTGCCTGCCAGCGCGGTTCGAAGGCGGTCGGGTCGTACCGCTCGAGTCGCTCGTCTTGTTCGGGCACGGGGCTCCTCTCCTGCCGAAGCGCGCCGGGCGGCGGCCTGGTGGAGCTAAAGGGATTCGAACCCTTGACCTCTTGCATGCCATGCAAGCGCTCTACCAACTGAGCTATAGCCCCGAGGGGGGCGAGTGTATCAGGCGCCTCCGCGTGGCCGTCCGGACGAGCGGGCGGCGAGGGGGAGGAGGAGGGCTGCCCCGGCGACGAGGGCGAGTCCTCCCGCGAAGGGGCTCAGCCCGGCGACGAGGGTGGCCAGCAGTCCGCCGAGGATCGGTCCGGCGGAGATCCCCAGGTCGAACGCAAGGTTGAAGGCGCCGCTCGCCCGCCCGCGCACCCCGGGGTCGCTGGCGATCGCCACCGCGCCAGCCGCGGCGGGGAAGATCACGCCGTAGCCGAAGCCGTAGAGCAGCATCGCCACCAGGTCGGCCTCGAGCGAGGCGTTGGCGGCCAGGAGGGCGAGGGCGGCCGCCACCGCGCCGAGCCCCAGCAGGGAGATCCCGAACGGCCCGCGCCGGTCGACGCGCGCCGAGAGGCGGCTCAGCATCACCGCGATCGCCACGGCGCCGAACACGCTGAAGAGGCCGCCGCTCGCCCCCGCGGCATAGCGCAGCGCCCCCTCCTGGTCGCGACCGGCCTCCAGCGCGCGGGCGACCAGGCCATCCTTGATGAAGCCGGTGACGGTGCCGACCGCCGCCTCGAGGCCGAAGATCGCGAGGAGGGCGATGCGCACCTGCGGCGCACCGAGGATGGTCCGCCAGGCGGAGCGCCCCGCGCGCGGGGCGCGCTCGACGGCGAGGGTTTCGGGGAGGAGCGGCAGGGTCAGCGCGAGCCCGATCGCGATGATCGCCGCGACGCCGAGGAAGACCGCCTGGAGGCCGAAGAGCGCGTTCACGAGCGCTGCGCCCCCGGGACCGACGACCGCGGCGACGCCGATGAGCGCGCCCGCGCGACCGAGCGTCCTGCCCCGCTCGCCCACCGGCGCGATGTCGCCGAGCATTGCGAAGAGCGCTGCGGCGAGCGCGCCGCCGGAGGCACCGTGTACCAGGCGCGCCGCGACGAAGAGCGGGAGCGAATCGGCGAGGGCGTAGGTCGCGATGGCGAGCGGGCTGATCGCGAGGGCCGCGACGATCACGCGCCGCCGCCCCAGCCGGTCGGCGAGCGCGCCGCCGAGCGGGTCGAAGGCGAGGTTGGCGAGCGAATAGGCGGCGATCGCGAGGCCGACGAGCAGCGGCGTGCCGCCGAGCCCCTGCACCCGCGGGCCGATCACCGGCAGCAGGGCGAAGTTGTCGATGAACGAGAGGAAGACGGCGATGTAGATCGCGGCGCGCGTGCGCCGCGCGAGTGGCGGGGTCGGGTAGCTGGCCATGCTCGCAGCATCCCACGGAACGCCGCGGTACGCGCCGCGCGTGCGACACTGGCGCGGTGAGCCGGCGCCCCTACATCCTCGTCCGCAGCCCGCGCGCCCGCCGCCTGACGCTGCGCATCGATCCGGAGCGCGGGCTCGAGGCGGTCGTGCCGGCCCGCGTCGGCGAGGAGCGCGCACGCCGCGACGTCGAGTCCTTCATCGCCACGCGACTCGACTGGATCGACCGATCGCTCCGCGAGGTTGCCGCGCGGCGCAGCGCCCTCGGTACCGACGGGCGGCTGGCGCTCGGTGGCAGCATCCCCTACGGCGGGGTCGCGCACCGGATCGCGCCCCACGGCGAGCGCGGCATCCGCGTGGCGGACGGCGCGATCTACGTGCCCCGGGCCGCCGCCGAGAACGCAGATGCGACGCGGCGCCTGCTCACCGCCTGGTTGCGCCGCCGGGCCCGCGCCGTCGCGAGCCAGCTGATCGAGGCATACGCCGCCGAGATGCGCGTCCGACCGTCCCGCCTGCGCATCGGCGACCAGGCGACGCGCTGGGGGAGCGCCTCCGCCGATGGCACGATCTCGCTCTCGTGGCGGCTGGTGCTGGCGCCACCGTCGTGCTTCGAGGCGGTCGTCGTGCACGAGCTGGCCCACCTGCGGGTGCGCGGCCACGGCCTGCGCTTCCGGCAGCTGGTGGAGCGCCACTGCCCCGACGAGGCGCAGCGGATGCGCGCCCTCCAGCGGCTCGCGCCGGCGCTCGGCGCCGTGCGCTGATCTCGCGCTAGCCCCGTCGCCGCGAGGCCTCGGTGCGTTCGGCGATCACCCGGCGCGCGATGCGCTTGATGAGCGCCACGGGGATCTCGTGGTCCGGGGTGAAGTGGATCGTCGTTCCCGACACCTTGAAGCCGTCGAGCGCTTCGGCGAAGGCGCGCCCGGCGTAGCCCGGGTAGAGGCTGAGGCCGCCGCGCCGGGCGCCGAAGTGGATCCGGGCGCCGTTCGGGAAGACGATCCCCGGGACGCGGTACGAGATCACCTCCCTGCCGCCGGGTGCGGCGGCGAGGATCGCGTCGCGGAGGCGTCGGAGGCTCCTCGCCTGGTCGGCCGGGAGCGCGGCGATGTAGGCCGCGACCGTCGGGGCAGTGTGTCGGGACCAGGTACCTGCCACGCATCCTCCTCGGGGGGAGATGGTGGAGCTGAGGGGATTCGAACCCCTTGCCTCGACAATGCGAATGTCGCGCTCTACCAATTGAGCTACAGCCCCAGCGAAGCGGCAGGATAGCACGGAGGCGGCTAGCATCCCAGCGTGAGCCCACTGCCGTATGCCCTCATCTCCGCCGCCCTCTGGGGGAGCACCGACCTCGTGACCGCCTATGTCGGGCGGAGGATCGGCTCGCTGCGCGTGGTGGTGATCGCCGTCTCCACTTCGGTGGTACTCGCCCTCGGCGCCGCGATCGCGCGCGGTGCGCTGCAGACGACCTACGACCCGGCGATCGTCGCCGCCACGCTGCTCATGGGTGTCGGCGCTGGCGTCGCCTACATCGGCGTCTTCACCGCCTTCCGCCTCGGGCCGCTGAGCGTGGTCTCGCCGACGATCGCCGCGTACGGTGCGTTCGCCGCCCTGCTCTCGACCTGGCTCCTCGGCGAGCGCCTCAGCGCCGCGCACCTGCTCGGCGTCGTCGCCGTGGGGACAGGGATCGCCCTCCTCGGCCTGCGGACCACCGGGACGGGCCGGCAGCGCCGCGCCTCGCTCGCGAGCCCCGGGGTCGCCTTCGCCCTCCTCGGCCTGGTCCTCTTCGCCGTGATCACCGTGGCCCTCACCCTGCCGATCAAGGCGTACGGCTGGAGCACCGGGATCGCCCTCTCGCGCCTCGGCAACCTCGTGACGGTCTGGGCGATCTTCCTCGTGCTGCGGGCGAATCGGCACCGCCTTCCGTCGTGGGGGCGCAGCGACCTGCTCGGGGAGGGGCACGCGCTCGATCGCCGCGGGCTCCTCCTCGCGAGCCTCGTCGGGGTCGGCGACACGGTCGCCTTCTTCGTCTTCGCCGCCGGCCTGGAGATCGGCCCCACCTGGGTCGTCTCGCTCCTCAGCTCCCTCGGACCGATCATCGTCGTGCTCGGCGGGCGCTTCGGGTATGGCGAGCGGCTGCGCCCCATCCAGCTCCTGGGGATGGGGGCGATCGCCCTCGGGATCGCCCTGGCGACCCTGCCGGCATAGGTAGAACAGATGTTCTATACTGGGGCGGGACGGAGGCAGCATCCTCGCGAAGTGGTGCCCCGCTTCGGCCTCCGTCCTACTCCACCCATCGCCACCCTGCTCCTCGCCGCCACCCTGCTCCTCGCGGGCGGCTGCGGCGGTGCGGTCGCCCCGTCGCCGAGCGCCTCCGGGGCGGCGAGCGTCATCAGCAGCGAGTTCGGCCGCGTCTGGGGCCGGCTCCCCGCCGACTTCCCGCTCCTCGCCGGGGGGCAGCCCCTCAAGCGACTCGACGTGATCTCGAGCGGCGCGATCTGGAGCGCCCTCGGCGTCGAGGAGGCGACGAGCGCGGCCGCCGACGAGCTGCGCCGCGGTGGCTGGGAGGTCGCCGCGCCGTTGCCCCAGGGCGACGCGCAGCGCCTTGGCGCCACGCGCGACGGCGGCGCCTGCGCCCTGA
>JBEGQU010000045.1:0-13033 GCA_041180765.1 Chloroflexota bacterium
TCGACGAGGTGGCGCAGGATCGCGTCGCGGCGATAGCGACCGGACTTCCGGACGCGCAGCACGGTTGCGCCGTAGTCGACGGGGGCTCCGAGGCCGTAGATGCACGAGACCGAGGCGACGATGATCGTGTCGCGGCGCTCGAAGAGCGCCTTCGTGGCCGCGTGGCGCAGCTGGTCGATCTCGTCGTTGCGGCTGGAATCCTTCTCGATGTAGGTATCGCTGCGCGGCAGGTAGGCCTCGGGCTGGTAGTAGTCGAAATACGACACGAAGTACTCCACGGCGTTCTCCGGGAAGAACTCCTTGAGCTCGGCATAGAGCTGCGCAGCGAGGGTCTTGTTGTGCGCCAGGACGAGTGTCGGACGCTGCACGCGCTGGATGACGTTCGCGATGGTGAAGGTCTTCCCCGTCCCCGTCGCCCCGAGGAGCACCTGGTGATGCAGCCCGGACTCGAGCCCGGCGACGAGCCCCTCGATCGCCGCCGGCTGGTCGCCGGTCGGTCGGAAGTCGGAGCGGAGGGCGAAAGGGCGCCCCTCGGTTGGGGTCGTCTCAGCGGGGCGAATCGGCTCGGGCTTCATCCGCAGAGCATAGGGCGACGATCGCCCCGGCCGCCGCACGCGCCACTGCGGCGGGGCTCCCGGAGGCGTCGATCGATCGCGCCCCGGCGGCACGTGCCGCTGCCAGGTGTGCCGCCTGGGCCGCATCGCGGCGGTCGAAGTCGTCAGAGGAGATCCCGCGCGCGGCGGCCCGCGCGCGGCGATCCGCGACGGCAGCGTCGAGCAGGAGCGCACCGTCGAGCTCCCCCGCGAGCGGCTCGAGGGCGATCGCCTCGACGAGCAGGCAGGCGACCCCCTCCCGGGCGGCGGCCCTGCCGGCTGCGGCCACGCCCCCGACGACGATCGGCCACTGCAGCGCCTCGAGTGCCCGGAGCAGGTCCGGTTGCCCGAAGGCGGCTGCCGCGAGCGTGCGCGTGTCGATCTCACCGTCGGGGAGGCGCGCGCCCGGGTGCAGCGCGAGGATCGCCCGGCGCAGCGACGGATCGCCGGCCCGGGCGGCGCGGAGCAGCTCGTCGGCGTCGAGGTGTCGCACGGCGCCGCCGAGCCGCGTCGCCAGGGCGCTGTCGGCGACGAGCGCCGCGGCAACGGTGCTCTTGCCGGACCCGATGCCGCCGGTGATGCCGATCACCAGCGGCCTGACGGCTCGCTGCGCACGGCGCATCGACCTCTCAGCGCTCACGGCACCACCTCACCCTCGAGTTCGAGCCAGGTCGCCTCCGCCCGCTCGAGGGCAGCACCCACGTCGGCCAGCTCGCTGGTGACGCGCGCCAACGCTGCGTACGAGGCCACCGTCGCCGGGTCTGCCAGCGCCCGCTCGAGCTCCAGCTTGCGCTGGTCGAGTCGCTCCAGGTCGGCGTCGATCGCCGCGCGGCGACGACGGAGCTGCTCTTTGCTCAGCCCCCGCGGCGGCGTGGCGGCGCTCCTCCCCGCGGGGACGGGCGTCGCGGGGCGCGTGCCCGTCCGGGGAGCCGCACCTACGCCGCGGCTCGGCGTGCTCGGGGCGTCGCCGAGCCGCGATGCGAGCGCCCGATCCTCCTCGGCGGCGCTCCACCCCTCCCCGACGGCGCGTCGCCATGCTGCGTAGCCGCCGTCGAAGCGCACCACGAGTCCTCCATCGACGACCCAGAGCTGCGTGCAGATGCGCTCGAGCATCCGCCGATCGTGGCTGACGAGGAGCAGCGTGCGCTCGCCGTCCAACAGGAAGCGCTCGAGCGACTCGCAGGCGTCGACATCGAGGTGGTTCGTCGGCTCGTCGAGCAGGAGGAGGTTCGAGGGGAGGAGCCCGAGGATCGCGAGCTCGAGCCGGCTGCGCTCGCCGCCGGAGAGCACGCGCACCTCCTTCTCCACCTCCGCTCCGCGGAAGAGGAAGCGCGCAAGGTGTGCTCGCGCCGCCCCCGGCTCGATCGGCACCACCGCGCGGAGGGCATCGATCACCGTGGTCCCGTGGAGGCCCGCTGCGCGGACCTGCGCGAGGTATCCGGGGACCACCCCCTGGGCGATACTGAGCTCGCCGGAGAGCGGTGCTGCGACACCGGCGATCGTCTTGAGGAGCGTCGTCTTCCCGGCCCCGTTGGCGCCGACGATGCCGATCCGATCGCCGCGCCGGACGGCGAGGCTCCGCGCGGTCGCGATCGCCGCCTCGCGCGGCTCTCTGTAGCCGACGACGAGGTTGCGCAGGCGCATCGGTTCCGCCGGCCCACGGTCCGATCCCCGCGAGGAGAGCTCGAGCGTCGGCGTGCGCCGCACCGCTTCCACCGGCTCGATGGCGGCGAGTCGCCGCTCGTGCTCGTGCATCTTCGCGTACTTCCTGTGGCTGCGGTACGTCTGGATGAGCTCCCTCTCCCGGGCGATCGCCTTGCTCCGCTCCGCTGCATCTCGCTCGGCGACGAGCTCGGCATCGCCGCGCTGCTGCGCATAGGCGCTGTAGCCACCGCGGAAGCGCGTCACCCGATGGTTGCGAACCTCCCAGACGCGCTCGACGACGGCGTCGAGGAACGTCCGATCGTGGCTGGCGACGAGCAGCGCACCGCGACGTGCGCGGAGTGCGCCCTCCAGCCACTCGATCGCGCCGATGTCCAGGTGGTTGGTCGGCTCGTCGAGCAGGAGGAGATCGGGGTCGGCGATGACGAGACGGGCGAGTGCGACGCGCGTCTGCTCCCCGCCGGAGAGCCGGGCCGGCGACTCGCCGTGGCGTTCGCCGGCGAAACCGAGGCCGCGCAGGGCGGCCGCGACGCGGTCGTCGAGGCTGTAGCCGTCGGCGGCGTCGAAGCGAAGGCGCGCCTCCGCATACTCCGCGCTCCCCGCATGGCCGCCCACCTCCATCTCGCGCAGCCGCTCGGCGAGCGCGACGATCTCCGCCGCACCGCCGCGGACCGCCTCGACCAGGGTTGGCGCGGCGAGCAGGGCCGGATCTTGGGAAGACTCCTGTGCGAGCAGGTCGACGCGCAGCCCCCCGGAGCGCTGGACCGCGCCCGCGTCGGGCTCCTCCAGCCCGGCGACGAGCTTGAGCAGCGTCGTCTTCCCGGCGCCGTTCGGACCCACGATCCCGATGCGCTCCCCCGCGGCGATGCTCACGGTCACGTCGTCGAGGATCACCGTCGCGCCGATCTCGCGGCGCACGCCCGAGAGGCTGAGCAGGCTCATGCCGCCGCTCCCGAGCCCCCGCCGCGCGCTGCGCGCCGCCGTGCGGCAGCGCGCTCGGCGGCGGTCGCCCCGGCGGCGTCGGGGTGCAGCCGATCGGCCCAGCGCGGTCCGCGGCGGACGGACACCGCCCTCGCCGTGCGACCTGCGCCGCGCGGCGCAGGCTGGCACCTGGGGCAGAGGTGCGTGCCGCGGCCGCCGACGACGATGCGCCGGATCGCTGTTCCGCATCGCGGGCAGGGTTCGCCCGTTCGCTGGTAGACGTTCAGGTGCTCCTGCATCGAACCGTCGCCATCCGGGGCGGTGTAGTCGTCGATCGACGCGCCCCGAGACGCCACCGCATCGCCCAGCACGCGCACGATCGCCGTCCGCAGGGCGCGCCACTGCGCCGGCGAGAGCCGCGCGGGGCTCGAGAGCGGGTGCAGGCGCGCACGCCAGAGCGCCTCGTCGGCATAGATATTGCCGATGCCGGCGATCAGCCGCTGGTCGAGCAGCAGCGGCTTCAGCCGCCCGCGCCGTGCGCCGAGCAGCCGCCGCAGCGCCGCGGTGTCGAATGCGGGATCGAGCGGCTCGGCCCCATGTCCCTCGAGCAGCGGACGATCATGCGGATCGAGGCTCGCCGCCGGCGCCCCGTCCTCGCGTACCGCAACGAGGGCGAGCCGCCCGAAGGCGCGCACGTCGCGGAACCGGATCTCGCGGCCGTCAGCGAGCTCGAGCGTGGCGCGCACATATGGGTCGGGCGCCCCACCGGCGCGCAGGACGAGCACCTGTCCCGTCATGCGCAGGTGGATCAACAGCGCCAGGCCGCGATCGAGGTCGAGGATGATCCACTTCGCGCGCCGGCGCGCGCCGACGATGCGACGACCCGCGATTGCGGTGGCAAACGTCGCCGCGTCGGGCGTGCTGAGGTTCCGCTCGCGGTGGATCGCCCCGCGCAGGATGCGCGCGCCGACCACGAGGCGCGCGAGGTCGCGGACGACCGTCTCGACCTCGGGGAGCTCAGGCACGGTCGTCCCAGCGGCGCAGGTCGTCCCAGCGGCGGCCGGTCTTCACCTCCACCGTCAGCGGCACGTCCAGGGCCAGCGCCCCCTCCATCGTCTCGCGCAGCAGCGGCACGAGCCGGTCGACCTCGGCGTCCGGGGCCTCGAGGAGCAGCTCGTCGTGCACCTGGAGGATCAGGCGCGCGGCGAGGCCCACCTCGGCAAGGCGCGGCGCGAGGCGGATCATCGCGATCTTGATGATGTCGGCGGCGGTTCCCTGGATCGGATGGTTGATGGCGGCGCGCTCCCCTGCCGCGCGGAGCGCCGGGTTCGCCGCGCGGAGCTCGGGGATCGGACGGCGGCGGCCGAGCTGCGTCGTGACCGCGCCCGCCGCGCGTGCCTCCTCCTTGATCGCATCGATGTAGCGCTTGATCCCCGGGTAGCGCTCGAAGTAGCCGGCGATGAACCCCTTCGCCGCCTCGCGCGAGATGCCTGCGCGGGTCGCGAGGCCGAAGTCGCCCATGCCGTAGGCGATCCCGAAGTTCACCATCTTCGCCATGGCCCGCTCCCCCTCGTCGACCGCAGCCGGCTGCTTGTCGAGCACGCGCGCCGCGGTCGCACGGTGGATATCCTCGCCGGCGGCGAAGGCCGCGATCAGGAAGGGGTCGCGGGTGACATGCGCGAGGATCCGCAACTCGATCTGCGAGTAGTCCGCCGCGACGAGGGTCGTCCCCTTCGCCGCGACGAAGGCGCTGCGGATCTGGCGCCCGAGCTCGCTGCGGATCGGGATGTTCTGCAGGTTCGGATCGACGGAGCTGAGGCGCCCGGTTGCGGCAACCGCCTGCTGGAACGTGGTGTGCAGGCGCCCGTCCCCCTCGATGAGCTTGGGCAGCGCACCGACATAGGTGCCCTGCAACTTGGAGACGGTCCGCCACTCCAGCACGAGGCCGACGACGGGGTGTTCCCCCTGGATCTCCTCGAGCACGCTCGCGTCGGTCGACCAGGCTCCGGTCTTCGTGCGCTTCCCCTTCGGCAGGCCGAGCTCGCCGAAGAGCAGCTCACCGAGCTGCTTGGGCGAGGAGAAGGGGACCGCGTGACCGACCGCCTTCGCCGCAGCCGCCTCCAGCCGGGCGATCTCGGCCCGGAAGGCGCCGTCGAGGTCATCGAGGCGACCCCGGTCGACGGCGATGCCGGCGATCTCCATGCGGGCGAGCACCTCGACGAGCGGCAGCTCGATCTCGCGGTAGAGGCGCAGCGTCCCCGCCTCGGCGAGCTCTACCTCGAGCCCGGCGCGGGCGGCCAGGGCGACCAGCGCGCCGAGCGCCGCCTCCTCGAGCGGTGCGAGGCGTTCCGGGATGTCGGCGCCGAGGCGTGCCGTCGCCACCTCCCGGAGGCCGGGATTGCGCACGGTGACGTTCGAGATCCAGGTGCCGAGGGCGACGTCGTCGAGCAGCAGCGGCGACTCCGCGGGGGCGATCTCGGCGAGCGCACCCACGACCCCCTTCGCCCCGAGGCCGATGAAGGGCCGATGCGATGCGGCGAGCGCCGCAAGCAGGGCGTGGATCGCGGCGGGCTCCTCGCTGCCGACCGTGTTGCCGTGGGCATCCGCGAGCACGAGGGCGACCGGCCCGCTCGGACCGCGCCGGTCGACCCCGACGCTGCCGACGCCGACCGGCGCCGAGGCGTCCAGGGCACGGAGCAGCGCGGGGGCATCGTCGCGGGCGTCCGCGATCCGCATCCCGAGTTGGGCGAGATCCCCGCGTTTCACCGCCTCGATGCGCGCGGCGAGGTCGACGTGCCCCTCCGCGTCCGCGCCCGCCGTGACGCCCTCCGGCGTGCGCGCGCCCGCCGCCGCGTTGCCGGCGCTCACCGCGTCGAAGTCGAAGCCCAGCTGCAGGTCGCCGGTAGCAGCCGTCGCTGCGCGCGCCGGCGCGGGCGCCCCCCTGCCGCGCACCTGCGATGCCGCCGCATGCGCCTCGATCGCGGCGGCGTGCGCCGCGCGGTCCTCGCCGTGCAGCGGCGGGAGGCGGGAGAGGAGGGCGCGGAACTCCAGCTCGCGCAGCAGTGCCAGCGCCGCGTCACGGTCGTACTCGCCGATCCTGCCGCCGCTCTCGGGGAGCGCAAGCGGCGCGTCGCGGTCGATCGTCATCAGGCCGCGGCAGTCGAACGCGACCTGGCGGTTGCTGCGCAGCAGCTCGCGGATGCGCACAGGCTCGACCTCCTCGAGGCGCCCGTAGAGCCCGTCGAGGGAGCCGAACGCCCCGATGAGCTTCGCCGCGGTCTTCTCGCCGATCCCGGGGACGCCCGGGATGTTGTCCGAGCTGTCGCCCTTGAGCGCCTTGAAGTCGACCATCTGGTCCGGTGCGAGTCCGTAGCGCTCGCGGACCCGTGCCGGGTCGTAGGTGACGATGTTGTCGGCACCCCCCTTTGCCGTGTGCAGGAGCGAGACGTGCGGCCCGACGAGCTGGAGCATGTCGAGGTCGCCGGAGACGATCGCCACCTCCCAGCCGTCCGCGGCGGCCCGCTCGGCGATCGTGCCGATCACGTCATCGGCCTCGTAGCCGGTTGCCTCGAGCAGCGGCAGCCCGAGTGCGGCCACGAGGTCGCGGACGAGCGGCACCTGCGAGCGGAGCTCGGGCGGCATCGAGGGGCGCTGTGCCTTGTAGGCGGGGAAGCGCTCGTGGCGGTAGGTCGTGCCCGGCGCATCGAAGGCGACGACCGCGCGCTCGGGGCGGGCATCCGCGATCGCGCGGAGCAAGATGCTCGTGAACCCGAAGGCGGCGTTCGTGAGCACGCCCTTGCTGTTCGTCAGCGGTGGGATCGCGTGGAAGGCGCGGTAGATCAGGCCGTACGCATCGACGAGGAGGAGACGGCGGCGCGCGCTCATGCGCTGAGCCTACCCCAGGGGAGCAGCGCCCCTGCGTCTCGTGCGGCTCAGGCGCGGCGGCGACGCACGGCGACGAGGGCGGCGCCGATGCTCGCCCCGAGCCCGATGAGACCGGCGAGCAGGAGGGGGGCGCGCCCGACCGCTTCGTCGGCGCCGACGGCGGAGACGGGCAGGTCGACGGGGGTCTCGGCGCTTCCCGAAGCGGGCACCGGCGCAACGCTCTCCGCGGAGTTGGCGGCCGGCGCGCTGGTGCCGGCCCGGAGCGCTGCATCGGCATCGATGCCAACCGGCAGGCCGGCGGCGGCGAGCAGGAGGGCGGCCGAGAGGAGCGCGCCCGCCGTGGCGGCGCGCGGGACCCCGACGATCCAGCGTCGCAGGCGCGCGGCAGCGCCCCCATCGGCGCGCTCGGCGGCGATCGCCAGGAGGCGCGCCCGGACGCGCGCGTCGGAGAACGGGTCGCGGGAGCGGCGCGGCTCGGCGGCGCGCAGCGCGTCGACCCCCCGCCGCTCGACGGGGTGCAGGGGCTCCGGGGCGTGCGGCCGGCTCGACATCTCCCCTCCTTAACGCCCCGCGGTCCCCGGCGGTTCCCGGTCGACGAGCTCGGCGAGGATGCGCCGCAGCTCCGCCCGCCCGCGGCTGACGCGGCTCTTCACCGTCCCTACCGAGACGCCCGTGACCTCGGCGATTGCGGCGTAGTCGTACCCGTCGACCAAGGCGAGCAGCAGGGCGGTGCGACGCTCCTCGGGGATCCGGTCGAGGGCCGCGCGCAGTGCCGCGCCGAGCTCGCGGCCCTCCAGCCGCGCCTCGGGATCGCCGACAGCCCCCGCGTCGAGCGTCTCCGCGAGGCTGCCCCCGGGCTCCCCCGCGCCCCGCTCGTCGCGCTGCGCGCCGAGGGAGATCGCGGCCCGGCGCCGCTCGCGCCGCTCACCGTCGCGGGCCGCATTCTGCACGATGCGCACGAACCAGCCGCGCAGGTTGCGCGGCTCCACCCGATCGAGGTGCTCGAAGGCGGCGATCAGGCCCTCCTGGAGCGCGTCGTCGGCACGGGCGGGCTCTCCGGTGATGCGGAGCGCCACCCGCCAGGCGAGATCAAGATCCGGGGCGAAGAGTGCCTCGAACGCGCGTGCATCCCCCGCCCGGGCGGCGACGAGGAGGGCGCGCCGCTCCGCGCCCTCGGCAGCGATCGGACGAGCCCGGGGTGCCCGCTCTTCCATGCCCCAATGGTGCCCCACCGCTAGGATCTACGGGTGCCGAAGTGGCGGAATGGCAGACGCGACCGACTCAAAATCGGTTGACCGCAAGGTCGTGTGGGTTCGAGTCCCTCCTTCGGTACCAGGCCTGCGGGCGGATGGTCCACTCCGCGGCGCCGCGGTACGATGGCGGCGCCGGAGTGGCGGAATGGCAGACGCATCCGACTTAAAATCGGCCGGTCGCAAGGCCGTGTGGGTTCGAGTCCCACCTTCGGCACCAGGAGGAGAGAGATGAGCGAGCGAGCCTTCGAGCCCCGCACGGACCGCGAGACGCTGATGCGCGAGCACGCTGCCGCGCGCGCGGCGCGCGCGCGGGCGACCGCCGGTTCCCCCGAGTGGCGCGCCGCTGCGGCCAAGGTTGCGGCCATCGAGGTGGAGCTGGCGAAGTTCAGCGCCCTGCGCGTCCCCCCCGCGCGCGTCGCGCGCCCGGAGGCGAAGGGGCGCTAGCGCCCGACGATCGCGCCGATCACCAGGCCGACGAGGAGCGCGCCCATCGCCGGACGACCGGCGATGAAGGCCGCGCCGACGTGCCAGAGCGGCCAGAGCGGATAGTTCGGCGGCGGCGCGGCGGGTCGCGGCGCGGCGAGGATGCGCAGCGCGGGCAGGGCGCTGATGGCGCCGAGGCCGGCAAGCGGCGCGACGAACCACGGGTAGATGCCGATCGCCGGGACCGCGAAGAGGGCGATCGCGAGGTAGCCGACGCTGATCAGGCCCACGGCGACTGCGCGCGCGGCGCGCTCGCCGATGCGCACGACGAAGGTTCCGACGCCGCGGGAGCGATCGGCCTCGATCTTGTCGAGGTGCTTGCCGAAGAGGACGGCGGTGGCGATCAGGCCCCAGGGGAGCGTCGCGAGGAGCGCCGCTGCATCGAGCTTGCCGGTGGCGGCGAGGTAGGTTCCGCCCCCCATGAGCGGCCCCCAGACGATCAGGACGGAGAGCTCGCCGAGGCCGCGGCGCTTGAGCCGGAGCGGCGGATCGGTGTAGCCCCACGAGAGGACGAAGCCCGCAACGGCGAAGGCGCCGAGGAGCGGCTCGCCGCGCACGACCATGGCGAAGCCGCCGAGCAGCGCGGCCAGCGCGGTGATGATGCCGATGACGACGAGCAGCGTCCGACTCGACATCGCGCCCGAGGCGATCGGATGCGGCGAGTAGTCCGCGCGCGGGTAGCCCGGGCGGTCGAGCCCGTCGTGATAGTCGCGCCAGTCGTTCGCCAGGTTGTTCGCCGCGTGGGCGAGGTTCGCACCGAGGAAGGCGGCCACGCCGAGCCAGACCCCGCTCACCGCGCCGCCGCCGAACGATGCATCGCTGATCGCGCCCGTCCACCAGGCGTAGAGGAGCCCCTGGCCCGCGCCGACGATCGTCAGCGGGAGCACCGAGGCGCGCGCGAGCAGCAGGGCGCGCGCGAGGCGCGACATCGATCGCCAGTCGGTGCCGTCGGGGGCCGACTGGCGCAGGAGCACGGAGGCGTAATCGCGAAGTGCCATGGGCAGATTCTAGCGCACCCCCTAGGCGGACGCAGCGCCCCTACGACGCGGCCTGCGGATCGTTGGCGAAGGTAACCTCGACCCCATCGCGGCCGACGCGATCGCGGATGCGGGCGGCGAAGCTCGGATCCCAGGCGAGGCCGGCCCGCTGCTCCATCGGCATCTGGCGCGAGCCGCCCTCCTGCGGAATGAAGACGATGACGCGCGTCGAGCCGGGACGTGCACGGAGCTCCTCCTTGACGATCTCCATCGCGCGGATCGTCTCGTCGAGCCCCTGGCCGGCGCGGAAGCGGATCTGCACCACCGCGCCCTCCGGCAGCTCCACCGGATCGAGCGGCGGCGGCTCGGACGCGATCGCCACCGGCGCGGGCGGCGGCAGCGGGTCGCCGGCGGGAGCGTCGTACTCGCTCCCGGCAGGCTCGCGGATCGGCAGCTCGGGGACGAGGCCCGGCGGCGGACCGCTCGCGACGCGCGGCGCGCTCGACCGCGACCAGCCACCGCGACTCGCCGAGACGGCGAGGCGACTGCGCAGTTCCTCGGGGGCGAGGCGCTGCGCCTCCTCCCAGAGGATCGCGCTCTCCACGTGGACGTTCCACCCCTCGCCGCGCCGCTCGGTGCGACCGGCGACGAGCACCGGCTCGCCCTCGACCCAGGCGTTCCTGGTCCGCTCGAGCACGCGCGGGAAGGCCACGACCTCGACGGTGCTCGTCAGGTCCTCGAGGGTGATCACCGCCATCGACTCGCCCTTCTTCGTCACCATGTTGCGGATCCCGCTCACCAGCCCGCCGAGGACCACGGTCGGATCGCGGAACTGCTCGTCGGCAAGGTCGACCGCCTGTGCCGTGACGTACGGCTCCAGCGAGGCGGCGAGGGCGTTCATCGGGTGGTCGCTGAGGTAGACACCCATCAGCTCGCGCTCCCAGCGGAGGCGCTCGCGGACCGGTGCCTCCGCGGCGGCTGGGAGGGCCCGCTCGACCCCGGTGAGCAGGCCGGGCGACGCATCGAAGAGCCCTACCTGGCCGGCCGCCCGCTCGCGCTGCGCCCCGGAGGCGGCGGCGATCGTCTCGTCGAGGGCGAGCAGGATCTGCGCCGGATGCCCGAAGCGGTTGAGCGCCCCCACCTTCGCCAGTGCCTCGAGGACGCGCTTGTTCGCGAGGCGCAGGTCGATCCGCTCGCAGAACTCCTGCAGGGATCGCGCGGGCCCGTCCACCGAGCGCGCGGCGACGATCGACTCCGCGGCCCCGGCGCCGACGTTCTTGACGCCGAGCAGCCCGAAGCGGATCGCGTTCCCCTCGGGCTCGAAGTCGACGCTGGAGCGTTCCACGTCCGGGGGCAGGATCTCGATGCCGAGGCGGCGACACTCGGCGACGGCCGCGGCGACCTTCTCCTCCTTGCTGCGGAAGGCGTTGAGGACGCTCGTCATGTAGTCGACGGTGTGGTTCGCCTTCAGGTAGGCGGTCTGGTACGCGATCATCCCGTAGCAGGTGGCGTGCGCCTTGTTGAAGCCGTAGTCGGCGAACGGCTCGACGAGCCTGAAGACCTGCTCCACCACGTCGCGGGCGACGCCGCGTGCCGCGGCCCCCTCGTAGAAATCGGATCGAAGCGACTGGAGGAGCTCGTCCTTCTTCTTGCGGATCGCCCAGCCGAGCGTGTCGGCCTTGGCGCCGCTGAAGCCGGCGAGCGCCACCGAGGCGCTCATGATGTCCTCTTGGTAGACGAAGACGCCGTGCGTCCGCTTGAGCACCGGCTCGAGGAGTGGGTGCGGGTAGGTCACCGCCTCCTGGCCGTGCTTGCGGCGGATGTAGGTGGGGATGTTCGCCATCGGCCCCGGCCGGTAGAGCGCGACCATCGCCGCAAGGTCGAAGACGCTCGTCGGCCGTAGCTCCTTGATGTAGCGGCGCATGCCGGGCGACTCGAGCTGGAAGATGCCGGTCGTCTCGCCGGAGGCGAGGAGGTCGAAGGTCTTCTTGTCGTCGAGCGGGATCGCGTCGAGGTCGACCTCGACCCCCTTCGACGCGCGGATGCGCTCGACTGCGGTGCGGAGGATCGTGAGGTTGGCGAGGCCGAGGAAGTCGAACTTCAGCAGCCCGAGCGACTCGACCCCCTTCATCGCGATCTGCGTCATCACCCCGTCGCCGGTCGTCGCCCGCTGCAGCGCCATCAGGTCGACCAGCGGCTCGCGGCTGATCACCACGCCGGCGGCGTGCGTCGAAGCGTTGCGCACCACCCCCTCCAGCTGCGTGGCGAGGCCGACGAGCGGTGCGTACTCCGGGCTCTCGGCGAGGGCGAGGAAGTTCGGATCGCGGCGGGCATCCTCTAGGGTCGTGCCGAGCGCCTCGGGGACCGCCTTCGCGATGCGGTCGGCCTCGCCGTAGCTCTTGCCGAGGACGCGCCCGACATCCCGTAGCGCCGCGCGGGCGCCGAGGGTGCCGAAGGTGATGATCTGCGCCACCCGATCCTCGCCGTACTTCGACGAGACGTAGCGGATCACCTCGTCGCGGCGGGCGTCCTCGAGGTCGATGTCGATGTCGGGAAGGGTGACGCGGTCCTCGTTGAGGAAGCGCTCGAACGGCAGGTCGTAGAGCAGCGGGTCGACGGGGGTGATGCCGAGGGCGTAGGTGACGATCGAGCCGGGAGCGCTGCCGCGGCAGGTGGTGGCGATCCCCTGCGAGCGGGCGTAGCCGACGAAGTCGGCGACGATGAGGAAGTAGGCGCCGTAGCCCATCTTCAGGATCACGCCGAGCTCGTATTCGAGTCGCGCGACCGCCTTCGCGTCGGGGGTGCCGTAGCGGCGCCGCAGCCCGGCCTCGGCCTGCTTGCGGAGCCAGCTCTCGACGCTCTCCCCCGCGGGGACGGCGATGTCGGGCATGCGCAGCTGGCCGAGCGGCATCTTGAAGTCGACCATCTCCGCGATCCGCCGGGTATTGCGCAGCAGCTCCGGCCGGTCGGGGAAGAGGCGCGCCATCTCCTCGCGCGACTTGACGTAGAACTCCCCGCTCCCGAAGCGCATGCGCCCCGGCGTGTCGAGGTTCGACTGGGTGCCGATGCAGAGGAGCACGTCGTGTGCCTCCTGCTGGTCGCGGCGCACGTAGTGCAGGTCGTTCGTCAGCACCGTCGGCAGGCCTACCTCGGGGGCGAGGCGGAAGAGCTGCTCGTTCAGTCGACGCTGCTCCGGCAGGCCGTGGTCCTGCACCTCCAGGTAGAAGCGATCCGGGCCGAAGATCTCGCCGTAGCGCCC
>JBEGQU010000046.1:0-7801 GCA_041180765.1 Chloroflexota bacterium
AACTGACCGGGGATCGGGCGCCAGACGGAGTGGACGGCCCCGAGCGCCGCATAGCAGTCGCGCAGGCTCTCGACGATCACGCGAATCGCGTAGACGTCGTAGATCTCCGAGAATGCCGAACCCTTGCGCGCCATCTTCTTGTGGATCGAGTAGAGATGTTTCGCGCGTCCCGAGAACTCGGCGGCGATCCCCGCACGCTCGAGCTCTGGCTTGAGAACGCCGATGGCACGATTGATGTAGTCGACACGCGCGTCGCGCCGCATGTCGACCATGCGGGCAAGATCTTTGTACCGCTCTGGCTCCATCGCCTTGAACGAGAGATCCTCGAGCTCCCACTTCACCTGCCAGATGCCGAGGCGATCGGCGAGGGGGGCGTAGATCTCGAGGGTCTGGCGCGCGATTCGGCGCTGCTTCTCCGGCGGCAGGGCGGCGATCGTGCGCATGTTGTGCAGGCGGTCGCCGAGCTTGATCAGCACCACCCGGATGTCCTGCGCCATCGCCAGGAACATCTTGCGCATGCTCTCGGCGTACTGGTCCTCGGCCGAGAGGGCCGAGAACTTGCCGAGCTTCGTCACCCCGTCGACGAGGGTCGCGATCTCGTCACCGAAGCGGAGTGCGAGGTCTGCGGTCGAGACGCTCGTGTCCTCGGGAACGTCGTGGAGCAGCGCGGCGGCGAGGGTCGGAGCATCGAGGCCCAGATCGGCGAGGATGAGCGCCGCCTCGGCGGGATGCGTCACGTACGGCTCCCCTGAGGCGCGGACCTGGCCCTCGTGCGCCTCGACGGCGAAGTCGAAGGCGTCGGCGACCAGGCGCAACCCCTCGCCGGCGATCCCCGCGCGCTCGGCGCGCTCGAGGAGCGAGGAGCGGAGGAGGGCGATCGGCCGGGCGAGCGCGCGCACCTTGAGACGCGGATCCGTGGCGGCGGAGCCCTGCGCCTCGATCGAGGGGATCGGCTGCGGATCTGCGCTCATTGCCCGTGAGGATAGCCGAGCGAGGCGAGCGCCTCGCGCGCGGCGGCGACCTCGTCCCACGGCTCGTCGATGCCGCGCCGCTCGATCGTCCGCTCGTGGCCCTTGCCGGCCAGGAGGACGACATCGCCCGCGCGTGCAGCGTCGATCGCGGCGGCGATCGCGGCGCGGCGATCATGGAGGGCGGTCGCATCTCCCGGCGCCCCCCCGGCGGCGATGCGGGCAGCGAGGATCGTTGCGGCGATCTCGGCTGGGTCTTCGTGGCGCGGGTCTTCGTCGGCAACCCAGACACGGTCGGCCGCCACCGACGCGCTCCCGATCGCGGTGCGGCGGCCCGGGTCGCGCTCCCCCGCCGCCCCCGTCACCAGCAGCACGCGCCCTCCCGGCGCGCAGAGCCCCCGCGCGAGCCCCAGGGCGGCGGCCAGCGACGGACCGGTGTGGGCGAAGTCGACGATGACCGCGAACGGCTGGCCCGCGCGCACCTGCTCGCTCCGCCCGGGTGGCCCCGGCTCAGCGGCCAGGGCGTCGAGCGCGGGTTGCACCGGAAGCCCCCAGGCGACGACCAGCGCGAGCGCCGCCGCCGCATTGCGCGCATTGATCACCCCCGGCATGGCGAGCGTCACGGGGTAGCGAACCCCCTCGACGACCAGCTCGTCGGCGACGGTGGCGTCGTAGGAGACGATGCGCAGTCCCGCGCGCGCCGCGGCGGCGGCGAACGGGGCCATCTCCGCATCGCTCGTCCGGATCACGGCCACCGGCGGGAGTCCGGCCGCGCGGCTCGCGGCGCTCCCGGCGACGCGCTCGAGGAGTCGCAGCTTCGCCGCTCGATACGCCTCGACGCTGCCATGCAGGTCCAGGTGATCGGGGCTGAAGGTCGTGATCACCGCCGCCGCATAGGCGATGCCGCCAACGCGCTCCAGCTCGAGGCCGTGGCTCGTCGTCTCGAGCACGACCGCTGCGTCGCCGGCAGCGGCGACGGCGCGCAGCTGCGCCTGCAGCTCCGGGGCCTCCGGCGTCGTCTGGTGGGCGGCGGCCGGGTGCTGCACGCCGCCGATGCGGCTGATCGCCGTCGAGATGAGTCCCGTGCGGATGCCGCAGGCGGAGAGCGCCGTGGAGAGGAACGTTGCCGTGGTCGTCTTGCCGTCAGTCCCCGTGACGCCGACGACGATCAGCGACTCCGCCGGATCGCCCTCCCACCACGTGGCCGCGATGGCCAGCGCCCGCCGCGCACTCCGCACGACGAGCGTCGGCACGCCGAGCCGCAGGTCGCGCTCGGCGACGATCGCCGTGGCCCCCGCCGCCGCGGCGGCGGCGGCGAACTCGGCGCCGTCGCGCTTGAAGCCGGGGATCGCGACGAAGACGCCCCCCGTGGCGACGCGTCGCGAGTCGGCCGTCACCGGGGCGGTCACCTCACGGCCTACAGCGGCTGCCGCGAGCGCCGCCCGCACAGCCTCCGGCATCTGCCCATCGGCGGCGAGCCGATCGACGAGGTCGGAGAGCCGTCGCACGGCGGTGGTGCTCACCGCGCGCCCCTGCCCAGGCGCGCGCTGACGCGACCGACGACCGGACGCGCTGCGGCGAGATCGAGGCGTGCGCTCACGCCGACGTAGAGGGCGAGCGCGAGGCCGGCGGCGACGAGCGCAACATGCTCGGCGCGCAACGGGAGCAGGCTGCGCAGCAGGGCGTCGAGCAGGCCGCCAGCGAGTGCGGCGACCAGCGCGAGGGCGATGCTCGGGGGGGCTCCGCCGAGCAGGCCCCGCAGCGTCGGCCCGACGACGCGGCCGCGGACGATCACGGCGAGGAGGGCAAGCTCCGCCCAGTCCCCGATCGCCATGCCGATCGCCAGCGCGGCCAGGCCGAGAGCCGGCGAGAGGAGCGTCGCGAGCAGGATCGTGAGCGCCGACGAGGCGAGCGTCGCGGCGACCGGGCCGCGCGTGTCCCCCACGCTGAACGAGAGGCGCACGAGGATCGCGATGAGCCCCATCGGGAGCAGGCCCGCGAGCAGCCAGCGCAACAGCGTCGCCGTCTGCGCGACGGCCGAGGCCTCCGCCGACTGGCCGAGGATCAGGCGCGTGATCGCGTCCGCGAAGAGGGCGCCGAGGGTCACCGCAGGGGCAAGGAGCCAGCTCGCGCTACCGGCGGCGGCGTGTGCCGCGCGTGCCAGCCCATCACGGTCGCGAGCGGACTGGAGACGGCTCACCACCGGGAGCAGCGCGGTGCCGATCGCCCCGCCGATGACCGCTGCCGGAAACTGCAACAGCGCGAAGGCGTAGGACCACAGCGTGATCGCGCCCGGTCCGAGGCCACTCGCCAGCGAGGTGAGGATCGCGAAGACCACCTGCAGGGAGCCGAGGCCGATGACGCGCGGCCCCATCGCCCGGAGTGCCTGGCCGAGCAGCGGGTCGCCGAAATCGGGGCGCGCGAGGCGGTAGCCGACTCGACGCGCCTCGGGGATCGCCGCACCCAGGAGGAGGGCGGCGCCGACGACGGTGCCGAGCGCCGGTGCGACGCCGCCGAGGGCCCCACCGCCGGCGAGCACCGCGACGATCACGGCGAGGTTGTAGAGCAGGGGGCCGACGGCCGGTCCGCGGAAGCGCTCTTCGGATGCAACGACCGCGTTCATCAGCGCCGCCAAGCCCAGCAGCAGCGGCGAGAGCAGCAGGATCCTGGTGAGCAGCGCCGTCTCGCTGAGCTGCGCGGCCCCGAGCCCCGGAGCAACGAGTCGCGCGACCGAGTCGGCGGCCACGAGCCCGGCGAGCCCGAGGCAGAGCATCAGGCCGGCGATGAGCGCCCCGAGGGAGGCGACGAGGCGGCGCGCCCGCTCGCGCTCCCCACGCTGGGCAAGGTCGGCGAGGATCGGCACGAGTGCGCTCGAGAGGGCCCCCGCGGCGATCAGCTGGTAGAGCAGGTCGGGAAGGCGGAAGGCGGCGAGGTAGGGGTCAAGGCCGCCGCTGGTGCCCAGGACCGCGGCAAGTGCGGCGAGCCGGACCCAGCCGAGCAGGCGTGAGCCGGCCTGGGCCACGGCGAGCAGCACGCTGTTGCGGGCGATCGCGCCGCTCAACGCTCCTCCTCCGTGCGTCGGGCCCGTGGATGCGCCGAGCGATAGAGCCCCCGCAGCCTCGCGGTCGAGACGTGGGTGTAGACCTGCGTGGTGCCAAGGCTCTCATGGCCGAGGAGCTCCTGGACGACGCGCAGATCGGCGCCGCCGTCGAGCAGGTGCGTGGCGAACGAGTGGCGCAGGGTGTGGGGGTGGAAGGCCGCCGGCAGGCCGGCGGCAGCGGCGATCGCGTCGAGCCTCGCCCGTGCGCCGCGCTCGCCGAGCGGACCGCCATTGCGGTTGAGGAAGAGTGCCGGTGTCTGCGGCGCACCCTTGGCGGCGGCGAGGACCGGGCGGCCGTCTGCGAGGTAGCGCTCGAGCGCCCCGCGACAGGGAGCGCCGTACAGCACCACGCGCTCCTTGCCCCCCTTCCCGGTCACGCGCACCTCGCCGCGCACGAGGTTCAGGTCGCCCACCTCGATGGAGACGAGCTCGGCAATGCGCAGGCCCGCGCCGTAGAGCAGCTCGATCAGCGCCGCGTCGCGGAGCGAAAGTTCCGGCGCGGTGCCGGCCGCACCGGCGGCAATCAGCTGCTCCACCTGCGCGGCGGTGAGCACGTCCGGGAGGTGTCGCTCGCGCTGGGGGCGTGCGAGGGCGTGGAGTGGATCGCGCGCCACGCTCCCCTGCCGCACCCAGTAGCGGTAGAAGGTTCCGAGCGCTGCAAGCCGCTGCTGCACGGTCGAGCGCTCCGCACCGTCCCCGAGCTCCGCGATGTAGCGGCGCAGGTCGCCCCGGGATGGTTCCCGCCAATCGACGCCCTGGGCATCGCACCAGGAGAGGAAGCGCCGCACGGCCGTACCGTACGAGCGAAGCGTCGCGGCGGAGAGCGCACGCGCCTCGAGGTGCACGATGAACGGATCGACCCGCGGATCGGCGGCGGCGCTCCCTCCGCCCCGGTGAGCCGTCGCGCGGCCCGCGCGCATCAGGTCGCCGCGCGCGGGGCGCGCTTCACGCGCGCCTTGCTGCCGGACTTGGGGCGCTTTGCGCCCGAAGCACCGGTGGCTTCGGCAGGCGCGGCGCGTCGACGCTTCGGCGCGAAGGCCAGCGGGTTGGGCTCGCCACCCTGCAGCACCAAGCCCAGCAGCTCCCCCTCGGGGAGCTCGATGCGCGCACCACAGCGGGCGCAGATGCCACCCTCCTCGTCACGCGACACGACGGCGCCGCAACCCTGGTGCACCGCGCCGGTCGGGCGCGGCCGGATCGTCTTGCAGTCGGGGTAGCGGTTGCAGGAGTAGAAGTAGGTCCCGCGCTTGTTGTTCTTCTTCGGCCCGAGCCTGCCGCCGTGTTCCGGCCCGCAGATCGGACAGGGCGCCTCGAAGTCGAGCTTGAACTCTGCGGGGACCTCGGGCTTCGGGATATAGCGGCACTCCGGATAGCGGTCGCAGCCGAGGAACCAGCCGAAGCGACTGCGTCGCTGTGCCATCTTGCCGCCGTGCTCCGGGCCGCAGATCGGGCACGGCAGCCCCGCGCCCTCGAGCGTCGGGGTGTCGCCGGAGGGCGAGTCATCGCCGATCACCTTCGAGAGCGAGCGCCGTTCGGCATGGTCGGGGTACTTCGTGCAGGCGAGGTACCAGCCGAAGCGGCCGAGCCGCTCTTCCATGTCGTGCCCCTCGCTGCACTTCTCGTCGCTGGGGCGGGTACGGAACTCTCCCGCGCCGATGCTCGTCCCCTTCTCGGCGACGAGCGGCTCGAACTCCGACCAGAAGCGGCCGAGCACGTCGCGCCAGTCCGCGCGTCCCTCGGCCACGGCATCGAGCTCCTCCTCGAGCCCCGCGGTGAAGCCGAGGTCGACGAACGGCGCGAAGTGGGTCGTCAGCAGGTCGCAGACGGTCTCGCCGAGCCGCGTCGCGCGGAGGCGGTTCTCCTTGTCGCGATCGACATACTCGCGCTCCTGGATTCGCTCGATGATCGCCGCATAGGTGGAGGGGCGGCCGATCCCGTGCTTCTCGAGCTCCTTCACGAGGGTCGGTTCGGTGAAGCGCGGCTCCGGCTTCGTCTCGTGCGGCACGCCCTCGGCGGTGGCCACCTCGCCGGTAGCTCCCTGCTGCAGGTCGGGAAGCCGCGCCTCTGCCTCCTCCTCCTCATCGTCGCGCCCCTCGAGGTAGACGGTCGTGAAGCCCGGCTCGAGGGTGGTCGTCGCCGTCGTCTTCAGGCGATCCTCCCCGGCCTCCCAGATGATCGTCGTCGTCGCCGACACCTTGTCGGGCATCTGCGAGGCGATCGCCCGGCGCCAGATGAGGGTGTAAACCTTCAGCTCGCGCTCGTCCACGTATGGCGCGACATCCTCCGGGGTCAGCGCGAGGTTCGTCGGACGGATCGCCTCATGCGCCTCCTGGGCGTTCTTCGACTTCGACGCGTACTGGCGCCCACCCTCGACGACGAAGCCCGGGCCGAAGCGCTGGGCGATCACCTTCGCGGCGTCGGCGATCGCCTGCTGGCTGAGCGTCGGCGAGTCGGTGCGCATGTAGGTGATCAGCCCGGTGCGCTCTCCGCCGATCTCCACCCCCTCGTAGAGGCGCTGCGCGAGCTGCATGGTGACCTTCGAGCGGAAGCCGTGTTTGCGGCCCGCCTCCTGCTGCAGCGTCGAGGTGATAAAGGGCGGAACCGGACGCTGCTTGCGCGTGCTCTCGCTCCGCTCGAGGACCGTCGCGGCGCGCCCCTGGAGCCGCGCGACGGCCGCCTCGGCGGCAGCCGGCTCGATCTCCAGCGTCTCCCCCTTCGCCCCCACGAGCGTGGCGGCGATCACCAGGTCGGGGTCGGAGGCGGGGCGGATGCCGAGCTCGACGGTGAAGTAGCGGCGCGGGACGAAGGCGCGGATGGCCCGCTCGCGCTCGACCACGAGCCGGAGGGCGACCGACTGCACGCGCCCGGCGGAGAGCTTCGGTTTCACGAGGCGCGACAGGAGGGGGGAGAGGCGATACCCGACCAGGCGATCGAGGATCCGGCGCGCCTGCTGGGCATCGACGAGGTCCTGGTTGATCCCCCTTGGGTGGGTGAAGGCGTCGAGGATGGCTCCCTTGGTGATCTCGGAGAAGGTGACCCGGCGCCGCTGCTCCGCGGGGATCCCGAGCGCCTCGGCGACGTGCCAGGCGATCGCCTCCCCCTCCCGGTCGAGGTCGGTCGCCAGCCAGACGGTGCTCGCCCGCTTGGCTGCCTTCTTCAGGTCTTCGAGGCGCTTCGCCTTCTCCTCGATCACCTCGTAGACGGGGGTGAAGCCGTGCTCGATGTCGATCGACATGCTCCCCTTTTTCACCTTCTGCGGAAGGTCGCGGACATGCCCGTAGGAGGCCAGCACCGTGTAATCGGGCCCCAGGTACCGCTCGATCGTCGTCGCCTTCGCCGGGGACTCGACGATGACGAGATTCGTGCCAGCCTTGCCACTCATGGCGATGAGCCTAGCACCGCCCCTCCGATGGCCCGCCAGCGACCACCTCGCTGCTCCGCCAGCCCCTGGCGAGCGAGGAGGGCGAGCGCGGCGGCAAGGGCCGCCCCCTCGTCGCCTGCCACCGCCGCCAGATCCCCGTCGACGACCCCGGCAGCGCCCGATGCGGCGATCGCCCCGAGCAGGCGTGACCGTAGGCCGCCGGGCGGCAGGCCGAGGCCGCTCGAATGCCCCAGGGGCATCTGGGCATCGCCCTGCCCCGCGGCGAATCCGCTGTCTGCGCGCACGGACAGCGCACAGACAGACAGCCAAGCGCCCAGGTCGCCCGGGCCGGCGAGCAGGGTCGGCGCCTGC
>JBEGQU010000047.1:0-4571 GCA_041180765.1 Chloroflexota bacterium
GGCGACCTGCTGCGCCATGGCGAGCACACCGAGCGCGGGCGCTTCACCGTCGCCGACTGGTTGGCCGGCTACACCAAGCACCCCGTCGATCACGGCGAGCAGATCGCCAAGGCGCTCCGCGACGAGCGCTAAGGTGCCTTCGAGGAGGCAGCCACGAGCCTGACGAGGTACTCGGGTGAGATCGCCGACCCCATCGAGTAGCGGGGTAGGGCGAACGGGTTTTCCAGGCTGCGCACGTCGCCCTTCTCCGTCGTGAAGGCCATGCGCAGCCCAGCCGCGGCGACAGCTTCCTCGAGGAATCTCGGGTGGGACCCGAAGGGGTAGGCGAAGGTCACCGGTGCCCGCCCGGTCCACTGCTCGAGCAGCTCCTGTGCCCGTGCGACCTGCACGGCCGCTGAAGCGGCATCGAGCCGCTTGGCGGGCGTGTGCGTCACCGTGTGGTTCCCGATCTCCATTCCCGAGTGCATGAGCGCGCGGATCTGCGCTGCCGAGAGATAGCTGCTCCCTCCGACTCGCCCGGCGATGACGTAGTAGGTGGCGGTATATCCGAGGCGCTGCAGGATCGGGAGCGCGTAGGTTAGACCGTCGACATATCCGTCGTCGATGGTGATCACGAACGTCTTCGGCGGCACGTAGATGCCGCGCGACATACGCGCATAGAGCGCAGCGGCGGTGATCGTCTTCCACCCCGCCCGGTGGAGCGCCTCGAGCTGTGCCGCGAAAAGCTCAGGCTCTAGGCAGAGGTTGGGGCGGCTTCGTCCACGCTCCGCCGCGGGAACGATGCGGTGGTAGGTGAGCACCGGGACGCTGTAGCGGGGTGCGGAGGGTGAGGCCGTACGTGCCGCTGCGCCGGGAGCGCCCGAGCAGGCGAGCAGCGCGGCAAAGAGCGCTCCGACCGCCGCGCGGCGGACCGCCGTGGCAGTCGGAGCTGTCGGCACTAGGGGAGGTGCCGCTCGGCCGGGCCGATGTAGCGCGCGTCGGGTCGGATGATCTTGTCGACCCCCGCCTGCTCGATCGCGTGCGCCGACCAGCCGGCGATGCGCGCGATGCCGAACGTCGCCGGGAAGAGGTCGGGGGTGAGCCCGACGCCCTGGAGCACCGCCGCGGCGTAGAACTCGACGTTCGTCTTCATCGCGCGGCCGGGCTTCATCTCCTCGAAGACCCGCAGGATCGCCGCTTCGGCGCCGATCGCGAGCTCGAGCCAGTCGGGGCGGGTCGGCATCGCCTCGGCGACCTTCCGCAGCGCCGCGGCGCGCGGGTCGTAGGCGCGGTAGACGCGGTGGCCGAAGCCCATGATCAGCTCGCGGCGCGAGAGCTTGCCGCGCGCCCAGTCGGCGGCGCGGTCGACCGAACCGATCTCGCCGAGCTGGCCGATCACCTCGGCCGGAGCGCCGCCGTGCAGCGGGCCCTTCAGCGCGCCGATCGCGCCGCAGATCGCCGAGGCGAGGTCGGAGCGCGTGGCGATGATCACGCGCGCCGCGAAGGTGCTCGCGTTGAGACCGTGCTCGGCGCCGGCCATCAGGTAGGCGTCGAGGGCGCGCGCGACGCCGGGGTCGGGCTCCCGGTCGTGCAGCTGCTGGAGGAAGGCGGCGGCGATGCCGAGACCGGGCTGCGGGTCGACCGGCTCGAGTCCCTGGCGGAGGCGCGCGAAGGCGGCGAGCGCCGATGGCGCCATCGCGGCGATGCGCTTCGCCTCCTCGGCGGTCGGCGGCCAGCTGAGCCGCTCGCCGGCACCCCACACCGAGACGGCGGTGCGCAGCGCGTCCATCGGGTGCGCATGCGCGGGGAGGAGGCGCAGCGCGGCGATCACCGCGGGGGGGACCTTCGCCGGCACGAGCTCGGCGTCGGGGTGCCACTCGCCGGTGAGCAGCAGGTCGAGGACGCTCGCGTACGTGCCCTTGGTGACGACCTCCTCGATGGGATAGCCGCGATAGAGGAGCCGCCCTGCGGCACCGTCGACGTAGCCGACCGCCGTCTCCGCGCCGATGACGCCGGCGAGTCCGGGTGAGAAGGGCTTCTCGTCGCTCATGGGCGTGGCCTCCGATCTACCGATTCCAACAGGAGCCGGAGCAGGACCGACCCCAACAGTGCGACGAAGATGGAGCCGAGCAGGCCCCGCGGATCGCCGAAGCCGACCGACTTGGCCAGCGCACCGCCGATGAACCCGCCGAGGATGCCGACGAGGATGTTCGCCAGGCAGCCGCGTGCCGCACGGCCGCCGACCAGCCAGGAGGAGAGGCCGCCGGCGACAAAGCCGACGATCGTCCAGCCGAGCGGGTCGAGGTCGAAGAGGCCCATCCGCGCGATCCTACGCCCGCGCCGCGGAATTCGCCGCGGCGCGCGTCGCGGCGCCCCCCGCGGCAGCGCACCGCTAGACTCGCCCGATGAGCGACGGCATCCTCTCCGCCCGCGCCGCTGCCGCGCCGGGCGACCCGATCTTCGGCATCTTCGACGCCTTCCGCGCCGATCCGCGCCCCGAGCGTCTCAACCTCGCCACCGGGGTCTACATGGACGAGTCGGGGAACACGCCGATCCTGCCGAGCGTCCACGAGGCCGAAGCCCGCCTGCTGGCGGGGAGCACGACGAAGGCCTACGTCCCGATCGCCGGCGAGCCCCCCTACCTCGATGCGATCCGCAGCCTCGTCTTCCGCCGCCCGGGCGATGCCTGGGGGGCGACCCATCCGGTCGTCGCCGAGGGGCGGGTCGACCTGCTCCACACGCCGGGCGGCACGGGGGCCGTGCGCCTCGCGATCGACCTGCTCTCCCGACTACGGCCGCAGGCGGAGGTCTGGGTCGGCGAGCCGACCTGGCCGAACCACCTCCAGATCGTCGAGGCGGCCCGCCTGCCGCTGCGCCGCCATTCGTGGCTCGCCGCCGACGGGCGCAGCCTCGACCTCGACGCGCTGCTCAGCGCGATCGACGGCGCGCGTCCGGGCGACGCGATGATCCTCCACGTCACCTGCCACAACCCGACGGGCATCGATCCCACGGCGGCGCAGTGGCGCACGATCGCCGAGCGACTCGCCGCCCGCGGCATCCTGCCGATCCTCGACTTCGCCTACCAGGGGTTCGGCGAGGGGCCGATCGACGACGCCGCGCCGCTGCGCACGCTGCTCGACGCCTGCGAGGAGCTGCTCGTGGCCAGCAGCTCGAGCAAGAGCTTCGGCCTCTACAACGAGCGCGTCGGCGCCCTCTCCGTCATCGGCGCGAGCGCCGCGGCGACGAGGGTGCTCGGCACCCACGCGCGCCTCGGGGTGCGCACGATGTGGTCGAACCCGCCGGCGCACGGCGGCGCGATCGTCGCCACGATCCTCGCCGACGGGCAGCTGCACGCGCAGTGGGAGGCCGAGCTCGCCACCATGCGCGAGCGCATCGCCGCCAATCGCCGTGCGCTCGTCGCGGCGCTCGCCGCGGCAGGCGCACTGGGCTACGACCACCTCGTCGGGCAGCGCGGCATGTTCTCGCTCCTCGGCCTCGACGATGCGCAGCTCGCGCGCCTGCGCGACGAGCATGCGATCTACCTCGTGCAGCGCGGTCGCATCAACATGGCGGGGATCCAGGCCGCGAAGCTCCCCCGCATCGCGCAGGCGATCGCCGCGGTGCTCTAGCGCCACCGTCTTCGGGCGAAACGCCCCTTGACGAGCGCGGCGGCTTCTCTACGATTGCGCTATGCCGCATGCCCGCCAGCAGCGCTCGACCCCCCTCGCCCTCTCCGCGGCGCTGCTCGTCGGGCTCCTCCTCGGGGCGCCCGCTTCGGCGGTCCGGGCGATCGGGAGCCCGGTCTGGCGGGTCGTGGCCATCGCCGACGGCGAGGCCGCCGACTCCTACGTCGTCCCGACCGGCAACCCGGGCGGCATCACGCTCTCCGACGTCGCCTCGGATTACGGCTATGAGGTCCCGCTCCTCCTCGTTGCCAACGCAGGCGCGGACTGGGGCGACTGCAATGCCGATGGCAGCCGCGACGACGCGGGCGAGTTCCACTGGCCCACACTCGTCGAGGCGCGCGACGGCGACGCCGACACCACCGACATCACCTTCTGCGGGGCCGAGGAGATTCGCCTGCCGCGGCTCGTCGAGGGGGCGGCGATCAGCATCGTCGCCGGCGCGGGGGCGGGAGGGAACCCATGGAACGGCACCTCGCTGATCTCGGCGACGACCGGAGCCTCCGGCACGTTCAGCTGGGACGGGAAGGACTACTTCGGCAACGATGCCGACCCGGACTCCGACGGCACCGGGCTCGAGGCGGCGGAGATGGCGGGAGCGAAGGTGGTCGTCTCCGCGAGCGGCTACGGCGTCGCGGCGGTCGGACTGGAGCTCGCCCCCTTCGCCTCGGGCGACACCCGCTACACGATCGTCTCGCTCAAGTCGAACGGTCGCCCGATGGAGGTGGTCAACGCCTTCGGCGGGCAGACGACGAGCGTCGTCGCCGACGGGGCACCCTGCACCTTCTACACCACGACATCGACCTCGCCGTCGCTCTGGCGCTCGTTCGACTGCGGCGGCAGCTGGTCGCCCGTGGTGCTCTCGAGCGATGAGCGTGCCGAGGCCACCGGCAACGACGGCGTGGAGGG
>JBEGQU010000048.1:0-4405 GCA_041180765.1 Chloroflexota bacterium
CGCCGTCTTGATCACGTCGAGGTTGTGCTCGATGACTACCACGCTGTTCCCGGCATCGACCAGGCGATGCAGGACGTGGAGCAGGCGGTCCACGTCGGCGAAGTGGAGTCCGGTGGTCGGCTCGTCGAGGATGTAGATCGTGCGCCCGGTGGAGCGGCGGGCGAGTTCGGTTGCGAGCTTGATCCGCTGCGCCTCGCCGCCGGAGAGCGTCGTGGCGGGCTGGCCGAGGCGCAGGTAGCCGAGTCCGACCTCGCTCAGCGTCTGCAGCCGGTTCCGCAGCGCGGGCACCGCGGCGAAGCGCTCGAGTGCATCGTCGACCTGCAGCTCGAGCACGTCGGCGATCGTCATCCCCTTCCAGGTCACCTCGAGCGCCTCGCGGTTGTAGCGCTTCCCGCCGCAGGTCTCGCAGGGGACGTAGACGTCCGGGAGGAACTGCATCTCGATCTGGAGGATCCCGTCGCCGGTGCAGGTCTCGCAGCGGCCGCCCTTGACGTTGAACGAGAAGCGGCCCGCCGAGTAGCCGCGCAGGCGCGCCTCCTGCGTCGCGGCGAAGAGCTCGCGGATGGGGGTGAAGAGCCCCACGTAGGTGGCGGGGTTGGAGCGTGGCGTCCGGCCGATCGGGCTCTGGTCGATCTCGATCGCCTTGTCGACGTGCTCGAGCCCCGTGACCCGCTCGTGGCGCCCGGGTCGCTCCTTGGCGCCGTGCAGCCGGCGCGCCAGCGCCTTCTGCAGGATGTCCGTCACGAGCGTGCTCTTGCCACTCCCCGAGACCCCGGTCACCGCGACGAAGCGGCCGAGCGGGAACTCGACGTCGATGTCGCGTAGGTTGTGCTCCCTCGCACCCTTGACGACGATCGACCGACCGCTCCCCTCGCGGCGTCGCTTCGGCACCTCGATCGCGCGGTCGCCGCGCAGGAAGGCACCGGTCACCGACTCCTTGGCGGCGAGCAGCTCCTTGAGCGTCCCGTTCGAGATGACGCGCCCGCCGTTCTCGCCTGCACCCGGACCGATGTCGACCACCCAGTCGGCGGTGCGGATCGTCTCCTCGTCGTGTTCGACGACGAGGACGGTGTTGCCGAGGTCGCGCAGCCGCACGAGCGTCTCGATGAGGCGCGCGTTGTCGCGCTGGTGGAGGCCGATCGACGGCTCGTCGAGGATGTACAGGACGCCGACGAGGCGCGAGCCGATCTGCGTCGCCAGGCGGATACGCTGCGCCTCACCGCCCGAGAGCGTCGTCGCCGCCCGGTCGACGGTGAGGTAGTCGAGGCCGACATCGACGAGGAAGCTCGATCGCTCCCCGATCTCCTTGATGATCGCCTTCGCGATCGTGCGCTCCCGCTCGCCGAGCACCTTGCCCAGCGACTGCACCCAGGCCGAGAGCTCGCCGATGGGCAGGGCGGCGACCTGGGCGATGTTCTGGCCGGCGACGCGCACGGCGAGGATCTCCGGCTTGAGGCGCTGCCCCTTGCAGGCGGGACAGGGTCGCGTGACCATGTAGCGCTCGATCTCGGCGCGGACGAGCTCGGACTCCGTCTCGCGGTGGCGGCGCTCGAGGTTCGCCACGATCCCCTCGAACGAGGCCTTGTAGGTGTTGCTGTAGTCGCGGTTCTCGTAGGTGACGGTGAAGCGCTCCTCGCGCTCCGCGCCGAGCAGGTACTCGAGTGCCGCCTTCGGCAGCTCGCCGATCGGCGTCTTAGGGTTCCAGCGCTTCGCCTTCATCGCCGCGACGACGACCTTCAGGTACCAGCTCCCCTCCGGCGAGCGCGACCAGGGGACGAGGCCCCCCTCGAGGACCGACTTCTCCGGGTCGACGACGCGCTCCGGATCGACCTCGAGGCGGAAGCCGAGCCCGGTGCACTCGGGGCAGGCGCCATGCGGCGAGTTGAAGCTGAACGAGCGCGGTTGGAGGTCGTCGATCACCGTGCCGTCATAGGCGCAGCCGAGCTTCTCGCTGAAGAGCCGCTCCTCGAAGGTGGGGCGCCCCTTCTCCTGGTCTGCCGGGGCGACGATCACCAGCCCGTCGCCGAGCTTCATCGCCGTCTCGACGGAGTCGGCGAGGCGGCTGCGATCGGGTGGCGGCAGCGCAACCCCCTTCTCGTCGACCGGGTGCCGCACCACGAAGCGGTCGACGATCACCTCGATCGTGTGCTTGCGCTTCTTGTCGAGCTTCGGTGCGTCGTCGAGGTCGTGCTGCGTGCCGTCGACGCGCACGCGGCTGAAGCCGGCCTTGCGCGCCGCGGCATAGAAGGTCTCGCCCTCTCCCTTCCGGTCGCGGAGCACCGGGCCGAGGATCAGCAGGCGCGTGCCGTCGGGGAGCTTCAGGATCTCGTTGACGATGGAGTCGAGGGAGACGCGGCTGATCGGCCGATCGCAGGTCGGTCAGTGCGGCGTGCCGGCGCGAGCATAGAGCAGGCGCAGGTGATCCCAGATCTCGGTGATCGTGCCCACGGTCGAGCGCGGGTTTCGCGAGGAGCCCTTCTGGTCGATCGAGATCGCGGGCGAGAGCCCGTCGATCGAGTCGACGTCGGGCTTCTCCATCTGGCCGAGGAACTGGCGTGCGTAGGCGGAGAGGCTCTCGACGTAGCGACGCTGTCCCTCGGCGTAGATCGTGTCGAAGGCGAGGCTCGACTTCCCGGAGCCGGAGATGCCGGTCACGACGACGAGCCGATCGCGCGGGATCTCGATGTCGATCCCCTTCAGGTTGTGTTCGCGCGCGCCGCGGACGACGATCATCTCCTGGCCCACGCTACCCCCTTCGCTTCGGGCGCTCGCCGCGCCGCTTGATCACGTTCGGCGTCACGCTCGGGTCCCAGGTCGGACGCCGTGCCGCCGCCGTCGCCCCCGTCGCGGCGGGCGCGGCGGAAAGGGTATCGGGGGAGGCCGACTCGCCCGTGTCCCCCTCCTCCTCGTGCTCGTCGCGCAGTCCCGGGAGCCAGTCCGCCGCGGAGTCCCGTGCGGGAGCGACGATCGTATGCGCCACCTGCCCGGGGAGGCGCTTCGGCGGCGCCGGCTTGGCCACGGAGCGCGCCCCCATGCGCTGGACCGCCGCGGCGGCCCGCTCGGCCGCGCGCTCCACCCGCAGCGACGCATCCTCGGCGAGGACGTCCTGCCGCAGGGTGCGCAGCTCATCGCGCAGCGCCGCCGCGCGCTCGAACTCCAGCTGCTTCGCGGCGAGGCGCATCTCGGCTTCCAGCTGCACCACGAGCTTCTCGATCTCGCTGCGCCCGATCTCGCTCAGGGAGCCACCCTTCCCCTTCCCCCCGGCGTAGGTGTCGGCCTTCTCCGCCACCGCCTTCAGGCGGTCGTTGAGGTCGCGGATCGGCTTCGAGATCGTGGTGGCGACGATCCCGTGTTCGCTGTTCCAGCGCTCCTGGATGCCGCGGCGACGCTCCGTCTCGCTCATGGCGATGCGCATCGACTCGGTGACCCTGTCCGCATAGAAGATCACCTCGCCGCCGACGTTGCGGGCGGCGCGACCGACCGTCTGGATGAGCGCCCAGGCGCTTCTCAGGAAACCCTCCTTGTCGGCGTCGAGGATCGCCACGAGGGTCACCTCGGGGAGGTCGATCCCCTCGCGCAGCAGGTTGATGCCGACGACCACGTCGAAGACGCCGAGTCGCAGGTCGCGCAGGATCTCGATTCGCTGCAGCGTGTCGATCTCGCTGTGGATATAGCGAACCCGAACGCCTGCCTCCTCAAGGTAAGAGGCGAGCTCCTCGGCCATGCGCTTGGTGAGCGTCGTGACGATCACCCGCTCCTTCTTCGCGATCCGCCCCTGGATCCGCGCCATGAGATCGTCGATCTGCCCCGTCGTCGGCACCACCGTGATCCTCGGGTCGACGACGCCGGTCGGCCGGATCAGCTGCTCGACGACCTTCTCCGCCTTCGCCAGCTCGTAGGATCCGGGCGTCGCCGAAACGTAGATCGCCTGCCGCACGCTCGCCTCGAACTCCTCGAAGGTGAGGGGGCGGTTGTCGAGGGCGCTCGGGAGCCGGAAGCCGAAGTCGACGAGGATCTCCTTGCGCGAGCGGTCGTTCTTGTACATGCCGACCACCTGGGGGATGCTCATGTGGCTCTCGTCGACGACGAGGAGCCAGTCTGCCGGGAAGTAGTCGAGCAGCGTCCAGGGCCGCGAGCCTGGCTCGCGGCGGCTGAGGTGGCGCGAATAGTTCTCGATTCCGGAGCAGAAGCCGACCTCGCGCATCATCTCGAGGTCGAAGCTCGTGCGCTGTCGGAGCCGCGCCGCCTCCAGCACCTTGCCGGCGCGCTCGAGCTCGGCACAACGCCCCTCGAGCTCTGCCTCGATGTCGCCGATGGCCTCCTTCAGCTTCTCCGCCGGGGTGACGTAGTGCGTTGCGGGATAGATCACCATCTCGCCGCGTTCGGCGAGGATCTCGCCCGTGAG
>JBEGQU010000049.1:0-20208 GCA_041180765.1 Chloroflexota bacterium
TTCGCCAGGAAGTGGAGCGAGACGATCGCCGCGATGGGACGCCAGCGTGGGAACGCCGCGGCCAGCACGAGCGTGAGGGGGATGGCGGGGTACAGGTAGCGCTCGTGGACACGCGTGGGCAAGACGAAGAACGCGATGGCGAAGAAGGCCAGGACCGCCACGGTCGTCGCGGCCCGGTCGCGGCGCAGGCGCGCGAGCCCGGCGCCGAGGGCGGCGAGCAACGCCGCCGTGCCGAGCGCGACCCCGGGTGCGCCGACGAGCGGCAGGGGATCGAGGTCGGACGCCCAGCCCGTTCCAGAGACGATGCTCCGACCGCCGACCTCGATCAGGGCCCAGGGGTTCCAGGCGTTCACGGAGAGATAGGCGTACCCCCCTGCGGCATCGAAGACCTTGAAGAGGACGTCGACGATCGTCAGTCCGAAGGGGAGGGCAGCAAGGGCGATCGTCGCCGCGCCGGCGAGGGCCGCGACGGCGACCGCCCACGGGTCGCCCTCGCGGCGGGCCCGGACGATCGCGAGCAGGGCGACGACCGGGATGAGGATGCCGAACTGCGGTTTGATCACCGCCGCGAGGGCGGCGAGGGCGGCACCGCGCGCGGTCGACCCCCGCACGAGGCTCGACACGGCGAAGAGCATGACCGCCGTCCCGACCGAGTCGACCTGCCCCCAGACGGTCGAGTCGAGCCAGGTCATCGGGGCGATGGCGAGGAGCGCCGCCAGGACGACCTGCGCCCGCGCCGACGCCCCCAGGTCGCGCGAGAGGCGGACGGCGCCGACGATCAGGAGGCCGTCGCCGACGATCGCCGGGAGCTTCACCAGCGTGCCGGGGTCGTTCGTGAGAAGGCTCGAGAGCACGCCCGTCGGCCAGAGGACCAGCAGATAGCCCGGGAGGTAGTCGAGGAAGTAGCCCCGGCCGTACATGCCCCAGGGCCCGTGCGCCACCAGGTCGGCCGTCCAGTAGCGGAATGCGGCGATGTCGGCGGCGAAGCCCGCGTCGGGGCTGAGCGCCACGTATGCGATGATCGCGCGCAGTGCGATGGCGAGCGCGATGATCGCGAGAAGGGTGCGGTCGCGCGGACGATCGCCGCTGGCAGCGGTGGGCAGGATGCGCATGGAGCGAGTGTAGCCGCGGAGGGGAGGCGGGCGTGTCGAATCGGAGCCTCTCCCTCTTCTTCCCCTGTCACAACGAGGCCGACAACCTCGACGCCTTGGTGCGCGAGGCGCTCGAGGCGGCTCCAACGCTTGCGCGTGCCTTCGAGTTGATCCTGGTCGACGACGGCTCGACGGATGCAACCGCGACGATCGCCGCGCGCCTGGCCGCCGAGCACCCCGACGTGGTCCGCGTCGTGCGTCACGAGCGGAACCGCGGCTATGGTGGCGCGCTGCGAAGCGGCTTCGCTGCGGCGCGCTACCCGTGGATCGCCTTCACCGACGGCGACCGCCAGTTCCGCGTCGCCGACCTGGTGGCGCTCGTCGACGCCGCGGATCAGAGCGCCGCCGACGTGGTCGTCGGCTACCGGCTCCATCGTGCCGATCCGCTCGTCCGAAGGATCTACGCCGCGATCTACCGCCTCGCGAATCGCATCTGGTTCGGGCTCGCGGTGCGCGATGTGGACTGCGCGGCAAAGCTCTTCCGCAGCGATTCGCTCTCCGGGCTCTGCGTCGCCTCCGACGGCGCCTTCTTCTCCGCCGAGATGCTCATCAAGCTCCGCGCGCGGGGGGTGTCGCTCGTCGAGGTCGGCGTGCCGCACTATCCGCGCACCGCCGGATCGCCGACGGGCGCGCGGATTGGGGTGATCCTGCGAGCGGTCCGCGACTTCTGGTCGCTGCGGTTCGCCCTTTGGCTCGATCGGCGCGCGGCGCTCCAGGGCGGCCGCGCGCTGCGCGGGTAGCGTGCCCTAGCCGCCCTGCTGCTCCTCGCCGTCGAGCGAGTTCACGAAATCGCGGAACAGCGAGAGTCGCTCCTCTTCCGCGGCCTCCGGGATGATCCCGCTCGTCGCAAGTAGGTCGCGGTCGATGTAGATCGGCGCGTCTGCGCGGAGCGCGAGTGCGATTGCGTCGCTCGGGCGCGCGTCCAGCTCCCGCTCGTCACCGCCGGGCACGACGAGGAGCAGCCGTGCCCGAAACGTCTCGTCGACGATGTCGACGATGCGCACCTCGCGCAGCGACGCGGCGAGGGCCGAGACGATGCGCACGGCGAGATCGTGGGTCAGCGGCCGCTCGGGCACCACCCCTTGGAGGTGATACGAGATGGCGTTCGCCTCGTTCGGGCCGATGGGGATCGGTAGGTAGCGCTCCTCTTCGGCATCCTTCAGCAACAGCACGTGCGTGCCGGTCAGCGCCTGAACCCGCACCCCCTCGACGATCGCGCGTCGCATCTCCATGGTCGGATGATCCCACGCCGCGACGGGGCTGCGACGCGGGTGGCGGGCGCTATGGCGCCTCGATGACGGGGTCGGGGGTGGGCTGGGCACTGGTCCCCGGGCCGGGGTCGACCGCGGTGCCAAGCACGGCGCTGCGGATCCGCGTCGCCTCCGCCCAGACGAATGTCGGCGCGCCGCCGTCGGCCGCCGGGAGGACGTAGCCGCCCACGATCTCGCCGACCGGTCCGCCTACGTCGCCGATCAGGTATTGCGCGAGCATCGTGCCCGAGGGACCCTTGGTGAAGGCGATCACGCGACGGCTTGCTGTGTCCCACGCGTAGAGCACGCCGTTCTGCGCCGGCCCCGTCGAGGCGAGGAGCGTATATCGCGGCGCGGGTCGCAGCACCTCGTCGCCAGGGTCGGCAGGCGCCCAGCTGTCCTTGGCGCCCCCCCGGTATCGCGCAATCGCGCCGCCTTCCGACATGTAAAGGTCTCCGTCGATCACGATCCCGTCGACGTCGCCGAGGGCCCGCGGCGTGATCAGGAAGCCCGTGGGGGATGCGGGGTAGCCCGTCCCGTCGGGGGCAGGCTGGTAGCGGAGGATCTGCCGACTCGAGGGGTCCACGACGTAGAGCCGGTAGAGCCCCGTCCCGGGATCTGCGGCAAAGCCGACGATCGCGCGAACGTCCGCACCCCAGAGCTCGCCGTCTCGGACGCGCATCTTCACCAGCGTTCCGCGCCCGCCCGTGTCGGCGGGGCGCCATCGCCAGAGGTTCGACGACGCGTCGAAGATCAGCACCTCGGGCCCCGCCGAGGTGACGATCAACGGCTGGCCGGTCCGCGAGCCCGCGAGGTCGAAGCCGGGCTGGTAGACGACGGTCGCCCTGCCGCGCGCCGGGTCGATCCGGTAGACGGCACCCGTGACGCTGTCGGCCGCGTACGGCAGTCCGTCGGGCCCGACGGCGATCGACGCGATGTCCACGGTCGCGCCAGCGGCGGCAAAGTCGAAGAGCCCGATCGGCTGGACCTCGACCACGTTGAAGAGGTCGTTGAGCGTTGCGCTCGCACGCAGGCGGAGCGCGTCGACCGTCGCCTGGTCGACGCCGCCCGCCTCGGCGACGAGCAGGTCCTCCATCGCGCCGACAAGCAGCGTCTTGACGCGATCTGGGTCGTTCACCAGGAGGTTCGCCTGCGGGTCAAGCGCCTCGTCGACCGACCTCGTGGCCTGTTCGAGCGCCGCGCGGGCCTTCGCTGCGGCATCGAGCTCCGGACTCGTGGTGCTCAGGACGAGCGCGCCCAGGCCCCCGACGCCCGCGATGAGGACCGCGGCGAGCACCAGGGTCGCGGCTCGGCGCCGCCCGGAGCGCTCTGCCTGCTGCACCGTCTGGCTGGAACGCTCGGGGACCGCGCGCAGGGTCGCCGCGGTGGGTGCGGGATTGAGCCACGGGGCGCGCCGTTCGATCGCGGCGATCGCCCGCGAGACCGCGCGGCGCAGCGGCGACGGGGAGTCGACCCCGCGTTCGACCCAGGAGCGCTCGATTGCCTGGATCGCGCCGGGGCCCCGCTCGGCGCGCGCCTTGGCCGCCTCGCGCGCCGCCTCGCGCGCCACGCGCGTCGCCTGCTCGAGTCGTTCGCCGCGTGCGGGCGGTGCAGCCCGGGTACTGCCGCGCGGCGGCACCGTGCCGCGCGCCGCGGCATGCCGCGCGTCGAGCACCGCGCGGGCCGCCGTGTCGATCGGCTCATAGGGCGTCGTCCCGGGCGCCGGTCGGCTTGTGTCGCCCTCCGGCTTCGGTGGAACGGTCGCTGCGATGCGCGCCGCCCGCTCCGCGTTCGACGATTCCCATCGAGCCTGCGCCTGCGCGGCGGCGGCGGCGATCGGATCGACGGGAAGCGACAGGAGCGTTTCGCGGCTGAGGGGCGGCGCGCCCCGTGGGACGGTCAGCGGAACCCGCACCTCGACGACAAGGCCCGCCGCTTCGACCGTCTTGGGCGCGGCTGCGCCGTCCGCTTCCGGGTCGATCGCATCGGTTCGCTTGAGCAGCCGTCGTGCCGTCGCCTGGTCGATGGCGATCGCGTATCGATCGCCATCGTGTGCGGGGTACCTGGCCGCCTGGATCTCCTGTCGCGTGAGTGCCGCTGCCGCCACTCCCGGCGCATCGTCGGGAAGCTTGAGCGTCGTGCGCCGCCCGCTATCGGCAATCCTCCCGGCGATCGCACCGGCGCGGAAGCGCGCCGACCACGCCTCGTCTTGTCGCGCGCCGAGCATCGCGCACTGCACGCTGTCGCCGAGCGACTCGCGCACGGCGACGAGTGCGCGGCGGGCACGCTCCACCGGGCTGGCCGACGCATCGAGGTCGAACTCGTCGAGTGCCGCGCGTGCCGCGGCGTCGAGTGCTGCCTGGGGGATCCCCGGCCGGACAACCAACACCGCACGGAGGCCGAGCAGCCGCTCCTCGGTGGGCCCACTCGCCTCGCGGACGAGCAGCGCAGAACCCTCGCCGGCGACCCCTTGGGCGAGGATGTGCGGCCGCAGCGCGGCCGGCGGCGAAGGTTTCGGGTCCTGTGCGCGTCGCTGCTCCGCCATGTGGCGAGGATAGGGGTTGTTGCCGCCCCGTCGGCTCAGCGCAAGCGGTGGTCGGGGCTTGCGAGCCGGACGACCACCCTGAAGCTGCCTTCGCCCTCCGGCCACGCGGCAAAGGCGGAGGAGAGCTCCGCCCCGCGCAGTCGTACCTCTTGGGCGTCGACGGGGCTCGCCGCCTCGAGCACCATCGTTCCCCGCTCGATGGAGACCAGCCTGCAGCGGCCCGCGAGGCCCGGCGCGCGCGCCTCCAGCATCGCGGCGAACGCCGCCCCCTGTCGCCCGCGCCGCAGCTCTTCCTCCAGCCCGAGCGCTCGTGCCGCGCCGCCGAGCAGCTCGCCGATGCGCTCGGGTTTCGCCGGCCTCCGCCGCGGGTCGCTCATGCCGGCGCCACCCTGCTGCCGGCGCCCGGTTCGAGGAGCACGTGGTGCGTCGCGCTCCTCGCAACGAGTCCGGGCGAGAGGTCGCCGAGCGTCGTCGTCGTGATCAGCGCCTGGGGGAGGTCGGCCAGCCGCTCCACGAGGTGGTCGCGGCGGGCAGGGTCGAGCTCCGAGAACACGTCGTCGAGGAGCAGCACCGGCGGGCGCCCCGCCCGGTCGGTGAGCAGGGTGATCTGGGCAAAGAGCCACGCCAGCAGGAGCGTGCGTTGCTGGCCGCGCGACGCGGTCGGCGCGAGGTCTCGGCCGTCGATCGAGAAGGCGACGTCATCGCGATGCGGTCCGACGAGGGTGGTCCCCTGGTATCCCTCCGCCTCCGCGGTGTCGCCGAGCGCCCGGAGGATCGCTGCGGCGATCGCGTCGCGTTGCGCCGCCGGCGCGTGCCCTTCGCGGGAAACGTAGGCGGCGGCGAGCCCGCCCTCCGCCGGGGCGATCTCCCGATGGGCAGCGGCGAGCGGCGCCGCAAGACCCCCAAGGAGCGCGAGGCGCCCGGCGACGACGTCGGCTCCCGACTCGACCAGCTGCTCCGTCCACGCGCGCAGCTCCGCCTGGCGCGCTCGACGCTCGCCGCCGTCGGCATCGAGCAGCTCCTTGAGCAGGCGGTTGCGCTGGCGCAGGGTCCGCTCGTAGCGGTGGAGCGCCTCGCCGTGCCCGGGCCGCCACTGCGCGGCGGCGCGATCGATCGCCGCGCGCCGTACCGCGGGCGCGTCGACCACCAGCCCCGCCTCCTCAGGGACGAATGCCACCACCTTGAGCCGCTCGGCGAGGGCGGCGTGCGCACGCGCCTGGCCGGCGACGCTATATCGCACGCGCCCGCCGCGCGGGATCTCGACGCCGAGCGCGGCCTGCTCGAGCGGGTCGGCGCTGTCTCTGGCCCCCGGCCCAACGGTCACGGTGATGGCTCCGACAGGCTCGTCGCCCCGCAGCAGGTCGCGCAGCGCGGTCGCCCGATAGGAGCGCCCGGCCGCCGCGACGATGCAGGCCTCGAGGAGCGTGGTCTTCCCCGCGCCGTTGTCGCCCCAGAGGATCTGCGGACCGGGGCCGAAGCCGGCGCCGCCGTGCCGCCAGCTCCGGATGGCGTGGAGGTCGATCCGCTCGATCATCGACGCGTCGCACTCATCGTCGGCGGCCGCGCGCCGGAACGGGGCCGGTCAGGAGGGGGTGCGCACCGGCATGACGACGTGGAGGTAGTCGCGCCCGTCGAGCGGGCGCAGCAGCCCCGGCGCCACCGGCCCGGTGAGCTCGAGCGCAAACTGGTCTGCGTCGACGCGCGAGAGCACGTCGACGAGGTACTTCGCGTTGAAGGCGATCGTCGTTCCCTCGCCCTCGACCTTCGCGTCGACGTGCGCCGCATGGTCGCCGATGTCGGCCGCGGCGGTGATGTCGATTGTCCCTCCCCCGTCGGCCTTGATCGAGAAGCGCACGATGTGCGCCGCGGCGTCCGCCATCACCTGCGCGAGGCGCACTGCGGCGAGCAGCTCCTCGCGGTCGATCGTCGCGCGGGTGGTGAAGCTCGTCGGCACCACCTGCTGGAAGTTCGGGAACTGCCCGTCGATGAGCCGACTCACGAGCAGCGTGTCGCCGATCTTGAACTGCAGCTGGTTCTTCCCCGGTGTGAGCGTCAGTTCGACCAACCCGTCGACGTCGCCGAGGAGGCGAACCAGCTCGGCGTATGCGCGGGCGGGAACGATGACGCTCGTCTCCGGTGCCGCCTCCGCCAGCGCCGCGCCGGCGACGGCGATCCGATAGTTGTCGGCGGCGGCGAAGGTCGCCTTCTCGCCACTCAGCCGCGTGAGCACGCCGGTGAGGATCGGGCGCGCCTCGTCACCGGCGGCGGCGAACACCGTCGACTCGAGCGCGGCGCGGAGCGCCTTCTGCGAGATCCTCGCTGTGGGGCGGTCCCCCGCGGCCCCCACGGGCGGGAAGTCGTCTGCCGGCGTGGTCCGCAGGTGCGATTTGTTCTTGCTGCCGCACTTCAGGAAGGCGCGCCCGTCGGCGAGCAGCTCGAAGTCGATCTTCTCGTTCGGGAGCCCGTTCACGATCTCGGTCAGGAGCTTGGCGGGGATGGTGGTCGCGCCGCGCTCGGTGATCGACGCCGGGATCCAGTGGGTGATGGCGATCTCGAGGTTGGTGGCGGTGAGCCGCAGCCCCCCCTCCTCCGTCGCCAGGTAGACGTTCGAGAGGATCGGGAGCGTGTTGCGGACGGCGACGGCGTGACCGACCACCGCCAGGCCGCGGGCCAGGTGCTCCTGCAGGACCGAAACCTTCATCTCTCCTCCACGGCGGCGCTAGCCACTAAGGGGGCAGGCTTATGCCTATACCACCCGTCATCCCCGTCATCATAGTGTGGGCGGCGTGGACGGCACGCACGCCCGAGCGCAAACAGCCTGTCGGCAGCGGGCCCAACGGCGTGGATAACCCCCAAGGCGCCCCCGCGAGGACCGCCCGAGCGTGGAAACCCGCGGGAGAACCGCGGCGGGTTATCCACGCCGAACCCCACGGCAAACAAACGAACCCCGCGTGTGCCGGGGCCTAAGCCCTGGTTCTCCACCAGTTATCCACGGTTCACCCCAGGGCGGCTACAGGCGCGCGGCAGCCCCTTGGCCGAGACGGAGGAGCGCCTCGCGGAGGAGCGCCACCTCGCGGCGGAGGTCGCCGTCGTAGGCCATCTCGCGCTCGATCTTGTCGCAGGCGTGGATGATCGTGGAGTGGTCGCGCCCGCCGAGGGCCGCGCCGATGCGCACGAGCGAGGCGTCGGTCTCCTCGCGCGACAGGTAGGCCGCGATCTGGCGCGGAACCACGATGTCGCGGTCGCGCTTGGGCCCGCGCATCTGCTCGAGGGTGAGGCTGAAGTGCTCCGCGACGAGGGCGACGACCTGCTCCGGCTCGAGGATGCGCTTCGGGTTCGGGTAGACCGCTTCGCTCAAGACGCGCGAGGCGAGCTCCATCGTCACAGGCAGGCCACTGAGGCGCCCGACGGCAACAAGGCGCGTGAGCGCCCCCTCGAGCTCGCGGACGTTGCTCTGGACGCGCCGGGCGACCTGTTCGATGACATCGGCCGCCACGACGACGCCGTTCTCCTCTGCCTTGGTGCGGAGGATGGCGATGCGCGTCTCGAGGTCGGGCGACGCCACATCGGCGAGGAGGCCCCACTCGAAGCGCGACCGGAGGCGCTCCTCGAGCAGCGCGATCTCCTTCGGCGTGCGATCAGAGGTGAGGACGATCTGCTTGCCGGCGGAGTGCAGCGCGTTGAAGGTGTGGAAGAACTCCTCCTGGGTGCGCTCCTTGTCGGCGATGAACTGGATGTCGTCGATCAACAGCACGTCGATCTTCCGGAACCGCGCGCGGAACTTCTCGATCGAGCCCTGTTGGATGCTCTGGATGAATTCGTTGGTGAACGCCTCGCCCGTGATGTAGAGCACGCGGCGCTTCGGCGCTCGGTCGAGCACGGCGTTCCCGATCGCGTGCAGCAGGTGGGTCTTGCCGAGACCGGTGCCGCCGTAGAGGAAGAGCGGGTTGTATCCACCGGTGCGCTGCGACCCCGGCCGCTCGGCGACGGAGAGCGAGGCCGCGTGCGCCAAGCGGTTTGCGCTGCCGACGACGTAGGTGGCGAAGGTGTAGCGCGGATTCAGCTCGGAGGGGCGCGACGGCGTTGCGTCGTCGACGACGCGAACCGCATCGAAGGCGGGCGACGGCGCGGATGTTCCGCCGCCCGTCGAAGCCGCGGCGCTCGGTGCGCCGGCCTCGTCGAGCGCGGCATCGCCGACGACCTCGACCTGCACCGTGACGCCGTAGCCGACGACCTTCGCGATCGTCTCCGCGACGAGCGCGCGATAGCGCTCGTCGATCCAGTCCTTGGCGAAGCCGGAGGCGACGCCGATGACGAACGTGTTCGACGCCTCGTCGACCCGGAGGAGCGCGGTGCGACGGAACCAGGTCGAGAACGTCGCCTGGGAGAGGCCCAGCTCGAGCTCTCCGAGGGCCGCGCGCCAGACCTGTCGTCGATCCACTTCGCGCGCCTCCCCGCTACGCCGGTGGCCCCGGCACGGCGACCGCCAGCTGGCGACCAAAACACAAGAGCATCAAGTCCCAACGGACCGTCCTGGGCGCCGAGCGCCAGGTCCGGTCGCCCGGTGGGCAGCGGAGAATAGCACCAGCACGAGACTCCGCAAGCGGCAAACTCGCCGTCGGGGGTGCAACCCCCGAATACCCCCAGGGGGTATCCGGGGGTTCTGGGTCGCGCCCCCTAGGGCACCGGCTGGACGGGCGTCCAGATTGACACCCACGCCCCCGCGGGACGATACTCCCCCTCTCAGAGCCGCCCACCCCGCGGCCGAGGGAGACACTTCGACGGTTTCAGCGATCGCCGACCGGCGCTCGCGACAGCCCGCAGCAACGGCAGGGAGACGCACGATGAAGCGAACGCATCAGCCGAAGAAGCTCCAGCGGTTCCGCGAGCACGGCTTCCGCAAGCGCATGTCGACCACGTCCGGCCGCCGGGTCCTCGCCCGGCGCCGCGCGCGCGGCCGCAAGCGCCTCACCGTCTGACCGGCCCGGCGCACCAGCGCCCCCGACCCGTGGCGATGCTCCGCACACCCGCCGACTTCGCGGCGCTCTCCGGCGCGCCGAGCGTCGCCGTGCGCCGCCTCGGCATCCGCCACCGCACCGATGCCGCGCGAGCCGTCGATCCGACCGCGCCGCGGCTGCGCATCGGCATCGCCACGAGCCGCAAGGTGGGCGGAGCCGTCGTCCGCAATCGGATCCGCCGCCGCCTGAAGGCGATCGTCCACGAACTCGCGCCGCAGGTGAGCCCCGGGAGCGACATCCTCTTCGGCGTCCGCACCGCGGCCGCCGGCGCCACGACCGCCGAGCTGCGCGCCGACGTGCAGGAGTGTCTGCGCCGCGCCCGCCTGCTGCACGACGGCGAGGCCGCCCGGTGAATGCACTGCGCGCCGCCACCCGCCTCCCCGTCGCAGCGGGCGTCGTCGCGATCCGCGCCTACCGCACGGTGTTCTCGTGGCTCCCGTCGAGCTGCCGCTTCGAGCCGAGCTGCTCGCGCTACACAGAGGAGGCGATCGTGAGGTACGGACTGATCAAGGGAAGCTGGATGGGGGCGAAGCGCATCGCCCGTTGCTCGCCGCTCAACGCCGGCGGCTGGGATCCGGTTCGATGACGCGCCGCACCGCCGCCCTCATCGTCCTCGTCGCGCTCCTTGCCCTCGTCGTCGGCGCCTGCGGTGGCGCGACCGGCAGCATCGCGCCGAGCGCCAGTCCGACCCCGCACCCGCCGCTGCAGCCCGCCTCGCCGGGGGCCGATCCGTTCAGCCTCCTCGCCTGGCTCTTCACCCCGGTCTTCCAGGCGCTCTTCATCGGCCTCGTGTTGCTCGACAACATCACCGGCGACATCGGCATCGCCATCCTCCTGCTCACCGTCATCATCCGGGTGCTGCTGATCAGCCCGTACCGCAGCCAGCTCGTGTCGCAGCGGCGCACGCAGATGCTCGCCCCCGAAGTGGCCGAGATCCAGCGCCGCTACAAGGGCGATCGCGCGAAGATCGCGCAGGCGCAACAGGAGCTCTACAAGTCGCGCGGGGTCAGCCCCCTGAGCGGCTGCCTGCCGACCCTGCTGCAGTTCATCGTGCTCATCCCCATGTACACGGTGATCCAGAACGGCCTGACGAACCCGGACCCGTCGGCGATGCTCACGGTCTTCGGCTTCCAGGCCGCCGACCTGAACTGCGTCAACGGCCTCGGCACCACGGCATACGACAACATGAAGCCGTGCGTCGACACGGTGGTCCCGTGGCTCGGTGGCCTCGACGTCTCCAAGGCATGGGCACCGATCTCGCTGATCGGCATCGGCATCTCGCCGCTCGCCCTCGCAAGCGCGCTGATGCAGGTGGTGCAGACGCGCATGACGCTCACCAAGGGCGGTGCGGCGAAGGGCGACCCGACGGCCGCGGGCCAGTCGCAGGCGCTCGTCGTGCTGCCGCTCATCTCGATCCTCTACGGCGGGATCCTGCCGGCGGGGCTCTTCATCTACTGGATCGCGTCGACGCTGTTCTCGCTGGTCCAGCAGTACCTCATCCTCGGATTCGGGGGCCTCTTCCCGCTCTTCGGGTGGACGCCCTCCTTTGCCGTGGACCATTCGCCGCGCTTCCCCGTGGCGATGCCGGAGATGACGCCGGCAGCACCCGGGGAGACGGGCGACACGCAGCTCCGGACGGATCTCGACCGCGCCGCATCGGCGGCCGCGACGATCCGCTCGGCCAAGAAGCGCGACCGACAGGGTCGCCGAAGGGGTAGGTAGGACATGGCGAACGAGAGCGCATACCAGGAGTTCACGGGCAAGAGCGTCGAGGAGGCGCTGAAGGGGGCCTGCGAGGCGTTCAAGGTGGGGATCGGCGACCTCGACTTCGAGATCATCGCCCCCGGTTCCCGCGGCGTCCTCGGCATGGGCGCCGAGCCGGCGCGCATCGTCGCCGCGCCGATCAGCGCGCTCGGCGGCAACGCCCCGAAGCGGACCGGCGGCGCGAGTGCCCCCGCCCCGAGTGCCCCCCGCGGCGATCGACCCGAGCGCGCCCCGCGCCCCGCGCGCGTCGAGCGCAGCGCCACCCCGACCGCCGAGCGCGCCCCGCGCCCGGAGCGCCCTGCCCGGGCACCTCGCCCAGAGCGCCCCGATCGAAGCGAGCGCGCTCCCCGTGAGCCGCGCGAGCGCCGCGAGCGCAGCGAGACGACCCCCGAGATGGTCGCGGGCGGCAAGGAGATCCTCGAGACGATCATCGGCCACCTCGGCTTCGAGGCCGAAGTGCGCGTGAGCGGCGAGGGCGCCGACGCAGTGCTGAATGTCGCCGGAACGTCGCCGGAGGCGGCAGAGGAGCTCGGCAGCCTGATCGGCCGCCGCGGCGAGCGCCTGCAGGCGATCCAGCACCTGGTGAACCTCATGCTCAGCCGCAAGATGGGCGAGTGGGCCCGCGTCACCGTCGACGTCGAGGAGTACCGCGGGCGCCGAGAGGCGCAGCTGCGCGCCCTCGCGCGCAAGGCGGCCGCGCGCGTCGGCGAGACGGGCAAGGCGGTGAAGCTCGAGCCGATGACGGCGCTCGAGCGCCGCTGGATCCACGTCGAGCTGCAGGGCGTCGAGGGTATCGCGACGGAGTCGGCCGGCGAAGAGCCGGAGCGCTGCGTCATCGTGCTGCCGGCGTAGCCCGCTCGCGCCAACCGCGATGCCACCGAAGGATGCGCGCCGCGAGGCGCGCTTCCCCGCCATCGAGAAGCGCTACGGCGAACCGATGGCGCACTGGTTCAAGGTGATGGCGCGCCTGGAGGGGAAGCGCTACCCCGAGCAGATGGCGCACCTGCAGGAGAACCACGGGTTCTCGCGCGAACACGCCAACGCCCTGGTGATGTACGTGCGCGGGTCGAAGACGAGTCGGCGCGTCGATACGCCCGCGGCGTATTTCCGGGGGCTCGACGCGGAGCAGGCGAAGACTGCGCGCGCGATCTTCGCGGCGATCACGGGGCGGTATCCCGGGCTCGAGCTCGTCATCGCCTGGAACCAGCCGATGTTGCGCAAGGGAACGAGCTACGTCTTCGGCCTATCGGCGACGAAGCACCACCTGCTCGTCAACCCCTTCAGCGCCGACGTGCTCGAAGCGCTTGCGCCGCGCCTGGCCGGCCTGCGGGTGCTGAAGCGCACCGTCGCCATCCCGAGCGACTGGAAGGTCGACGCCGCGCTGCTTCGGGCGATGGTGCGCCTGCGGCTCGCCGAGCTGGCATAGCGCCGCCACCCGCGGCCGAAAAGGCTGTGGTGGAGATGGAGGAGAGTCGAACTCCTCGTCCGAAAAGCCTGCCCAGAGACCACTACGAGCGTGTCCCGCGGTTTGATCTGAGCTGAGGCGCTCCCACGGGCCGGATCGACCCTCAGCCGAGGTGCGTGCCCCTAGATCGGGCTTGATTGCCGGCTACGCATCGCTCGCCGGCACCGCAGCTCCGCTGAATGACGCTTCCACGGCCCGCGGAGCGGGGGCCGCTTCCACGCTCACCTTACTGCCTTAGGCAGCGAGGGCGAGAGCAGGCTGGCGATTGCCAGTTACTTCGTTTTGCCACCGGTTTAACGAGGCCTGGTGACAACCTCGACTCGCGTTCCCTGGGTGCGGATTTCCGTCGAAACCACGCATCCCCAAGGAGGCAATGATACGCCGCGCCGGGCGCGCTGCCTAGCCCCCGCGCTTCCAGTCGGAGAGCTGTCGCTCCGCTTCGCGCCGGCCCTCCCGGTCGGCGATCGCGGCACGCTTGTCGAATGCCTTCTTGCCGCGACCGAGGCCGATCTCCACCTTGCAGCGCCCGCGGCTGAGGTAGAGCCGCAGCGGCACGAGCGTCAGCCCCTTGGCCTTCACCTTGCTGCCGATCGAGATGATCTCGGCCTTGTTCAGCAGGAGGCGGCGGACACGCTTCGGCTCGTGGTTCTGCCGCGCGGCCCCCGGCCACTCCGCGATGTGCATGCCGATGAGGCGGCCCTCGCCGGCCTCGAGGCGGACATACGCGTCGCTGATGTCCGCCTTCCCGGCCCGGATCGACTTGATCTCCGTCCCGGTGAGCACCAGGCCCGCCTCGTAGCTGTCGAGGATCTCGTACTCGTGGCGGGCCTTTCGGTTGACGCTCAGCGCCGGGCCGCCCGCGTCGCCTGCCGCCTTGGCGGGGGGTCGTGCGGGCGCCGTCGACGTCTTCACCGGTGCCTTTGCCATCGGGCGCTCCTCTCGGGTGCTCTCTCGCGGCGCTCGCGTTCTAGGGTAGCCCGCGCGATCGGGGGGAAGCGAACAGGGCGCCGGCCTCTCGGCCGGCGCCCTGTTCAGATGCGTACCGCTCTCGTGGATCGGTTACTCGCCGACCTCGCGAGAGGCGGTGGTACAACTGCCGTTCGACACTGCACACCACCTCCTTCCGACTGTCGCGACGATACGCCTCGGTCCGCGTCGGCGCAAGGGCGGGCTACTTCAGGAGCTCGAGCGCCTTGGCGAGCACCGGGTCGGGCGTCGCCCCGGCCTCGTCGGCGGCCACGGGGACGTCCGGCACCAGCCCGGTCTTGTGGATCCAGCGGCCGTTCGGGGTGAGCCACTTGGCGATCGTCAGCTTCAGCCCGTACCCGCCGGTGATGTCGATGAAGGTCTGCACGACGCCCTTGCCGTAGGTCGTCTCGCCGACGAGCTGTGCCCGTCCGCGGTCCTGCAGAGCCCCTGCCAGGATCTCGCTCGCCGACGCGCTCCCGTTGTTGACCAGCACCACGAGCCGGATCTTGGGGTCGGTCGCGATCCCGCCTGGCGTCGCCGTGGTGGTGGTGCGCGCCCCGCCCCGCTCTTCCTCGATGTAGACCGTTCCGTCGGCGATGAACTCGCTCGCGATCTTCAGCGCAGCCGACAGGTAGCCGCCGGGGTTGTCGCGCAGGTCGATGATCACGCGCGTCGTGCCCGCGTCGACCACCTTCTGCAGCGCGCTGTGGAACTGGTCACCCGCGACATCGCTGAACTCTGCGAGGCGCAGGTACCCGACCTGGGCGCCGCCGGGCGCGGTCAGGGTCTTCGGCTCGACCGCCGGGACGATGATCGTATCGCGCACGATCGAGATGTCGATCGACGCGGCACCACCGCGAACGACCGAGAGGACCACCGTCGTCCCCTTCTTGCCGCGCACGCGCAGGATCGCGGCGTCGGTCGTCTCACCGTACATGTTCGCGCCGTCTACGGCGATGATCCGGTCGCCGCTCTGGAGTCCTGCCGCCTCGGCGGGCGATCCGTCGATCGGCGCGACGACCGAGAGCTGGCAGTCGGCCGAGATCTCCTTGCACGGCTCGCCCGCGACCGTGAGCGTCTCGATCGTGGCGCCGATGCCCTCGAAGCTCCCGGAGAGGCCGTCGATCATCGACTGCATCTCGTCGGCGGTGAGATAGACGGAGTACGGGTCGTTCAGCGACTCGACGAGCCCCTTGATCGCCCCGTCGACGAGCTGTTGTTCGGTCTCGTCGCCGACGTGGCGCTGGACGACGAGATCCAGTACCTCGTTGAAGCGCGAGAGGTCGACCGATCCCGAAGCACCGGTGCCGTCGCCTGCACCGGCGCGGAGGCCGGCCTGGTAGCTGAAGGCGGCGATGGCGATCGCGAGGAGGATGGCGCCGAGGCGCGTGATCAGCGGGGTGCGCTCGGGCGGGCTCGGCGTGCGGCTCATCGGACCTCCGTTGCTCTTGCGCCCGGCTCGGCGCCCAGTGCGGCGCTCAGTCGAGACGGCCGCGGAGTGAGAGTAGCGCGCCGAGCGCGCCGAGGCCGATGCCGGCCGCGAGCACTGCGACGGCAACCTCGCCGACGAGGATCGACGACGTCTGCAACGGGAGGACGCGGAAGAGGTTGAGCATCGCGGCGCCGATGCCGGCACTCAGGATGCCGAAGATGAAGAGCGTGATCAACGCGCCCGCGAGGCCGATCGCCACACCCTCGATGATGAAGGGGAGACGCACCCAGGTGGGGCTCGCCCCGACCAGGCGCATGATCGCGATCTCCTCGCTCCGGGCGAAGATCGCCAGGCGGATGGCGTTCACGACGACGGCGAGCACGGCGAGCGAGAAGCCGAGCAGGAGCACGACGCTGGCAATGCGCAGGCCCGAGGTGACCGCGGCGAGGTTTTCGGCCAGGGCACGGCCGTCGATGACCCGGCCGATCACGGCGGCGTGCTCGATGGTCGCGAGTGCGTCGGCGACGCGCCCCGCCTCCTCGGGAGAGACGAGTGCCACCTCGAAGCTCGCGGGGATCGGATTTGCCCCGACGTCGCCCGTGAGATCGGGCTCGCCGCGCTCGATGAGGCGCTTGCGGAACGCGGCGAGGGCCTCGTCGGCGCTCACGTACGTCACGCCCGAGACGCCGTCGAGCGCCTCGATCTCGCCCCGTGCGGCGACGATCTGTTCCGGCTGCGCCCCGGACTTCAGGTATGCGACCACCTCCACCTTGGCGTCTGCATAGGAGAGTGCCGCGTCGAGCCCGGCGCGGATGATCAGCACCGAGGCGAGCACGAGGAGCATCAAGGTCATCGTCACCGTCGCCGCGACGGTCGCCAGGCGATTTCGCGAGAGCCCGTTGAGCGCACCCTGCAGGCTCAGGCGCACGAGGCGTGCAACGCGCGCACGGTCGGCCACGGCAGCCCCCCTATCCGACACGGTGGTAGGTGGCACGCTCTTCGTCGCGGATCAACCGTCCGCCGTCGAGGCCGATCACGCGCCGTCGCAACGTGGTGACGATGTCGGAGTCGTGGGTGGCGACGAGTACGGCGACCCCGCTGCGGTTGATCTGCACCAGCAGCTCCATGATCTCCCAGCTGATGAGGGGGTCCAGGTTGCCGGTCGGCTCGTCGGCGATCAGCAGCTCCGGGTTCCCGACGATGGCGCGCGCGATCGCCGCGCGCTGCTGTTCGCCCCCGGAGAGCTCGCTCGGGTAGCGGTCGGCCAGGTGTGCGAGCCCGACGACGCGGAGTGCCCGTTCGACCGCCGCCTCGATCTCCTCCTCCGGCGCCCCGGTGACCTCGAGGGCGAAGGCAGTGTTCTCGCGCACGGTCCGCCGCTGGAGGAGGCGGAAGTCCTGGAAGACGACACCCACGCGGCGACGCAGGTGGTGGACGGCGCCCGGACGGAGCGTCTCGACGTCGAATCCGGCGACCCGCACGGTTCCGGTCGTGGGGACGACATCGCGCACGAGGAGCCCGATGAGGGTGGACTTCCCGGCACCCGAGGGGCCCACGAGGAAGGCGAACTCGCCGCGCCCGAGGCGGACGTCGATTCCCGCGAGGGCGACGTGTCCGCTCGGGTAGGTGACCCCGACGCCGCGCAGTTCGACGACGGGTGTCGGATCAGCCGCGTCGGTCAGCATGCCGCGATCACCATGGTGCGATCCTACTCGTCGTCTGCCCCGGCGGCGGCGAGCGGGGCGCCGGTGGCCTTGCGCTCGAGCTCGGCCAGGATGAACGGGTCGAAGTCGCCGTCGAGGACCCCTGTCGTGTCCGAGGTCTGGTGCCCGGTGCGGTGGTCTTTCACCATCTGGTACGGGTGCAGCACGTAGCTGCGGATCTGGTTGCCCCATCCGGCGCTCACCGTCTCGCCCCGGACACGCGCCAGCTCCTCCTCGCGCTCGCGGAGGCGCTGCTCGACGAGCTTGCCGCGCAACATCCGCTCGGCGGTCTCGCGGTTCTGCATCTGCGAACGCTGCGTCTGGCTCGAGACGACGATATTCGTCGGCAGGTGGGTGAGGCGCACGGCCGACTCGGTCTTGTTCACGTGCTGGCCGCCTGCGCCGCTGGAGCGGAAGGTGTCGACGCGGATCTCGTCCCAGTTGAGCTGGACCTCCTCGGCGTCCTCGACCTCGGGGACCACCTCGAACATGGCGAAGGTCGTTTGGCGCCGCTTCTGGCCGTCGAAGGGCGAGATGCGCACGAGTCGGTGCACGCCGCGCTCCGCGCGCAGCCACCCGAAGGCGTTGCGCCCGCGGATCTCGAGGACGACGCTGCGGTATCCCGCCCCATCCCCCTCGGTGAAGTCGACGATCTCGCTCTTGAAGCCGTGCCGCTCCGCCCAGCGCGTGTAGGCGCGCAACAGGATGGCGGTCCAGTCGCAGGCCTCGGTGCCGCCGGCGCCCGCCTGGATCGTCACGATCGCGTCGGCATCGGCGTAATCGCCCGCGAAGAGCAGGCTCGTCCTGGCTGCCTGGAACTCGCGCTCCAGCTCGCCGGTCCGCGCCTCGACCTCCGCGAGCAGGGCTGCGTCACCCTCCCCCTCGGCGAGCTCGAAGAGCTCGCCGAGGTCGCGTGCGGCCGAGGTGAGGCCGCGCCAGAGATCGAGCTCGGCACGGAGCCCTTCGGCCTCGCGGGCGGCCTTCCGTGCGGCGCGCTGGTCGTCCCAGAAGCCCGGGGCGAGCATCGCCGCCTCGATCTGCTCGAGTCGCGCCGCCTTCGCTACCGGGTCAAAGGCGCCCCGAGGTCGCCTCGATCCGATCGAGCAGGTCGCGCAGCCCGGCGGCGTCGAGGCTCACCGGGGGGACTCGCTCGACCGCATCGGAGCGGCGACGGGGGACAGGCTCTTCACGTCCGCGATCGTAGCAGGGGCGTGCCGGCGCTCAGGCACCGTGGCACCGCTTGTACTTCTTCCCCGAGCCGCACGGACAGGCATCGTTGCGGCCGGCCTTGCCCGGCGCCTTCGGCGTCGCCGCGGGCGCCGCGGCGGGTGAGCGCGTCGGCCCGGGGGCGGGCGCGGCCGTGACGCGTGCCGCCGGAGCCTGCTCCTGCACGACGCTGACGCGCAGGATCGCCCGGCCGATGCTCACGCGGATGAGCGCCTGGAACTCGTCGTAGAGCTTGAAGGCCTCGATCTTGAACGCATTCAGCGGATCGACCTGGGCGTAGCCCCGCAACCCGATCCCCCGGCGCAGGTCGTCGACCTCCGTGAGGTGCTCGACCCAGAGCTGGTCGATGCTGCGCAAGATGACCGCCTTGAGCACCCGGCTCCACACCTCCGTGCCGAACTCCGCCTCCTTCGCGGCGAGCGCGGCGTCGGCGGCCCCGAGCACGGCTCCGATCAGGTCATCGTCGTCGATGATGGCCTCGAGGTGGCTGGGCGGCTCGACGCCGCTCCGGCGCAGCTCCGTGCGCAGCGCATCGAGGTTTCGATCTGCGATGCGCCCGACCGGGCAGTGTGCGGCGACGATGGCCCGCATCTCGGCGTGCAGCGCGTCCTCGACGGTCGCGCGCAGGTCCTCGCCGTGGAGCACGCGATCGCGCTCGCTGTATACCGTCGCGCGCTGCTTGTTGATCACATCATCGAACTCGACGACGCGCTTGCGGATGTCGAAGTTGTAGCCTTCGACGCGCGTTTGCGCCGATTCGATGGTGCGGCTGACCATCGACGACTCGAGCGCCTGGGACTCGTCGAAGCCGAGGCGGTCCATGAGTCCGATCACGCGCTCGCCGGCGAAGCGGCGCATCAGGTCGTCCTCCAGCGACAGGTAGAAGCGCGACGAGCCGGGGTCGCCCTGGCGACCCGCGCGTCCGCGCAGCTGGTTGTCGATGCGGCGTGACTCGTGGCGCTCGGTGCCGATGATGCGCAGGCCGCCGGCCGCCAAGACGACTTCGCGGTCGGCGGCGCAGGCGCGCTCCGCCTCGGCGAGCGCCGTCGCCAGCACCTCGCCCTCCACCTCCGCCGGGTTGAGCCCCCTCAGCCGGAGCGCCTCGGCGGCGATGCCCGCAGGGTTGCCGCCGAGCAGGATGTCGGTACCGCGGCCGGCCATGTTCGTCGCGATGGTGACGGCGCCCGGCCGCCCTGCCTGCGCGACGATCGGGGCCTCGCGCTCGTGCTGCTTGGCGTTGAGCACGCTGTGCGGGACACCTGCGCGCTTCAAGAGCGCCGAGAGGTGTTCCGAGCGCTCCACCGACGTCGTTCCCACGAGGACCGGCTGGCCCGCTGCGCGCCGCTCCACGATGTGCTCCACGATCGCCGCATCCTTGGCGCGCTCGGTGCGGTAGACGAGGTCCGGTTCGTCGACGCGGATCATCGGTCGGTGGGTCGGGATCGCCACGACCTCGAGGCTGTAGATCTTGCTGAACTCCTCCGCCTCGGTCATCGCCGTGCCGGTCATGCCCGCGAGCTTCTCGTAGAGGCGGAAGTAGTTCTGGAAGGTGATCGTCGCGAGGGTGACCGACTCGCGCTGGACGCGCAGGCCCTCCTTCGCCTCGATCGCCTGGTGGAGGCCCTCGGACCAGCGGCGACCGGGCATCTTCCGCCCGGTGAACTCGTCGACGATGACGATCTCG
>JBEGQU010000050.1:0-3895 GCA_041180765.1 Chloroflexota bacterium
TGTCAAATGGCAGCGATCGATCCCACTCCACCTCGACGTCGACGGGGCTGGAGAACGAGATCGAAACGACCTGCCAATGGCATCGCCCGCCGTGCTGTGCGCCGCGCGCACCCTGGAGATCGGCGGGCAGGATGCGGATCCCCGCCCGGTCGAACAGCCCGACCAGTGTCCCCAGCGTCCAGCCGGGATAGTGCCTCGCGAGCATGCTCCTCGTGTAGCCCCTGCCGATCGGGATCCAGTGGGTGTAGTGGAGCACGTAGTCGACGTCGTGCCGGGTGAGGACCCAGAGGTGCCGGGGGGCACCCTCTCCGCCGCTGTTCACACCGGCAGGCGCCCCGCCGGCGGGGCGATCGCTCGGCGGGGCTGCGGCGCTCTGCGTTGCCGAACCCGCCTCCCCCCGCTGTGTTCCCGTGTCCCGAGTGTGCGCCTGCGCGCCGCGCGTGGCGCCGGTTGCGTCGTGCTCGTGCATCTTCTGCTCTCCTCGTACGGCCGGCGTGCGCCGACAGCAGAGCGTGCGATTGGGCGCGCAGCAGTGCGCCGCGGCCTGATCGCAGACCCGTCCGCATCGCGTTTCAGCCTTGGCACCGTTCCGGCCCCCGGGTTGGGGTCCGTTGGTTGCCGCACCTTCGTCGAGCTGAGCCTCTCCGATGCTCTCGATGCGCGCCGCCACCGAGGCGACGCCATGACCTTAGCTCATGTTCTGTGCCAGGTGTACGGCACGCTCAAAGCAGCCTGGCAGCGCGGCGCTCCACGCTCACTTCCGCTGCGCCCGCGGCTCGCTCGACGGGGAAGGGCTCGATTCGTCGCCCCTGCGAAGTGAGCGTTGCACCCACCGCGCGGGATCGCCGCCCTCAACCCGGATCCCGTCGTCGTCGGCGACCAAGACCCCTTCCGGAGTTCGCGGCGCGCGCAGCGAGTCGAGGAGCGCGGCGGCTCCCGCAGCATCGCCGGATTCCCGCAGCTCCACTGCCTTCCGGCGAAGTTCATGCTCTTCGCGCACGCTGCCGAGCGCGGCACGCTCGTGCGGCTGGAACTGCGCGACCAAGTCGTCCACCGCGACGAAGAGTGAGCTGCGCGGCCCCAGCGAGGGGGCCACGATGCCCCCGAGGCGCACTCGCGGCCACCCGACGTCGGATCGTCGGACAAGATTCTCGACCGGGAGCGTGAGGCAGGCAACCAGCCGCAGCGTTCCAAGGTCGCCACGGGCCAGGCGCTCGACCCGCTCCAGTTGCCGGAACGCCTCCAGGATCAGTCGCTCACGGCCCGTCTTGATCTCCACCACCGCCAAGCCGGACGGGACCGGGACGACCGCGTCGAGCTCGAGGAAGAACGGTTCCGGAGCTCGCCGCCCGCGGTAGATGACGTCAGCGCGTAGGATGCGGGGAGCCGATCCTCCCGCAAGCCGCTCGAGGACCGTGCGCACGGCGCGCTCGGCCGCCGCGGCCACGATGTGGTGCGGCTGCGGCGCAGCATGGAGGAAACGTTGGCGTGCGTGCAGGGCATGCGCCGCCGATACCGCAAGATACTCAGCGTCGTCCGGCTCCACGAGCCGTGCGCCAACGACGCTGTCAAAGCCCTCACCCTTGATCATGGCCGGAGCTCCCACTGCTATTACGGCGGGGCCGTGGCTGAATCGGCTCGATGCTGAACCCTTCGGCTGTGACCACCAGCCAGAGCATATTTGCGTGTTCCCGCCAGGCGATGAGTTCGCCACGCAATGTCTTCAAGACTTCAAGCGGCTCGGCACCCCATCGGTCGGCGAATGCGCGCCGCCATGCGGCATCCTTGGAGAGCCAATGCTGCGCCGAGATTGATACGGGCACGAGCAGAAAGAGACGATCTTGGGGTCGGCTCGTCGAGGCGGCGAGGAGCCAAACGGGCGAGTCCCCGGGATCCGCGAGCTTCCGCGCTTGTGCCACGCTGATCTGCCGCCAGAGAAAGTCCGGCGGCGGGAGTGGCTCGGCTGGAAGGGCGTCACTCGTCGTCACGCCGCGTCGCCTCCTCTTCGGCCGTTGTCGGATAGATGCTCTGCAGCGAGATGGAGGCATCGTCGATGTCGGCGGGGATGTCGATCACGACGTTGGGGGGCGTCGCCGCGATCTGTGCAGCCACCCGTTCCCATGTGCCGACCGCCCACGGATACTCCTTGAGCACCGCCGAGTCGCCGGGCGCGACGCCGTTTAGCACCTCGACCCAAAGGCGTGTCAGCGCCCAGTGCGGCAGTGACCGGCTCTCACCCTCGTGCTCCATCGCTATCTGCCCCCCCTGCCACCGTGCCGGTCTCGGGATGTGCAGCACCCGATGTGCCCAGCAAGCAGCGTCGTGAGCGTACTTCATGCTTTGTGCCAGTTGGCTGGCACTGCCGCTAAGGCGACGGAGATCCAGGCTCCGCTAGGATGCTCTCTCCATGGAAATTGCCTCCCTCCTGAGGGTGCCGCTCTGGTCGCTCCTCCTCGTGGTCGGCGCGCTGCTGCTCGCCGTCGCGGTGCTGCCGCGCTTCGCCCGGCTGCGCAGCGCCAGCTGGTTCGAGCTGGTGGCGGTGATCGCCTACTTCCTCGCGCAGGCGATCGCGCTCCTGGCCACGAACGCCGCGTATGCCTTCGCGCCGATCGGCAGCGATGCGGTGCGGGTGGTGCCGCTGCTGCAGTTCGACCCGGCGCTCCTCGGCACGAGCTGGCTCCCCGACCAGCTCGCCCTCGGCGCGGCGAACGGGCTGATGGCGGCGCTCGCCTTCCCCCGGCGGCTGCGCAACGCCTGGCTGGTCGCCGTGGTCTTCGCCGGGTTCGGGATCGAGGTGAACCAGGCGATCGCCAACACCAACGGGCTGATCCCCGCCTTCCGGATCGACGTGCACGACGTGCTCGTGCGGGTGGCCGGGGTGAGCGCCGGCGTGTTCCTGCTCGCCCGGACCCGCCGCACCGTGCTGGCGCGGGCCGCCGTCGCCGCGCGGCGCCCTTACGTGACGATGCACGCCGCCAGCCAGGCCCCCGCGGCGGTGCTGATGGTCAAGCCGCTCGGCTTCAACCCCAACCCCGAGACGGCGGCCGACAACGCGTTCCAGGCGGCGCCGAGCACCGACCCCGGCGAGCGGCGGCGCCTCGCCGCCGCGGCAGCGGTCGAGACGGCGGTCGTTGCCAACGCCCTCCGCGGCGCGGGGGTCGAGGTGCTGCTCGTCGAGGACCACCCCGGGAGCGACCTCCCCGACTCGGTCTTCCCCAACAACTGGATCTCGACCCACGAGGACGGGCGCGTCGTGCTCTACCCCATGGCCCACCCGAGCCGCCGCCGCGAGCGCCGGAGCGACGTCGTCGACGCCCTGCGGACGCGCTGGGAGGTGCAGCAGGTGCTCGACCTCTCGCCCCTCGAGGCCGACGGGCGCTACCTGGAGGGGACGGGGGCGCTCGTGCTCGACCACGTGAACCGGATCGCCTACATGGCCCGCTCCGGGCGCGCCCACGAGGCGGCGCTCGACCAGTGGTGCGACGCCATGGGCTACACCGCCGAGGTCTTCGACACCGTCGACGCGGCGGGGCAGCCGATCTACCACACCAACGTCGTGCTCACGATCGCCACCGACTTCGTGCTCGCCGGGCTCGACTGCATCCCCGACCCCGCCGAGCGGGCGCGGGTGGCGGCGCGCCTCACCGAGACGGGGCGCGAGCTGATCGCGCTCGACCGGCGGCAGGTCGCCGAGTTCGCCGGGAACGCCCTCGAGCTGACCGGCGGCCGCGGGCGGGTGCTCGCCCTCTCCACCCGGGCCGCCGCGGCCCTGCGCCCCGACCAGGTCGCCGCGATCGAGCACTCCGCCGCCCTCCTGCCGATCGCCATCCCCACCGTCGAGATGTCGGGGGGCTCGGTGCGCTGCATGCTCGCGGGGATCCACCTCCCCCCGAAG
>JBEGQU010000051.1:0-5158 GCA_041180765.1 Chloroflexota bacterium
AACGTCGAGCTCATCACGCCGATCGCCATCGAGGTCGGGCAGCGCTTCGCGATCCGCGAGGGCGGCCGCACCGTCGGCGCCGGCTCCATCACGAAGATCGTCGAGTAGCACGATGGCGAAGCAGCGCATCCGCATCCGGCTCAAGGCGTACGACCACCGGCTCATCGATCAGTCTGCCCAGACGATCGTCGAGACGGCTCAGCGCACTGGGGCCGATGTGGTGGGCCCCGTGCCGCTGCCGACGCGCATCGAGAAGTTCACCGTGCTGCGCTCGCCGTTCATCGACAAGGATGCCCGCGAGCAGTTCGAGATCCGGACCCACAAGCGGTTGGTCGACATCATCGACCCGACCCCGAAGACGGTCGATGCGCTGATGCGCCTCACCCTGGCCGCGGGCGTCGATATCGAAATCAAGATGTAGGCGGAGGAGAGATGACGCTCGGACTCCTCGGCCGGAAGGTCGGGATGACCCAGATCTTCGCAGCGGACGGCACCTCGGTGCCAGTGACCGTGCTGGCCGTCGAGCCGAACACGATCACCAAGCTCCGCACCCCGGATCGCGACGGCTATACCGCCGTGCAGCTCGGGATCGAGGCCGGGAAGCGCCGCCTGAACAAGCCCGACCAGGGCCAGTTCAAGGGGGAGCTCCCCGCCTGCAGCGTGGTCCGCGAGTTCCGCGTCGAATCCGTCGACGGCATGGCCCTCGGGCAGACCCTCGATGTGAGCCTCTTCAACGAGGGCGACCTAGTCGACGTCGTGGGCATCTCGAAGGGGAAGGGCTTTGCGGGGACCGTCAAGCGCCACAGCTTCGGCCGCGGGCCGGAGACGCACGGCGCCGACCACCATCGCGAGCCTGGTTCCATCGGCGCCGGCACGACCCCCGGTCGCGTCTACCGCGGCACCCGCATGGCGGGCCACATGGGGGTCGACCGCACGACCGTCCAGAAGATGCAGATCGTCCGCGCCGACGGCAGCCTGAACATCCTCCTCGTGAAGGGCTCGGTGCCGGGCGCCAAGAACGCCCTCGTGACCGTCAGCAAGTCGGTGCAGATCTGATGGCGACCGTCGACGTCTTCTCGAAGGCAGGGGCGAAGGTGGGCTCGGTTGAGCTGCCCCCCGCGTTCAGCAGCCCGGTGAACGAGTCGCTGATCCACCAGGCCGTGATCTCGCAGCTCGCCGGCCGCCGCACGGGGACACACGCCTCGAAGAAGCGCGGCGCCGTCGCCGGCGGCGGACGCAAGCCGTGGCGCCAGAAGGGGACCGGTCGTGCGCGCCAGGGTTCCACCCGCTCGCCGCAGTGGAAGGGCGGCGGGGTCGTCTTCGGTCCCCAGGTGCGCTCCCACGAGATTCCCTTCCCGAAGCGCATGCGCCGCGCCGCACTCCTCGGCGCCCTGAGCGCCAAGGTCGAGACGCTGAAGGTGGTCGACGCCATCGGCATCGAGGTGCCGAAGACCAAGGCGATCGCTGGCATGTGCACGGCCCTCAAGGCCGGCCGCCGCGTCCTGGTGGTGGCGCCGGTGGTCGACAGCGCGCTCGTGAAGTCGGTTGCCAACATCCCGAATGTCTCGGCGCTCCGTGCCGACTCGCTCAACGTCGTCGACCTGGTGAACGCCGACACGATCATCGTGGAGCAGGCGGCCCTGGCGACCATCCAGGAGGTGTACGGATGAACCGCACCCCACACGAGACGGTCGTCCGCCCCGTGATCTCCGAGAAGTCGATCCTGCAGTCGCAGCTGGGGAAGTACACCTTCGAGGTGCATCCGGAGGCCTCGAAGATCGAGATCGCCTCGGCGGTCGCCTCCCTCTTCGGCGTCAAGGTCGCCGACGTGAACGTCTTGACGACCAAGGCGAAGGAGACGCGCGGCACCCTCGCGCGGAGCCGCATGCCGGGCAAGACGACTCCATGGCGCAAGGCCGTGATCACCCTCGCCGCCGGCGAGAAGATCCAGTTCTTCGAGGGGGTCTGAGATGCCGCTGCGTCGCATGAAGCCCACGAGCGCCGGCGTCCGCGGGATGACGATGGCGATCAACTCCGACATCACGGCCAGCGAGCCGCACAAGCCGCTGACGGAGAAGCTCGTCCGCGGTTCCGGGCGCAACAACCAGGGGAAGATCACCGTCCGCCACCGCGGCGGCGAGCAGAAGCGCCTCTACCGCAAGATCGACTTCCGTCGCGACAAGTTCGGCATCCCGGCGCGCGTCGCCACCGTGGAGTACGACCCGAATCGCTCCGCCCGCATCGGCCTGCTCAACTACGCCGACGGCGAGAAGCGCTACATGCTGTTGCCGAACGGCCTCAACGTGGGCGACCGGATCGAGTCGGGCCCCTCGGCCGAGGCGCGCCTCGGGAACGCCCTGCCGCTGGCGCGCATGCCGCTCGGCACGACGATCCACAACATCGAGCTCGTCCCCGGCAAGGGCGGCCAACTCGTCCGCTCTGCGGGCGCGGCCGCCCAGCTCGTCGCCAAGGAGGGGGAGTTTGCCACGATCCGCATGCCCTCGGGCGAGATGCGGCTCGTGCCGCTCCTCTGCATGGCGACCGTCGGCCAGGTCTCGAACCTGGACCATGAGAACATGGCGATCGGCAAGGCCGGCCGCGCGCGCCGCATGGGGAAGCGCCCCGAGGTCCGCGGCTCGGCGATGAACCCCGTCGACCACCCGCACGGTGGTGGCGAGGGGAAGGCCCCGACGGGCATGCCGCCGAAGACGCCGTGGGGGAAGCCGGCCATGGGCCTGCGCACCCGCCGCAACAAGAAGACGCAGCGGCTGATCGTCCGCTCGCGACACGCACGTTGATCGGAAGGGGGTAGGCAGATGTCTCGTTCTTCGAAGAAGGCACCGTTCGTCGAGGAGCGGCTGCTCGGCCGCATCCGCACGATGAACAACACCAACGAGAAGCGCGTGGTGAAGACCTGGTCGCGCGCCTCGGTGATCTACCCCGACTTCATCGGCCATACCGTCGCCGTCTACAACGGCCGGAAGCACGTGCCGGTCTTCATCACCGAGAACATGGTCGGGCACCGCCTCGGCGAATTCGCCCCGACGCGCACCTTCAAGGGGCACTCGCGCGTGGACCGCACGACGGCGGTGGCCGGATGAGCGTCCGCGTGAAGGCCACGGCGAAGTACCTGCGCGGGTCGACCCGTCGCGCCCAGCTCGTGGTGCGCGCCATCAAGGGGAAGCCCGTTGCCGATGCCGCCTCGATCCTCCGCTTCCTGCCGCACGCCTCGGCGCGCGATGTCGCCGCGGTGCTCAAGAGCGCGACGGCGAATGCCGAGAACAACCACGGCATCCCCGCAGCCAGCCTCTGGGTCGTCGATGCGAGCGCCGACGAGGGTCCGACCCTCAAGCGCTTCCGCCCCCGAGCCCAGGGCCGCGCGTTCGCGATCCACAAGCCGATGACGCACATCACCGTCGTCGTCAGCCCGAAGGAGGCGTAACCATGGGTCAGAAGGTCCACCCCACGGGCTTCCGCCTCGGCGTGACGAAGACCTGGACGGCGCAGTGGTACGCCGATCGCGATTACACCAAGCTGCTCCAGGAGGACCTGCGCATCCGCAAGCTCGTCGAGGAGAAGCTGGCCGCCGCCAGCATCTCGAAGGTCGAGATCGAGCGCGGCCTCGGCTACGTCACCGTCACCGTCCACTCGGCCAAGCCGGGCGTCGTCATCGGCAAGGGCGGGCAGAACGTCGAGGTCCTGCGCAAGGAGATCGGCGAGATCAGCGCCGGCAAGGTCAAGCTCGAGATCAAGGAGATCCGCCAGCCCGACCTCGACGCCTATCTCGTCGCCGCGGCGATCGGCGGCCAGCTGCAGCGGCGCATCGCCTTCCGCAAGGCGCTCAAGCAGGGCATCCAGCGCACGATGAAGGCCGGCGCCAAGGGCGTGAAGGTCATGGTCTCGGGTCGCCTCGGCGGTGCCGAGATGAGCCGCACGGAGTGGGACCGCGACGGTCGCTTGCCGTTGCAGACCCTCCGCGCCGACATCGACTTCGCCGTCTACCACGCCTCGACCACCTTCGGCCGGATCGGCGTGAAGGTCTGGATCTACCGCGGCGATGCGCCGGCCGACGTCCTGAAGCCGAAGCCGCTCGCCGAGAACACCGGGACAGGGGCCTGACATGTTGATGCCGAAGCGCGTCAAGTGGCGCAAGGTCCAGCGCGGCCGCATGTCCGGTCCGGCCAAGGCTGGTCGCACCGTGGCGTTCGGTGAGTTCGGCCTCGCGACGACCGAGTGCGATTGGCTCACGGCACGCCAGATCGAGGCGGCGCGCCGCGCGATGACGCGCTCGATCAAGCGCGGCGGCAAGGTCTGGATCCGTGTCTTCCCCGACAAGCCGATCACCAAGAAGCCCGCCGAGACCCGCATGGGCTCGGGGAAGGGTGCCCCCGACCAGTGGGTTGCCGTGGTGAAGCCCGGGCGCATCCTGTTCGAGGTCGCCGGCGTCACCCGCGAGGAGGCCAAGGAGGCCTTCCGCCTCGCGGCGATGAAGCTCCCCGTGCGCACGACGATCCTGGAGCGGGATGCCTCGCTCGGCGCCGTGATCTTCGGCAAGAAGTTCCTCGAGAAGGTCGCTTCGGGCGCACCGCTCGACGATGCCGCCCCTGCCCCCGTCGCGGGCGCTGCCAAGGAGCCCGAGCTCGTGAAGCCGGTCAAGCCGGCGAAGGAGGAGGCATGATGGACATCGCCGCCGTTCGCAACCTGACCGACGCCGAGCTCGTGAAGGCGATCGCCGACGCGAAGCGCGACCTCTGGCAGGCGCGCTTCGAGCTCTCGACGCGCCAGCTCAAGGACACCAGCACGATCGACAAGACCCGCAAGACCATCGCGCGCCTGCTGATGGTCCTGGCCGAGCGCCAGGCGAGCCAGAAGGCCTAGGGGAGGACGACATGAGCCACGAGAAGCTCGGCAAGCGCAAGACCCAGACCGGTCGCGTGCTCAGCGAGGCCGGCGACAAGACGATCGTGATCTCGGTCGAGCGCCTCCAGCGCCATCCGGTCTACAAGCGCGTGATCCGCCGCACGGCGAAGTTCATGGCGCACGACGAGGCGAATGCCGCCAAGGTCGGCGACCTCGTCACCGTCGAGGAGTCGCGCCCGATCTCGGCACGCAAGCGCTGGCGCCTCGTCGAGGTGGTCGAGCGCGCCGCCGGCGAGGG
>JBEGQU010000052.1:0-6502 GCA_041180765.1 Chloroflexota bacterium
GCGTGAGCCCGCCGCAGCCTGGGCCGATCAGGCGCTCGCCGCCGTGCTGGCGGTTCCAGAGGAAGATGCGCGGCACCTGCCCGCTGCAGGCGATCTCGTACGCGAGGTCCGGGCCGACGTAGCGCCAGTGCCACGGCTCGCTTGCGTAGCAGGTGAGCCCGACTGCGGCGGTGTAGGAGCGCACGAAGCCGAAGCGATAGGCGTTCGCCCCGAGCCAGCCGCGACCGGTCGGACCGAGGGCACGGTTCCCCTGGCGCAGGTCGACCGCCGTCCCCAGCTGGTGCTCCGAGTGCCCGGGGATCGCCGTATAGCGACGGGCGTAGGCCGCCCCCTTCGCTGCGATCGTCGTCGCGTAGAGCGTCACCTGCGCGCGGAAGGAGCGGTAGGCCGAGTTGATCGTGAAGCCGACCCCCGCCTCGGCCCTGGCCGCGGCGAACAGCGACGCCAGCGCCGTCGCCGCCTCGCGCTTCAGCAGGTAGGCCCCGCGCTTCGACGGCACGGCGGCGGCCGTGATCCTGACCAGGTCGGTCGGCACGTGGCTCGGTGCGAGCCGGTAGTGGGGATCGAGCAGGGCGACCTGCCAGTCGCCGGTACCGCCGTTGAGGGTCTCTTCCGCCCCCTTGATCGCGAAGAGGCTCCAGCGGTTGGCGACCACCCTGGCGCGATTCAGCTCTGCGCAGCCCTGTTGGACCGGGATCTCGGCCGCGCGGGTCGCGATCGGTCGCGCTGCGAGCCCCGACACCAGCAACAGCGCGGAGAGCAGCGCGACGGCGCGTTCGTGCGAGGTTCGGGCGCGGAGCGCGGCGGTTCGGGGCATCGGTGTAGTTTGGCACCTTCTCATCTGCGGCAAATGCCCCCCACAGGCGGGTGGCGGAAGGTGATCTGGAGGCCAGCCAGACGGCAGGCCAGCTGTAGCGAGAGGGGTATCCGATGGCCAAGAAGGTTTCACTGGCACCGGTCGAATCCGAGGCCGCGACGCGTCGCACCGGCGGCGGTCGCTTTGCTCGGCTCCGCGACAACTCGTCGCTCGTCGTCGGTGCCGTCGCCCTCCTGGGCGCCGGACTCGTCGGGGGGCTGCTGATTGGCGGCGCCCGCGGCCACGACGGTCGCGATCACCACGACGGCCGCGGCGGCTTCGAGATGCGCGGCGGGCCGGCGGCCCCCCACGGCGACGATCGCGACGGCGATGCCGGGATGCGCGGCGGGCCGGCGGGCGCGCCCCAGGGCGGCGAGGCCTCGGGGACCGTGGCGAGCGTCTCCGGCAGCCAGGTCACGGTGACCAGGGCCGACGGCACGACCGTCACCCTCGACCTGAGCGGGGTATCGGTCTACGTTTCGCAGGCGGGGAGCGCCGCCGACGTCGTCGCCGGTTCCAGCGCCTGGATCACCCCGGCGTCCGACGCGGGGAGCGGCGCGTTCGGCGAGCTCGCCTCGATCGCCGTCTCGGCGACGGCGCTCCCGGCGGGCGAGCACCTGCACCTCGGCATTCCGGTCACCGTGGATTCGGTGAGCGGCTCGACCATCGCGGTCACCCCGGTGGGGCGCGGCGGCGCGGGGCCGATCGGCGGGAGCACGAGCGCCACGATCGGCTCGGCGACGACGGTGCGGACGGTGAGCGCCGCGAGCCTCGCAGACATCGCCGTCGGCGCCTCGGTGGAGATCGATCTCTTCCGCGGCGACACGGCCAAGCCGAAGTCGGTCGTCATCGTGAGGTAACGACGCTCCGGGTTCTCGCGCGACGCCGCCGGTGCCTCCTTGCCGGCGGCGTCGGCGCGTTCAGCGGCGCTTCTTGGCGGGCTCCTGGGGTCGAAGCAGCGATGCGACGATCGAGACGACGAGGATCCCCATGACCACGCCGAGGCTGACGAGCGGCGGCACCTTGATGCTGTGGTCGATGACCACAACGGACATCTTCACGCCGATGAACATCAGCACGAAGGCGAGGCCGGTTCCCAGGTAGTGGAAGCGCTCCTTCGCGTTGGCAAGGAGGAAGTAGAGGTTGCGCAGCCCGAGGATCGCGAAGGCGTTCGAGGTGAAGACGATGAACGGATCGAGCGTGATGCCGAAGATCGCGGGGATGCTGTCGACGGCGAAGACGAGGTCGACGAGGCCGATGACGGCGATCGTGAGGAAGATCGGCGTGTAGACCATCTTGTTGCCGCGGCGAACGCGGAACGCCTCCTCCTGGTAGTCGTCGGAGACGTGGATGAAGCGACGGGCCAGTCGCACGACCCCGGGCTCTCCCTCACCCGCGTGGCCGCCGCTCCTGAGCATCTGGATGCCGGTGAAGACGAGGAAGGCGCCGAAGACGAGCAGGACCCCCTCGAACTGGCTGATCAGCGCGGTGCCGAGGATGATCATCACCAGGCGCAGCACGAGCGAGATCATGATCCCCCACATCAGCGCCTTCTGCTGCAGGCGCTTCGGGGTCTTCAGCGAGGCGAAGATGATCGTGAACACGAAGATGTTGTCGACGGAGAGCGACTTCTCGACCAGGTAGCCGATGAAGTACTCGGTGGTCTTGACCGGATCCTGCTCGACGATCTGGAAGAGGATCCCGAAGAGGATCGCGAGGGCGATCCAGACGGCCGACCAGATCGCCGCCTCCTTGAACGGCACCTCGTGGGTGCCGTTGCGCGCAAGGAGCCCGAAGTCGGCCGCCAGGGCGACGACGATGAAGGCGACGAAGCCGAGGCCGAGGGGCGAGAAGAGCTCCTGCAGGGCGGTATCCATCGGGCTGATGGTAGCGGAGCCGCCTTCGCGGCCGATGAACGGCTAAGCGCGGGCGAGGCCGCCCGTGCCTGGGTCGTCTGCGTATCCCCGGTCGCAGGCGCCGCAGGCGTACGGCGCGGTGGCGGGGAGGCGCCCCCCGCAGTCGCAGACCCAGCCGATGCGCTTCGCGGGGCTCCCGACGACGAGGGCGCGCGGGGGCACGTTGCGCGAGGCGACGCCGCCGGCGCCCACCATGCAGTAGGCACCGAGCTCGATGCCGGCCACGATCACCGCCCCGGCGCCGATCGAGGCGCCGTCGCCGACGACGATCGGGCTGACCGTCCAGTCGCTCGCCGCGGCGAGCCCACCGTCGGGAGCCTGCGCGCGCGGAAAGCGGTCGTTCGTGAGGATCGCGTTCGGCCCCACGAAGACGCCGTCGCCGATGCGCACCCCGTGGTAGATCAGCGCGAGGTTCTGTACCTTGCAGCGATCGCCGAGGATCACCCCGGCGTCGATGAAGGCACCGCGCCCGATGACGCAGTCGGCACCGACCCTCGCGTCGCGGCGCACCACCGCGCCGCCCCAGACCTTGCTGCGGGGGCCGATCGATGCCCCCGGCTCGACGATCGCCGTCGGGTCGACGAACGCGCTCGGGTCGATCGCCGCGCCGCGTGCCGCCTCGCTCACGGTCGGCGACCTGCGGCGACGCCGCCCGGCCTGCCGAAGCCGAGGCGTCGCGCCCCCTGCGGGAGCGTCGCGCCCGCACAGGCGTTCCGCCCGTCGACGAAGAGGCGCGCGTCGGGGAAGAGGGTGGCGAAGTCGGCGGTGCGGTAGGCGGCGTCTGCGGTGGCGACGACCACCGCGCGCACCCCCGGAAGCGGCGACTTGCCGTCCCACGCCTCCATGCCGAGGCCGCGCACGTCGTCGGCCGAGAGGAGCGGATCGTGCCCGACCACCGTCGCGCCGCGCGCCTGCAGCGCGGCCGCCATCAACGGACCCCGCGCGTGGGCGAGTTCGCGCACCCCCTCGCGGTAGGTGAGGCCGAGCACGGCGACCTTCGCGCCGCTGAGGGTTCCAAGGCCGATCTCGAGCGCGTTGGCGGCGTGTTCCACCTGCGCGTCGTTCACGCCGCGCGCCGCCTTGATCACGTCCAGATCGCCGTCGGTTGCGAGGATCATGCGCGGGTAGACGGGGATGCAGTGGCCGCCGACGCCGATCCCCGGCTCGTGGATGTGTGAATAGGGCTGCGAGTTCGCGGCGCGGATCACCTCCGAGAGGTCGATCCCGTGTCGGTCGGCGACGCGCGCGAACTCGTTGGCCAGCGCGATGTTGACGTCGCGGTACGTCGTCTCGGCGAGCTTCGCCATCTCCGCCGCCTCGAGCGTCGCCATGCGCGCGATCGGCGCATCGAGCACGCTCTCGTAGAAGGCGGCCGCCCGCTCGAGGCTCGCCGCGTCGGTGCCGCCGACGAGCTTCGGATAGGCGGCGAGGTTGCGGAACGTCTGGCCGGTGAGGACGCGCTCCGGCGAGAAGCAGCCGTAGAGGCGCGCGCTGCTCGCCTTCGCGACCTTCGCGACCAGGTCGCGCGTGGTGCCGATGGGGACCGTCGTCTCGAGGATGACGAGCAGGTCGTCGTGGGCGCCCGCGATGAGCGTCTCGGTGGCGCCGACGAGCGCCCGGTCGGCGATGCTGCCGTCTTCGCGCACCAGGACCGGCACCACGACGAGGGCGACGTCGGCGTCGCGCACCGCGGCGGGGCCGTCGGTCGTGGCGCGCAAGCGCCCGGAGCCGACGTGCTCCGCGAGCGCCTCGGCGAGCCCCGGCTCCCCGCCCCAGGGGGCGGCGCCGGAGTTGATCGCCTCGACGAGCGCGGGATTGATGTCGACCGCGTGCACGCGCCAGCCGTGCGAGGCGAACTGCAGGCCGAGCGGCAGGCCGATCTTGCCGGAGCCGATGACGGCGATCGTCCCGACCGTGCCGGGGGCGCCGACCCACGGCCGCGCGGTGGTGGGCGCAGCATGGCGGCAGGGGTGGGGTTCGGCGGAGAACGAGCCACCGAGCATCGAGACGGCGCCGCCCAGCGGATCGTGGCGCTTCTCGCTCATGGGCTACCTCCTCGCACTGCGTGCGGGGACGATGCTACACCGCGCCGAACCCGCCGAGGTTCGGCTGCACGGGGGCGCCGCCGAGGCGGGCCGATTCCAGGACGGCGTCGGCGAGCACCACAGCGCGGGCCCCGTCGCGGATCCCGACCGCCGGCCGGTGCTCGCCGCGCGCGGCGGCGAGGAAGGAGGCGAGCTCCAGGGCGAGCGGCTCCTGTCGCTCGGCGGGGACGTTCGAGGTGCGGCCGGGCTGCACCGGCGCGAAGCCGTCGATGATCGTGCTCGAGTCGGGGTCGGCGCTGGTGAACGAGATGGTCCGCTCCAGGAGGCTGACATCGTAGGATCCGCCGCTCGTCGTGACGAGCAGCGAGCGTCGCTTCGCGGGGGCGAGCCACGAGGCGCGGATCCGCGCGACAGCGCCACCGTCGAAGGTGAGCAGCGCCTCGGCGAAGTCTTCGCGACCCTCGATGATCCGCGAGCCGGCCACGGCGCTGACCGAGCGCGGTGCACCGCCGGCGACGGCACAGGCGAGGTCGAGGTCGTGCACCATCAGGTCGCGCACCACCCCCACGTCGCTGATGCGCGGCGGGAGGGGGCTCTCGCGAACCGCCTCGATCGCCCAGAGGGCGTCTCCGCTGCCCGCGGCGAGTCGCTCGAAGAGGCGGGTCACCGCCGGGTTGAAGCGTTCGACGTGTCCGACCTGGACGATCGAGCCGGCCGCCTCGGCGCGGCGCACCAGGTCGAGTGCCTCGGCGGAGTCCGCGGCCAGCGGCTTCTCGACGAGGATCGGCAGGTTGCGGTCGATCGCGTCGGCGACGAGCGCGGCATGGAAGCGCGTCGGCGCGGCGATGATCGCGGCGTCGAGTCCGCCCTGGGCGAGCAGCCCGTGGGCGTCGGAGAAGGCCGCCGCGCCGGGCGCCGCCTCGAGCGCTGCCGCGATGGCCGCGTCGACCGGGTCGCTGATCGCCGCGACCTCGACGCCGGGGAGGTCGCCGAGGACCCGCAGGTGGTTGCGCCCCATCACGCCGAGGCCGACGAGCCCGACCCTCACCGCGGCCACGTGCTCCCGCCGTGGCGCTCCAACGAGCGGCGGAGCGAGGCGGCGACCTCCTCCTGCTCGGCCGGCGTGATCGCGGCGAACATCGGCAGCGAGAGGCAGCCCTTCGCCAGCGCGTCGGTGACGGGGAGGGCGACGTCGAGGCCGCGCTCCTTGATGTACGGCTGCTGGCTCACGGGGATCGGGTAGTAGATGCCGGTGCCGATCCCGTCGGCGGCGAGATCCTTCACCACCTCGTCGCGCGCGGGGCCGACGTGCACGGTGTACTGGTGGTAGACGTGCGTCCGGCCGGCGGGGACCGCCTGGCGCACGACCGGCGCGCCGGAGAGCAGCGCGTCGTAGCGCGCGGCGGCGGCGACGCGCGCCGCCGTCAGCGCGGCGAGCTTGCCGAGCTGGACCGTGCCGATCGCCGCGGCGATGTCGGTCATGCGGTAGTTCGTGCCGAGCATCTCGTGCAGGTAGCGCACTTTCATCCCCTGGCTGCGGAAGGTGCGCAGCCAGTCGGCGAGCGCATCGTCGTCCGTGGTGATCATCCCCCCCTCGCCGCTGGTGATGTTCTTGGTGGCGTAGAGCGAGAAGGCGCCGACGCCGAACGAGCCGGCCTGACGACCGGCGTAGGTCGCACCGACCG
>JBEGQU010000053.1:0-12495 GCA_041180765.1 Chloroflexota bacterium
CGGACTGCGCCGACAGCGATGCAGCGACGACCTGCAAGACCCAGGACGACTGGGTCGCTGCCTGGACGACGCTGCGCGGCAACTGACCGTCGCCGCCTGAACTGAACGTGGACGGCGAGGCTCCCCGGGGCGCAACTCCCCGGGGGGCCTCGCTGACCGTCGGGCCGGTCAGCCCTGCCCGACGCGTCGCCCGCTGGCTCGCGACGCGTCCGCGTACCCGCCTGGCCCTCCTCCTCTCGGGCCCCCTCGGCTGGCTGGCCCTCGTCTACCTCGGCTCGCTCTTCGTCCTGCTGTTGAACGCCTTCTGGGCGAAGGATGCGTTCACGGGCAAGGTGACCCCGTTTGCCTGGGACCTTGCCGCCTTCGGCGAGCTGCTCGGCAACCCCGTCTACCGCACGATCGCGCTGCGCACCATCGGCATCGCCGCGGCGGTCACCGTCACCGACGCCCTGCTTGCCCTGCCGATCGCCTATTACATGGCGCGGGTCGCCTCGCCGCGCCGACGGCGCGCGCTCGTCATCGCCGTGCTGATGCCGCTCTGGGCGGCCTACCTGGTGAAGGCGTACGCCTGGCGCACGATCCTGCAGGGGAACGGCTTCCTCTCCTGGGCACTCAGCCCGCTCGGCATCGAGGGGCCGGGCCTCGACGAGCTGCAGAACGCGTGGATCGTGCTGAGCTACCTCTGGCTCCCGTACATGATCCTGCCGATCTACGCGGGCCTCGAGCGCATCCCCGGGTCGCTGCTCGAGGCCTCGTCCGACCTCGGCGCGGGAGCGGCGACCACGTTCCGCCGCGTCATCTTCCCGCTGCTCGTTCCCTCGCTGGTCGCAGGGTCGATCTTCACCTTCTCGCTGAGCCTCGGCGACTACATCGTCCCCGACCTCGTGGCCGACGCGAAGTTCATCGGCAACGTGATCTACGACAACTCCTCGCTCGGCAACTTCCCGCTTGCTGCGGGCTACTCGATCCTGCCCATCGCGGTGATGGTGTGCTACCTGCTGGTCGCCCGGCGCACGGGCGCATTCGAGTCGCTCTGATGGTGGAATCGCCGCTCGCCCGGGCGCTGCTGCGGATCGCGAGCGCCCTTGTCCTCTCGTTCCTCTACCTGCCGCTCGCCATCCTCGCGGTCTACGCGTTCAACGAGAGCCGCATCATGGCCTGGCCGCCGACGGGCTTCACGCTCCACTGGTTCGCCGATGCGGCGGCAAACCCGGCAATCCGCTCGGCGCTGCTGAACTCGCTGGTCACCGCGGGGGCGGCGACGGCGATCGCGCTCGTGCTCGGCACCCTCGCGGCGCTGGCGATCCAGCGCAACAGGTTCTTCGGCCGGGAGTCGATCTCGTTCCTCTTCATCCTGCCGATCGCCCTCCCGGGCGTCGTGACGGGGATCGCGCTGCAATCCACCTTCAAGCTGCTCGGCGCCGACCTCGGGCTGCTCACGGTGATCGTCGGGCAGGCGACCTTCTGCATCGTGGTCGCATACAACAACGTCGTCGCCCGGCTGCGACGCCTGCCGCGGAGCCCCGAAGAGGCGTCGGCGGACCTCGGCGCAGACAGCTGGACGACGTTCCGTCGCATCACGCTCCCCGCCATGCGCACGGCGCTCCTCTCCGGCGCCCTGCTGGCCTTCGCCCTCGCCTTCGACGAGGTGATCGTCACGCTCTTCACCGCCGGCGCGGGCACGCAGACCATCCCGGTCTGGATCTACACCGCGATGCAGCGGCCGAACGAGCTCCCCGTGGTCAACGTCGTCGCCCTCGTGCTGGTGCTGTTCTCGATCGCACCGGTCTACCTGGCGCAGCGCATTGGCGGGGGCGAGACCGCGACCGGCCGCTAGCCCGCAGGCGCCCTTTCGCCACGCGGCGTCAGGGGGTACGATCCAGGCGCAATGCCCACGCTCGACCCCCTGATCGCCCCAGGAGCCCCCCGCCCCGCGCGCGTCCTCGTGCTCGGCTGCGGCTCGATCGGCCAGGCGGTGGTGCCGCTGCTGATCCGCGACGTGCGGGTCTCGCCCACGAGCATCCGCGTCGTCGAGCAGGCCGACACCCGCCGCCGCATCGCGGACTCCATCGCCGCCGGCGTCACCTACGAGCAGGCGGCGGTGACGCGCGAGAACCTCGCCACGTTCCTCGGTGAGCGGCTCTCTGCGGGCGACATCCTGCTCGACCTTGCCTGGAACATCGACGCAGTCGAGATCATCGGCTGGTGCCGCGAGAACGGCGTGCGCTACCTGAACACGAGCGTCGAGGTGTGGGAGCCGTACGCAGACGTGGCCAACCAACCGCCGACGACCCGCACGCTCTACCACCGCCACATGAACCTGCGCGCGATGGTGCGCCGCTGGGGGAGCAACGACGGGCCGAGCGCGATCGTCGAGCACGGGGCGAACCCGGGCTGGGTGAGCCACGAGGCGAAGTTCGCCCTCGAGGAGCTCGCCGCGGCACTCCTCTCCGGCGGGCACGCGACCGGCGCGCAGCGCAGCGCCCTCGAGGCCGCGCTCGCGAGCGGCTCGCACGCGCGCATCGCCGAGGCGGCCGGCGTGCGGGCGATCCAGATCGCGGAGCGCGACACACAGCTGACCGATCGGCCGAAGGAGGTCGGCGAGTTCGTCAACACCTGGTCGGGCGAGGGCTTCTACGAGGAGGGGATCGCCCCCGCCGAGCTCGGCTGGGGGACGCACGAGCGCACCATGCCGGCGCGCGGCATCGCCCATGTCGGCGAGGGGCCGCGCAACCAGATCCTCATCGAGCGGGCGGGGATGGAGACGCAGGTCCGCACCTGGGTGCCGGGGCCGACCCCCGCGACGGCGATCTCCGGCGGGGGCGGCTCGATCGGGATGCTCATTCGCCACGGCGAGGCGTTCACCATGTCGGAACACCTCACGGTGCACGGCGACGACGGCGCGCCGCGTTACCGTCCGACGGTCTACTACGCCTACTGCCCGTCGGACTCCGCGATCGCCTCGGTGCACGAGCTGCGCGGCCGCAATTGGGCGCACCCCGAGCGCTTCCGGCTGCTCAACGACGAGATCACCGTCGGCGAGGATCGCCTCGGCGTGCTGTTGCTCGGGCACCCGCTGAAGGCCTGGTGGAGCGGCTCGCTTCTCTCGATTGCCGAGGCGCGACAGATCCTTCCCGGCCACTCGGCGACGACGCTGCAGGTGGCGGGATCGGTGATCGCCGCCGTCGGCTGGCTGCTCCGCCATCCACGCGAGGGGCTGCGCGTTCCCGACGAGCTGCCGCACCGCGAGCTGCTCGCCGACATCCGCAACTACATCGGTGCGCGCTGGTCCGGCGCGGTCGACTGGACCCCGTTGCGGGATCGCCTCGAGCTCTTCCCCGAGCCCGGCACCGCGCCGCACGACGACCCCTGGCAGTTCGCCTCCTTCCGCGCCGATCGCTGACGCGATGGATGCGCTGAAGAACCCCGTCGCGCGGGCCTTCGTCGAGGAGTGGGCGGCGCATGTCGGTGCGTCCCGCGTCGAGCTCGTCGACGCGCGCGATGATGCGCGCCTCACCGCAGAGGCGCTCGCCGCCGGCGAGGTGCTGCCGGTCTCCGGCGGGCGGATCTACGCACGATCCCACCCGAAGGACACCGCGCGCACCGAGGAGCGCACTTTCGTCGCGACCGCCGACCCGCGCGACGCCGGCCGCTACAACAACTGGCGCCCGAGTGGCGAGATGAAGGCGAAGGTCCTTGAGCTGATGCGCGGCGCATCGGCCGGCAAGGTGCTCTACGTCATCCCCTACCTGATGGCCCCCGTCGGCTCGCCGCTCACCCCCTGGGCGGCCGGCATCGAGCTCACCGACAGCCGCGTCGTGGCGCTGCACATGATCCGCATGACCCGCGTCGGCCCGCAGCACGTGAACGACCTTGCCGATCCGGCATCGTTCGTGCGCGGCGTGCACGTGACGGGCGACATCGACGGCCTGCAGCAGGGGACTCCCGACGACCGGCGCCACTTCGTGACCGTCGCCGACGAGCGGCTGATCCTCCATTTCGGCTCCTCCTATGGCGGCAACGCGCTGCTGGCGAAGATCGCCCACGGCCTGCGCCAGGGTTCGTACGACGGATGGAAGAGCGGCCGCTTCCTCGCCGAGCAGTTCATGCTCATCGGCATCCGCGATCGGCAGACCGGCGCCACGCGCCACGTCTGCGGGGGGTTCCCGAGCGCCTCGGGGAAGACCAACCTGGCGATGATGGTCCCGCCGGCGCAGCTCGCCGACCGCTACGAGGTGACCTTCTTCGGGGACGACGTGATCTGGCTCTACGTCGACGAGCCCTCCGGGCGCCTGATGGCGTTCAATGCCGAGGCGGGGGTCTTCGGCGTCGCGCGCAACTCGAACCGCTCGACCAACCCGAACGCGATCGCCGCGGTCGACCCGGGCACGGCCGCGCTCTTCACGAACGTCGCCTACAACGAGCGCACCCGCGAGGTGTGGTGGGAGGGACTGACGCCGGAGCCCCCCGCCGATCTCGAGGGCTGGCTCGACTGGCGCGGCCTCCCGATCGCTGCGCGCCCCGAGGACCAGCGACGATCGAAGGCGCCCGGTGCCGAGTGGGCGCATCCGAACAGCCGATTCACCACGGCCCTGGCGAACGTGCCGAACATCAGCCCCGACGTCGACCGCGCGGCGGGCGTGCCGGTCGACGCGATCATCTTCGGCGGGCGCGTGCGCGACCGCGAGCCGCTGATCCGCGCCATCGGCGACCTGGCCGACGGCGTCTACGACGGCCTGACCCTGGGCGCCGAGGCGACCGCCGCCGCCGAGGGGAAGGAGGGCCTGCTGCGCTACGACCCCATGTCGCTCCGCCCCTTCATGTCCTACGGGGAGGGCGACTATGCGCAGCACTGGCTGGAGGTCCTGGGGCGGTTGCCGAAGCCGCCGATCTTCGCCCACGTCAACTGGTTCCGCCAGCGCGACGGGAGGTACCTGTGGCCCGGCTACGGCGAGAACCTCCGTGCGCTGCTCTGGCTCCTCGACGTCGCCGACGGCCGGGCGAGCGGTACGGCCACCCCCGTCGGCGCGGTGCCGCGTCCCGACGAGCTCGACATGCGCGGTCTCGACCTGCCCGCCGGCGACCTTGCCGAGATGCTCGAGCTCGACGCGCCGCGCTGGCGGCGCGAGATGGCCGAGCGCGCCGCGCACCTGGCGACCTTCGACCGCCTGCCGGCGGCGATCCTCGCCGCGCACGAGCGCGCCGCGAGGGACTTCGGCGCCTAGGGGCTCCCGATCGCGCCCGTCCGGGCGGCGTCGTGCGCTGCGAGCAGCTCCTCGCCGATCCTCGTCGCGAGTCCTGCGTCCGGGAGCAGGGGGTTGAGCGCCAGCGCCGCCAGTGCCGCCCGGCGATCGCCGCGCCGCGCCGCCAGCGCCGTCGCGCTACCGAACGCGCCGACCCGTTCCACCAGCGCGCGAGCCGGCTCGCCCAGTGGTTGCACGGGAATCGGCCGAGCGCCGTCGCGGTCGACCGTGCAGAGCACCTCGACGACCAGGTCGTCGGGCAGGCCGGGGATCGCGCCCCCGTTGCGGACGTCGACGACTAGGCGCGCCGGACGGTCGCCGCAGAGCGCCGCGACCAGGTCGACCGCCGCCTCCGAGTAGTAGGCGCCGCCGCGGAGGGCGAGCGCCGCAGGCTTCTCGTGCAGCCGCGGATCCGCATATTGGGCGAGGAGATCGCGCTCGATCGCCGCAACGGCCTCGGCACGGGTGCCCGCGGCGCGCTGCTCCTCCACGACGCGATCCGGCTCCTCGTAGTAGCGCAGGTAGTAGGACGGGATCGCCCCGTCGCGCCGCAGGCGGTCGCCACTCCATTTCGTCGCTTCGCCGATCTCGTCGGCGGCGTCGCGCAGCAGCTCCGCCAGCATCGGGGACCCATCACGGCGGACCTCGCGGAACCACGAGAGGTGATTCAGCCCCACCGACTCGACCTCGACCCTGCGCGCGTCGATCCCCCAGTGCGCAGCGGCGGCGCGCTGCACGCCGACGGCGACATTGCAGAGCCCCACGGCCCGGTGCCCCTCGTCGACCAGCGCCTGGGTGACGATCGAGACGGGATTGGCGAAGTCGAGCAGCCAGGCTCGCGGGCTGCGGCGGGCAAGTGCCTCGGCGACGGCGAGCATCGGCGGGATGGTGCGCAGGGCGTTCGCCCAGCCGCCCGGGCCGACGGTCTCCTGCCCGAGCACGCCGTGCCGCAACGGGACCTCTTCGTCGATGCGCCGGGCCGTCGAGCCGCCGATGCGGAACTGCACGATCGCCGAGTCGACCCCGTCGATCGCCGCATCGAGCTGCGTGCTGCGTACCACCCTGCCGCCCCAGCCGGCTGCGGCGAGCATGCGCTCCGCGAGCCCGCCGACCACGTCCAGGCGATCGGCGTCGGTGTCCATGAGGACGAGCTCGTCGAGCGGTGCGCCGAGCCGGCCTGTGGCGATCCCCTCGACGAGCTCGGGGGTGTAGGTGCTCCCCGCGCCGATGACCCCCAGGCGCATCAGGCGCCTATCGCGGCGCGCCGCCGAGCAGCGCGCCGATCGCGGAGACGGCGAGCAGCAGCAGGAGCGCGACGGCGCAGCCCTTCAGCGTGCGGGCGGCGTCGGAGGAGGCGGGTGGTTCGGCGCCATCGGGCGCCCTCGCGCCGCCGCGCCGGCGGCCACCCTTGGTCGTCGCGCTGTACGAGAGCCCCGTTCCGGGCAGCCCGACCGTGCCGCGGGCCCCGCGCGCACCGAGGGTGACGCGCGCCCCGCGGATGCCCGCCGAGAGCGATGCGCCACCCTTGCCGATGTTCAGGCTCAGCCCCGGGGCGATGCGGACCCGGCGGAAGAGGCGAAACCCCATCGTCGACGGTCAGCTCCAGCCGCCGAGGATCGCCCCCGCGATGCCTGCGTTCACGATGTCGTTCCCCACCTCGATGATCCAGACGGCGAAGCCGTGTCCGGCGAAGAGGCGATGCGTCAGGCTGCTCCCTGCCGCGATGCCGAAGCCGAGCAGGAGGCCGACGAGCGCCCCGTCCGTCGCCCCCGCGACCACGCCGGCATCGCGGAGCGCGCCGATCACGAGTGCGAGCGTGATGACCTGCAGGAGCTGTCCGACCAGCACTGAGCCGAACACGAGGCCCATCGGCGTCTTGCCGCCCGGCGCCTCCTTGGGCGACTTGCCCATCAGCCTCCACCAGACGGGGAAGAACGTCTTCGGCCCGAACCAGGCGAAGCCGCTGACGAACGATGCGAGCGTGGCCACGATCAGCGCGGCGGGGTTCAGGTTCGGCAGCGTCACGGTTTCCTCCTCAAACGTCGATCGACCGGCTGCGCCGGCGTTGCGGGCAATGGTAGGGCATCGGGCCCTATACTCCGAGCCTCGATGAAGGGCCGAAGCCGCATCTCGCTGGCGCTCGTCCTCGCTGCCGTTTCGCTCGCCGCCGCAGCGCCTCCCCCCGCGCGCGCCGCGACGTGGACCGACTGTGCCGCCCGCCCGGTGCCGCTTCCTCCGGCGCGGAGCGTCGACCCCGCCATCCAGGAACTGGTGCAGCGAGAGACGAGCGCCTGGCAGCGCAGCCGTCGATCGCGCATCCCCGGTGTCTCCGTCGCGATCCGCTGGGACGATGGGCGCGAGGTGCTTGCCGACGCGGGGTACGCCAATCTCGCGACGAAGGCCGAGATCCTCCCGTCGACGCCGTTCTCGCTCGCGAGCGTCAGCAAGACCTTCACCTCTGCAGTCGCCCTGCTGCTCGACGCCTGTGGCCTGCTGCCGCTCGAGACCACGGCAAAATCGCTCGTGCCGTCTGCGTCGATCGATGCCAGCGCGACGATCCGCGACCTGCTGCAGCATCGGTCGGGGATGGGCGACTGGTTGAACGACCGACCGTGGCGCTGGACGACGCTCACCCGCAACGCGAACGCCGCGATCTCGCCGCTGACCGTGACGGCAGGGGTCGCGACCGCCGCGCCGGGGGCCTTCAACTACTCCAACTCCGGGTTCACCCTCGTGACGGTCGCGGCGGAGCGGGCGACCGGGCGCCCATGGCGCGAACTCCTCCAGACGCTGCTCCTCGATCCGCTGGGCCTGGTGGAGACCGGCTTCGGCCCGCGGCCGGGTGCGGCGCGCAGCCACTGGGTCTCCGGGGGGCGGCTGCGGCCGCAGGGCCAGGCGGGATGGGGACCGACGCGCTCGGTTGCCGCCGCGCTTCGCGGGGCGGGGGATCTCTTCTCGTCGCCGCGCGACCTGGCGCGCTTCGGCGAGCTCTTCTGGGGGAACCGACTGATCGAGGGCGATGGTTCGCTGGCGCTGAACGGGATCGCGCTGTCGACGGGATCGAGCTGGCTCTACACGCTCGGCACGCAGGTGCGACGCTCCTGGGGTGGCAGCGTGCGCGTCTATGGCCACACCGGCGGCTACTCAGGGACCACGACGACCCTCGAGCGCATCCCGGCGCTGGGGGTGACCATCGCCGTCACCGCGAACGGCTCGCCGCGCGAGGGATCGTATGCCGACGATCTTGCGCGCAGCCTCTTCGTGGCGCTCGACAGCCCCCCGGCGAATCCGGCGGGGGTGCCTCGCGCGCGCGCCGGGTCGCTCGGCGATCCCGAGCCGCCCGATCCCCCCGTCGCGCTCCCGGCCGATCGATGCGGTGACCCCCTGCTGGGCGGCGCCGATCCGCTCGCCGCGCGCTGGATCGCCCTCGGCAAGGCGGACGGGTGGAGCGGCGCCATCACGGCGCTGGCAGAGCTGCCCGACGGGCGCATCGTCGTCGTCGGCGCGCCCCTCACCGCCGTGGAGGGCCGGAAGGTCGGCGGCATCGCCGTCTGGGATCCGCGCTACGGCACCTGGTCGGCGCTCGCCACCTTCGCACGACCGAAGGGGGCTGCCGCCCTCATCGCCGCCGTCGCGGTCGACGCAGCGCGCGGCGTGCTCTACGTGGGCGGGCGCTTCACCACGGTCAGCGTCGGCAAGCGCACGGTGAAGGCGACGGGGTTGGCCCAGCTCGACCTGTCGACCGGCACATGGTCGCGCCTGGGGCGCGGCCTCGCCGCCGCGACCGGCGAGGTGCAGGTGCGCGCACTCGCCCTGGATCCTGCGAGCGGTCGACTCGCCGTCGGCGGCTACTTCAGCAAGGCGGGCGGGGCGTCGAGCCCGAGCGTGGCGCTCTGGGTGCCGTCGGGTCGCGGGGCGGGGGCCTGGAGCCGCCTCGGCGCGGGGCTCCCGGCGCCGGTCGAGGCGCTGGCGATCACCCCGGATGGATCGATCACCGCGGCGGGACACTTCCCCGACGGATTCGTCAGCAGCTTCGCCGCCGGCGGATCGGCCTGGGAGAGCGTCGGTGGCCCGTCCGTGTTCGCCGACGCCCCGCGCGAACTCGCGGTCGTCGGCGGGGGCACGGTGGTCGCAGGGACGGGCGTCGGCTGGTACGGCGCCGCGTTGCAGTATCGCCACGTCGACGTGGTGGGCGGCTGGTCGCCCCTCGGCGAGAGTGTCGCCTATCCGCGTCGCACCGCGTGGATCTCCAGCCTGGCCCCGCTCCCCGACGGGCGACTCGCGGTCGGCGGCTACTTCTCCGTCGCCGGCGGAGTCGACGCGCCCCACCTCGCGCTCTGGGATCCTGCGGCAGAAACCTACGAACCCTTCGCCGCCGGCCTGGCGGTCGAGCCCGATGCTCTCGCCTCCTCCGCGCACGCGTCGCTCTTGGCGGCGACGCGCATCCGCGGCGGCGGCCCCGGCCTGCCCGGCGGCCACTGCGTGGCGGCATGGGCGAGCCAGCCTCCCGCCGCCCCGACCGCCCCGGTGCTGGTCGCCGGCACCGGGCGCATCACCGCGAGTTGGACGGCGCCTGCCGGCGGCACGCCGGTCGACGGCTACGTGGTGACGGCGACCGCGAAGGGGCGAACCACCCGGCGCTGCTTCGCGACGCGCGAGCAGTCGAGCTGCACGGTGCTCGGCCTCGCACGGCGGGCGACCTACGCGGTGTCGATCACCTCGTGGGCCGCCCCGGCCGGACCGTCTGCGCCACTCGCTGCCGGGAGCAGCAAGACGCGCTAGGCGAGGGGGTCGCTATCGTGGAGCGATGATCGAGCGCATCGAGAGCCTGGCCAACCCCCTCGTGAAGGAGCTGCGCGCCCTGCGCACGCCGAAGGGGCGCGACGAGCAGCAGCGCTTCCTCGCAGAGGGCGCCTGGATGCTGGCCGAGGCCGAGGCGGGTGGCTGGCGACCGCAGCTCCTCCTCGTCGACGGCTCTACGGTGCGCGGTGCCGCGGCGACGTATGCCGAGCGCGCCGATCGGGTCATCGAGACGACCGCCGACGTCCTGGCGAAGATCACCGGCCGCGAGAACCCCCAGCCGATCCTCGCCGTCTTCGCCGAGCCGGATCCAGCCGCTCGCGACGTCGCGCGCATCGACCCGACCTCGGCACCGCGCTGGCTGCTGCTCGAGTCGCCGCGCGATCCGGGCAATCTTGGCAGCTGCATCCGCAGCGCCGACGCCGTGGGTGCGGGCGGCGTCATCATCGCCGGAACCCCGTGCGACCCATATTCCATCGAGGTGGTGCGCGCGAGCATGGGCTCGATCTTCGCCGTGCCCGTCTATCGGCTCTCGCAGGGGGAGGTGCTCCCGTTCGTGGCGCGATGGCCGGGCGCGACCGTCGCCGGCGCGCTCGAGGGGAGCAGCGACTACGCGGAGGCGGACTACCGCGCGCCGGCGCTCATCGTCATCGGCAACGAGGCCGACGGCCTCTCCGATCCGCTCCGCGCCTCTTGCGCCGCCGTGGCGCGCATCCCGATGTTCGGTCGCGCCGAGAGCCTCAACCTCGCCGTCGCGGCGGCGCTCATGCTCTACGCCGCGGAGCGCGGCCAGCGCCGCTAGCGGCTAGTCGCAGACCTGCGGCTTCGCCGTGGGGACGCCGAGCGGGGAGTCGCCGCGGCTGCTGTACCTTCCGATGATCACGAGCTTCGGCCCGTCGTCGCGCGCCGTCTCCGACGTCTGCAGCACGACGCTGCCGGCGGGGATGTCCGCCAGGTCGGCCCAGCTCTTCACATGCTGGCGCACCTCCACGATGGCGTAGCGTCGACGCTGCACCGGTCCGCTCCCCTTCGGCTGGACATCGATCGCGATCGTCTCGCCGATCAGCTGCTTCGGCGTGCGATCGAGCAGCCGGCCGAACTCCCAGTGGCGCGCATGGCTGTAGATGAAGAGGTAGCCCGTGGTGCCGTCGACCGTGCCCTTGTCGGGCATCCACTCGGCGACGCGGCACCACGGATAGCGCGGCCCGGGGCCCGAGTCGAGCGGCGCCCGGACGACGGGCAGGTTGATCCAGACGCCGGTCACCACCACGCGGATGGGGTCTCCCACCTGCACGGGGGGGATGAGCGCGGGGTCGACCGGGGGGAGGGGGGGAGGGGTGACCCGGGCGATCTCCGGGGGAGGGGTGGGGTCGAGCGCGGCGCTCTCCGAGGGGCCCGCCGAGGATTCTCCGCTCGGGCGCTCATCTGTGATGGTCACAGAGAGGTTCGCCCACGGTCCAACCCCCGCCGCAGCCGCGGCGGTGCCGATGGCGCCCAGGGCGAAGCAGGCCGAGAGCCCGAAGAGGACCACCGACGAGATGTGCCGCCAAGGTTCGATGCGGATCGTGCCGACCCGGCGTGGGATGCGCAGGTAGTGCGTCTTGGGCATGCGCCGAGTCTAGGCGAAGCGCCCCGGCGTGGCAGACTCTCCCCATGGCGCGGAGCGAGCGGGCGATCGACCTTGGGCTGCGGATCGGTCGCTTTGCGCCCGGTCCGCTCAATGCGATCAGCGATGTCGCCGGGGTTCGCGTCGCCGCCGAGACGATCGTGGCGGGGGAGGGCGGGCTGCGGCGCGGCGCCGGCCCGGTGCGCACGGGTGTCACGGCGATCCTCCCGCAGGCGGTCGAGTCGATGGGCCATCCGCTCTTCGCCGGAACGCATCGGCTGAACGGCAACGGCGAGCTGACCGGCCTGGAGTGGATCCGCGAATCGGGCTACCTCACCACGCCGATCTGCCTGACCAACACGCACGCCGTCGGCGTGGTGCACGATGCGATGATCGCCTGGTCGCTCGACCGCGTGCCGGGCACGCCCCCATGGAGCCTCCCCGTCGTCGGCGAGACATGGGACGGCGTGCTGAACGACGTCAACGGCTTCCACGTGACCCCGGCGCATGCCCGCGCCGCCCTCGACGCCGCCGCAGCGCTCCCGGTCGGTGCGCCGGTGCCGCGCGGCAACCAGGGGGGCGGGACGGGGATGGTCTGCCATGGGTTCAAGGGCGGCAACGGCACGGCGAGCCGCGTGCTCCCCGCAGAGCTGGGCGGCTACGCGATCGGCGTCTTCGTCCAGGCGAACCACGGTCGCCGGCACCGCTTCACGATCGCCGGGCGGCAGCCGGGTGTGCCGGGCGGCCCGCTCGATACCGCGGCGATCCCGCTCCCGTGGGAGACGGTGGCGAAACCCGCCGCGCCGGCGCCCGACGACCCGCGCGGCGGTGCGGGATCGATCATCG
>JBEGQU010000054.1:0-3299 GCA_041180765.1 Chloroflexota bacterium
CGAGAGCTCCCCGGTGCGCGTCGGCACCGACAGCGACTGGATCGCCGTGACCGGCTTCAACGACACCTTCTGCGGCCTCCGCGAGGGCGGCAGCGCCTGGTGCTGGGGCTACGGTTGGCCGGGCGTGATCGGCGACGGCGACGGCGGAACGTCGAGGAACCTGCCGACGCGGGTGATCTTCTCCGACGACACGAACAGCACCGGCTTCGTCTCGATCGACGCCGGGAATCAGCTGATGTGCGGCGTCACGGGCGACGGCGCCCTCTGGTGCTGGGGCTGGGACGCAGCGGGGGCGATCGGCGCCTCGCCGACCGAGTTTACGACGATCACCAAGGCAACCCGCGTGGGCGGCGCCAGCAACTGGACGAGTGTCGCAACCGGATACGCCTACGCCTGCGCCCGCACCGCCACCGGTGCGGCGAGCTGCTTCGGATCAAACTACTGGGGGCAGGTTGGCAACGGCACGAGGGAACTGGTAGCGGGTGGCGCGGTGCTCGGGGCCGTCGCGGGTGATTACCGATGGGACGACATCGGCTTGGGTGACTTCCACACGTGCGGCATCGACGGTGGCGACCTCTACTGCTGGGGCTACAACGCCTCCGGCAGGGTCGACTGGGCCAACGGCGACGAATCGTTCAGCGAGCCGAAGCGGGTCGCGGCCGACGCCTCGTGGAGCGACGTCGACAACGGCAGCTCGGTCACTTGCGGCATCACGAACGGCGACGTCTGGTGCTGGGGGAACAATAGCTACGGCATGCTCGGCGATGCCGACACCGGCCTGATCAACGTCGCCCGCTGGGTGATCGACGGGGCCGGCCTGCCGCCGACCTCTGCCGAGGTGCCGTGGCTGAGCGCGGCGCTCGCCGCGGTCGCCGCGCTGCTCGCGGTCGCCGGGGTGGCCCTGCGCCGCCGCTCGCCCGCGCGCCGCTTCCGCTAGGCGGGCGTCAGGCGCCGACCCGCGCCGCGTCGGCGCGGTCGGCGGCCGCCGCCTCCTCGACGGTGCGCCAGCGCCAGGTGCGCGCCGCGCCGAAGAGCGCGAGCGGCACGAGCGTCTGCATCACCGCGCTCACGAGGAGCGCGGCCGGGCGGCCGGCGAGGTTGCCGATCACGCCGCCGAGCGCGTAGCCGAGCGTCGCGCCGATCCCCCAGGTGAGGACGCGGCTGACGCTCATGATCCGGCCGAGCAGCCGGTCGGGCACCGCCGTCTGGCGGAAGGCGCTGACCGGCACCACGTAGAGCATCAGGAAGAGCCCGCCGAGGAAGAAGTTCGCCGCCACGAGCGGCAGGCGCAGGTCGACCGGCGCGATCGCCGCGAGCGGCTGCAGGAACTCGTCGAGCCCGAAGGCGATCGTCGTGGCGAACATCAGCCGCCCGAAGCCGACGCGGCGCACGAGCGACGGCGCGGCGAGGCTGCCGATCAGGCCGCCGAGGAAGCCCGCCGAGCTGATCGCGCCGATGAGCGCCGGCTCGAACCCCAGGTCGAGCCGCTGGAAGATGATCGACTGCCCGAGCATGATGCTGAACGCCACGTTGCCGTTGATCGCCTCGATCGTGATCAGGCGCAGGCGCGGCCGCGCGAAGAGCGCGCGCACCCCCTCGCGCAGGTCGCCGCGGATGCCCGCACGCGGACGGCGCGACGGGCGCGGCTCGCGGGTGCGGATGAGCGCGAGCGAGACGGCGCTCGCGGCGAAGCTCAGCGCGTCGGCGACGAGCGCGAACGGCGCGCTGACGAGGCTGATCAGGGCCCCGGCGATCCCCGGGCCGACAAAGCTCGCCCCCTCGCTCAGCACCGAGAGGCGCGCGTTCGCGCGCAGCAGCTCGTCGCCCGTGGCGAGGCGCGGCAGGTAGGCCGGCAGCGCCACCTGGAAGAAGACGGTCGCCGCGCCGATCCCCGCCTGCGCGACGATCAGCAGCGGCAGGGTGAGCAAGCCGAGGGCGTAGGCGGCGGGGACGGCGAGGAGCAGCGCCGCGCGGACGAGGTCGGCGGCGATGAGGAAGCGGCGCCGCTCCGCGCGGTCGACCCAGACGCCGGCCTGCAGCCCGATGAACAGGTAGGCGACGGTCGACGCCGCGCCGAGCAGCCCGGTGCCGAGCGAGTCGGCGCCGAGCAGGTCGACCGCGACGATCGGCAGCGCGAGGGCGGTGATCGCATCGCCGAGCAGCGAGATCCCCTGCCCCGCGGTGAGCAGGCGCAGGTCGCGGCGGCTCCCGCCGGGTGCGGCCGATGCGGCGCGCGCCACGGCGCTAGCGCGACGAGAGGCGGAGGACGCCGCTCTGGCTCGTGGTGCGCGCCACGCCGCCCAGCTGCGTCGCCGTCACCCGCAGCTGCACGTAGGCACCGCGCAGGTCGGGCGCGATGGAGAGGTTCGCGCGCGTCGCACCGGCGATCGGGCTGCAGGTCGACGACGCGTAGCCGCCGCAGCGGTACCACTGGAACGAGAGGACCGCCCGCGGGCTGCCGAACGACCAGCTCCCCGAGCCGCCGAGCACCGTGTTCCCCGACTGGCGGATCGCAGGGTTGCCGACGACGCGCGCGGGCTCGTAGACGGTGCGGCTCATCGTCGCGGTCGCGGTGGCGTAGAAGGCGTTCCCGGCCTTGGTGGCGCGCACGGTGCACGTGCCCGCGGCGAGCGCGCGCACCAGCGTCCCGTTCACGGCGCAGACCTTCGGCGTGAGGCTCGCAAAGGTCGGGGCGGCCGGGGTGTTGCCCCCGCCCCAGCCGAGGCCCATCCGGCTCCCGACCGGCAGCGGCGCGTCCGGACCGAAGAAGGCCTGGAAGTTCGTCTGCGCCAGCGGCACGCGCGGCAGGATGGCCGTTGCGAGCAGCCGGTCGGTGGCCGCCAGGTGGTTGCCGTCTCCCGGGTGCGAGGCGCGGATCCGGCACGTGCCGACGCCGACCACGATGAAGTCGAAGGAGGCGCCGTTCCAGTCGGCGCGGCAGACGCTGCTCGTTTCGCTCGAGAGGTTCGCCAGCAGGCCCGCCGAGGTCCGCACGTTCAGCCCGGGCGGCTCCTGGTCGACGCGCATGCTCGACGGCAGCGAGAAGTCGATTGACTGCGGTGCGCGGGCGATCGTCAGGCTGTGGTCGAGGAGCGCCGGGGCGTACTGGCTGTTGCCCGCCTGCTCGATGCGGATGACGCAGCTGCCCGCGGCGACGGGGGCGAGGGTGTCGCCGCTCACCGTGCAGGTGGCGGGCGTGCGGCTGGAGTATGAGAGCGGCAGCCCCGCGCTGCTGCTGAAGCCGGTGATCTGCCGCGGCGCGTCGCCGAAGGTGAGCGCGAGCGCGCTCGCCGCCGAGA
>JBEGQU010000055.1:0-34836 GCA_041180765.1 Chloroflexota bacterium
CGATGGCGACCACGAGGACCACGAAGCCGGCGACGACGACTAACCGGTCGCACTGAGCGCGACCCGCGCGACGCGCGGGGGAGGGGCGGGGTAGCATCGCGAGATGCGCTCCGCCCCTCTCGCATTCGCCAAGCGCCACCCGCGCCTCGGCGCCGCGCTGGGCGCGGCGGCCATCTCGCAGTCGTCGCCGCTGGCGAAGCTCTCCGGCGGCTCGCCCGCCGTGGTCACCCTCTTCCGCGGCGCGGTCTCGCTCCCGTTCCTCGTCCTGCTCGCGCGCCGCGAGGGGCATCGCGCCGCGCCGCGCGACCGACTGCTCGCGGTCGTCGCCGGTGCGTTCCTCGCGCTCGACCTGCAGTGCTTCCACATCTCGATCCCGCTCCTCGGCGTGGGCCTGGCGACCGTCGTGCCCAACGCGCAGGTCGTCGTCGTCGGGCTGTTCGCCGCGCTCGCCGGCGAGCGCACCACGGGGCGCGCGATCGTCGCCATCCCGCTCGCCTTCGCCGGCCTGCTGATGCTCGCCCGCGTCGTCGAGCCCTTCGGTGCGACGCATGCGGCGAACGCGGGGAGCGACCCCGGCCTCGGGGTGCTCTGGGGGCTCGGCGCCGCCGGCTTCTACGGGCTCTACCTGGTGATCACCCGTCGCATCTCGGCTGGCTCGAGCGCGGTGGGCCCCTTCGGCATGCTCGCCGACGCGGCGATCGGCACCGTCGCCGTGTCGCTCGCCCTGGCGCTGCTCGACGGCACGATCCTCCCCCCGGGCGTCTGGCCCGGGGTCGGCTGGCTCATCCTCCTCGCCCTCCTCTCGCAGGTGCTCGGCTACCCGTTGATCAACGCCTCGATCCCCCACCTGCCGAGCGTCGTCGGCTCGGTGCTGCTCTTCGTGCAGCCCCTGATGACCCTCGTCTCGGGGGTCCTGATCTTCGGGGAGCTCCCCTCGCCGGGGCAGCTGCTGGGGGCGGTCACCCTCTTCGCCGGGGTGCTGCTCGCCGCGCGCCGCTAGGCCCCGGGCGCGGAACCCCCCCGCGAGGGGCGCCCGCTGCGTGGGATGATGCGCCCAGGTGCAGAGGACGCCGCTCGGCGGGCCCGGCCACATAGTGAGGTGTGAAGAACATGCGCTATCGATCCGCACTCGTCGCCCTGCTCGCGGGGCTGGCGATCATCGCCGCCGCCTGCGGCTCCTCGGCCTCGCCGAGCCCGTCGTCCGCCGCCGGCACCGTCTGCGAGAAGGCGCTTGCCGCCAACGAGCCGGAGACGACTCTCCTCGGCTTCGTCTGCAAGCAGGGTGTCGTCCGCATCTCGACCGACCCGAACTACCCGCCGTTCTCGTCGCTCAACGCCGACACGAACGAGTACGAGGGGTTCGACATCGACGTGGCGAAGCTCATCGCCGAGAAGCTCGGCGTGACGATCAAGTGGGAGACCCCGAGCTGGGACGCCCTGACCGCCGGCAACTGGGCCGATCGCTGGGACGTTTCGGTCGGCTCGATGGCCCAGACCGAGACGCGCGCCGAGGTGATCGACTTCTCGGTGCCGTACTACTACGCCCTCGCCTATGTGGCGGTTCCCGCCACGTCGACGGCCACCTCGCTGGCCGACCTCGCGGGCAAGGAGTTCTGCATCGGCTCCGGCACGCTCTACGAGAGCTGGCTGAACGGCGAGTTCGCCAACCAGAACCTGGTCGAGGTCTCGGCCCAGCCCCCGACGGGCATCACCGTCACCTCCGAGGAGACGGACAACCTCTGCATCGAGAAGCTCGCCGCCGGTCGCACTTGGGACGGCTTCGTGCAGGGCAAGGAGTTCATCGACAACGCCATCGCCTCGGGCGCGGCGATCAAGTACCTGGACAACAAGTGGCTGACCGCGGAGAAGATCTCCGTGGCGCTCGACAAGAACGGCAAGGACACCGCCTCCATGCTCGCGGCGATCGACGAGATCATCACCGCGGCGCACGCCGACGGGACCCTCACCGCGCTGTCGAAGAAGGACCTCAACGGGGTGGACGTCACCGTCAAGGAGTGACGCACCGCCGTTGGCGGCAAACGGTTTGATCCTTCGGGGGGTCGCGGGGAGACCGCGGCCCCCCGAAGACATCGGGGAGTGGTGAGCGTGGCGAAGCCCTTGGGCCAGCAGAGCGAACTCGCGGCGGCCGTCGCGAAGAACGACCGGCGGCGCGAGCGCGCCTGGCGCCTGCACTTCCGCCTCGTCTCGGCGGGGATCCTCGCGCTGATCCTCCTCTTCATCATCACCTACCTCAACGTCGAGGCGACCTTCATCAGCCGCGCCGCCCCGTTCATCCTGGCCGGCGCCGGCCTGACGATCGGCGTGTCGCTGCTCTCGATCACCCTGGCGACGCTGCTCGCCACCTTCGGCGCCCTCGGGCGGCTCTCGCGCAGCGCCACGGCGAACGCCATCGCCTCGTTCTACGTCAGCTTCTTCCGCGGCACGCCGCTCCTGCTCCAGCTGCTCTTCTGGTACCTCGCACTGCCGCAGGTCGGCATCGTGCTCGACCCCTTCGTGTGCGCCGTCGGCGCGCTGGGCATGAACTACGGCGCCTACATGACCGAGCTCTTCCGCGCCGGCATCCAGGCGGTGCCGGGCGGCCAGCGCGAGGCGGCGGTGGCGCTCGGCATGTCGGAGTCGACCGCCTTCCGCCGCATCGTCGCGCCGCAGGCGTTCCGGATCATCGTGCCGGCGATCGGCAACGACTTCGTCGCCATGCTCAAGGACTCGGCGCTCGCGTCGGCGGTGACGCTCCAGGAGATCCTCTGGCGCGCCCAGAACATCGGGCGCAAGGAGTTCAAGTCGCTGCAGACGCTGCTCATCGCCGCCGCCGTCTACTGGGTGCTCACCATCGCCTTCACCGCCGTCCAGAACCGCGTCGAGGCGCGGCTGGCCGCCGGCGACAGGCACAAGGAGGTGAAGGGATGAGCCGCACGAGCGACCTCCGCGGCGCGACCGCGCCGCACGAGCTGCACCCCGCCGAGCGGCCGGGCGTGCTGGTGAAGCCGGGCGCCGACCCGGTGCTGCGCGCCACCGGGATCGAGAAGTGGTTCGGCGAGAACCACGTGCTGCGCGGCGCCTCGATCACCGTCTGGCCGGGCGAGACCGTCTGCATCCTGGGCCGCTCCGGCTCGGGGAAGAGCACCTTCCTTCGCAGCCTGAACTTCCTCGAGGACCCGACCGACGGGCGCGTCGAGATCGACGGCGTGAGCGTCGCCGCGGATCCGTTCCGCCGCGAGGGGAAGCAGCGGCTCGCCCGCATCCGCGAGTTGCGCATGCGTGCGGGGATGGTTTTCCAGGAGTTCAACCTCTTCCCGCACCTGAGCGTCATCGAGAACTGCATCGAGGCGCCGCTCCACGTGAAGGGGATGCCGCGCAAGGAGGCGGAGGAGATCGCCGAGCGCTACCTCGACAAGGTCGGGCTCCTCGACAAGCGCGACGAATACCCCTCGCGCCTCTCCGGCGGCCAGCGCCAGCGCGTCGCGATTGCGCGCGCGCTCAGCATGCAGCCGAAGGTGCTGCTCTTCGACGAGCCGACGAGTGCGCTCGACCCGACGCTCGTCGGCGAAGTGCTCAAGGTGATGGCCGACCTCGCCCACGAGGGGCGCACGATGATCGTCGTCACCCACGAGATGGACTTCGCGCACGAGGCGGCGGATCGCGTCTACTACATGGACCAGGGCGAGTTCGCCGAGGTCGGCCCGCCGGAGCAGGTCATCGATGCACCGCAGGATCCGCGCACGGCGAAGTTCCTCTCGCGCTTCCGCACCCTCGGCGGCAAGAAGTAGCCGCAGCGCAGATGGGCGGTCGACCGGACCTGCTCGTCGTCGGCGGCGGCGTGTGGGGCACCTGGACGGCGCTGCAGGCGCGGCGCCTCGGTGCCTCGGTCCGGCTCGTCGAGGAGCGGACGCCGGGCGACCCGAAGACCACCTCCGGCGACTACAGCCGGATCATCCGCCACGCGCACGGCGAGGACGGCCTGCTCGTCGGCTGGGCACAGCGCTCGCTCGCCGCATGGCGCGAGCTCGGCGAGCGCACGGGGCGGCAGGTCTTCGTCGAGAGCGGCGTCGCCTGGTTCGTGTCGGGCGACGGCGCGTGGGAGGCGGCCTCGGAGGTGCAGCTGCGCGCCGCCGGCGTCCCCTGCGAGCGCCTCGCGCCCGACGAGGCGCTCCGGCGCTGGCCGGCGCTCGGCACCGAGGGGCTCAAGAGCGTGCTCTACGAGCCGACCGCCGGGTTCCTGCGCGCCGGCGACGGCGTGCGCGCGGCAGCCGCCGTGCTGCGCGACGAGGGGGGCGAGATCGTGCGCGGCCGCGCCACGCCCGCGGCAGACGGCACGGCGCTCGACGAACACGGCGCGCCGATCGTCGCCGGGGCGACGGTCTGGGCGGCGGGCCCCTGGCTCCCCGCGCTCTTCCCGGCGCTCGTCGGCGCCGACTGCGAGGCGGCGATCGTGCCGGTGCGGCGAGACGCGATCTACTTCGACGCGCCGGGGATGGGCGTGGGCGAGGTACCGACCTGGATCGACGAGGGGCTCGAGGTGTGGGGGATCCCCGACGACGAGGGGCACGGTGCGAAGGTCGGCCCCGAGTTCGATGCCGGCAGCTTCGACCCAGGCGCATGGCCCGACGAGGCGCACCCGAGCTCGGTTGCCCGCGCCCGCGCCTGCGCCGTGCGCTTCCCGCGGCTGCAGCGCGCACCGATCCGGGAGACGCGCGCCTGCCAGCACGAACGGACGAAGAGCGGGCACTACGTGCTCGACCGGCACCCCACCAACCCGCAGGTGTGGATCGCCGGCGGCGGCTCGGGGCACGGCTACAAGCAGGGACCGGCGGTCGGCGAGTTGATGGCGCGCGCCGCGCTCGACCGTACGCCGATCGTGTTGCCCGATCGACGCTTCGCGCTGGCGCGCCGCGACGGCGGGCCGTCGAGCCCGATGGGGGAGATGGGCGCCGCCTAGGCGCCGCGCACGCCCGCTACGGGGTCTCGGCCGCCGCGGCGATCTTCGCCGCGATCGCCGCCCGGGCGGCGGTGCGATCGCTGAAGTCGATCCCCTCCATGTCGCCGGGGGCGAGGCCCGCCGCCCAGCCGCGCGGCGTGCGCGCGCCGTCGGCGGCGTAGCGGTCGGCGACCATCAGGTCGAACGCCTGGACGCTCGCCTCGAGCTCGCTGTAGCGGCCGGGGGGGAGCATCTGCGACGCGGTGCCGCGCTGCTGCAGCTCGCACACGTGCCAGTCCTGGCGGTTGGTCATGTCCCAGAAGCCGTGGGCGTCGGAGAAGTCGAAGCCGGGGGCGGCAGCGGTGTCGGGGTGCACGTACCAGTCGCAGGTGACCTTGGAGCGTCCCGGGCCGATCGGCTCGATCATGTGCACCATCAGGTAGTCGGGGTGCAGCGAGAGGAGCAGGTTCGGCCAGACGGCGAAGTACTGGATCCGCTTCGCGTCGGTCTCGGTCATCCCGGCCAGCCACGGGCGGCTGTGCGAGCCGCGGTCGAGCCCCATGGTGAGCGCCTCGCCGACGAGCGGCTGCCAACCGCCCTTCCACCAGCCCCGCGCGGGGATATCCTCGCCGAGGTCGTAGGGGGTCAGGGCGTTGAGCTGCGGGTGGACGCCCGGGCAGTGGTAGCACTCGGAGTAGTTCTCTACGAGGATCTTCCAGTTCGCCGCGACGTCGTACTCCTCTCGCCGGGTGCGGCGGAGCGGGGCGAAGTCGAAGCGCGCGAAGACGTCGACGAGGTCGTCGAGGTAGGAGAGCAGCGGCTCCGCCTGCGCATCGAGCGTGAGGAAGACGAAGCCCTGCCACGTCTCGCAGCGCACCGGCACCAGGTCGTAGTCGCGCGGGTCGAAGCGCTTGAGGTCCTCGGTGTGCTTCGCCCTGAGCAGGGTGCCGTCGGGGGCGTAGACCCAGGCGTGATACGGGCAGACGATCTTCTCCGCCTCGCCGCAGTCGGGCTTGCCGTCGCGCGGCCCCTCGATGAGCGTCGCGCCGCGGTGGCGGCAGGCATTGAGGAAGGCGCGGATCTTGCCGTCCTCGCCGCGCGCGACGATCACCTGCTCGCCGCCGAACTCGAGCAGGCGGTACGAGCCGGGGCCGGGGGTCTCCTCCTCGCGGCCGACGCAGCGCCACTCGCGGCGGAAGATCTCCTCGGACTCCCAGGCGAAGATCTCCGGGTCGTGGAAGACCCGCGGCGGGAACATGTCGGCCTCGTCGAACGGGCGGCGCACCGCGGCGATCGCCGCGGGGTCGAGCGGGGCGGAGCGCTTGGCGATGATCATGCGCGTATGGTGCCACGACCCCGCCGCGGCGGGCGCCCCGCGGGCGCGCGGCGCGGCACGGCGGCTAGACTCCGCACGATGCCGAGCCGTGCCGCAACCGCCCCCCGTCGCGTGGCCACGCGTGCCGCGATCGGGGACCTGACCCTCGCCGCGGCGCTCTGGGGCGGCCTCTACATCGTCTCGGCTGCCGCCTTCGCCGCCGTCCCCCCGGCCACCCTCACGCTGCTCCGCCTCGCGCTCGGCGCTGGCGCCCTGCTGCTGGTCGGTCGGCTGCGCGGCGAGGCGAGCGGCTGGGGCCTGGCGCCGCGGCGCGCGACCCTCGCCGCCGCGGCGGTCGCCGCGCTCTCGATGCTGCTGCAGTTCGGCGGGACGGCGCTCACCTCGGGGGTCGAGGGCTCGGTGGTGACGATGTCGACGCCGGTCTTCGTACTCCTCTTCGGCCGCCTGCTCGAGGGGGAGCGCATCGCACTGCGCGCCTGGCTCGGCATCGGCCTGGCCGCCGCGGGGGTCCTGCTCCTCGCCGCGCGCGCGACCGAGGCGACCGGCGCGGGGGACGGCGCGGCGCACCTCGTCGGCGTCGTCGCGCTCGTGGGCGCGGGCGCGACCTGGGCGCTCTTCTCGAGCCTCGGCCGCCCGCTCGTCGCGCAGATCGGCGCGCGCCGGGCGATCGCCCTCAGCGGCGCGCTCGCCCTGCCGTTCATCGTCCCGTTCGCCGCGGCGGAGCTGCTGCTCGTCGGCATCGACCTCGCGGCCGCCACCACCCCGGCGAGCATCGGCGCGATCCTCTACCTCGGACTCGGCGCGACCGCGCTCGGCTGGAGCGCCTGGTACCGCGGCTACGCCGCCGCGCCGCCGAGGGTCTCCGCCGGCGTGCTCTTCCTCCAGCCGCTCGTCTCGGCGCTGCTCGGCATCGGCGTGCTCGGCGCGCCGGTCGATGCCGCGTTTGCCGTAGGCTCGCTGCTGCTGCTGGGCGGCGTCGCCGCGATCGCGCGGGTCGCGCCATGACCGACGTGCGCGAGTACCTCGCCGGCAGGATCCCCGTCGCCGGCCGTGCGGCGCTGACGACGAACGATCGCGGCGAGCGGGTCGATCCCCCCGCCGACGACCGCGCCGCCTGGGGTGAGTGGGTCTCGGCGTCGAAGACGCGCAACTGGCTGCTGCGCGACCCGCTCCTCGACTGGCTGCAGCTGCACGGGGAGGGGCAGGGCTTCGCGCGCGATGCCGCCTACGGCCAGGAGCCGCCGAGCCCCTACGACATCACGTCGCTGCTCTTCCAGAAGGGGGCCGAGTTCGAGGCGGGGATCTTCCGGCTCCTCGAGGCGCGCGTCGAGAGCTTCGTCCAGGCGGGGGGCGGCTGGGAGGCGGCGCGCAGCCTTGAGGTGGCGCAGCAGACCTTCGAGGCGATGCGCTCCGGCGTGGAGCTGATCGAGCAGGGGGTGGTGCGCAACCCGGAGGCGCGCACCTACGGCTCGATCGACCTGCTCGTGCGCAGCGACGTGCTCGAACGCCTCTTCCCCGGAACGCTCGGTGCCGAGGAGGCCGCCGCACCCGCCCCCGGGCTCGCCGCCGACGACGGGACCATCCCCCCGTGGCACTACCGCGTGATCGACGTGAAGTTCTCGACCCTGACGATCACCGCCAACGGCTACGCCTCGAGCGCGCACCGCCACTATGCCGGCCAGGTGCTCGTGTACACCGCGGCGCTGGCGCGCATCCAGGGCCACTGCCCGGCGGAGGCGTACCTGCTCGGTCGCACCTGGGTCAACCAGAAGCAGCGCGGCGGCGGCGCGCTCGAGCGGCTCGGCCGCGTCCCCGTTGCGCGCGACGACCAGCGTGGCGACGCCCTGCCGCTCGTCGACGACGTGGCCCGCGCCATCGAGTGGATGCGCCTCGTGCGCCACGAGGGTGCCGCCTGGCACGCGTTGCCGCGCCCGAGCCGCCCCGAGCTCTATCCGAACCTCGGCAACCCCGAAGACGACCCCTGGAGCGACGCGAAGCGGCAGATCGCGCGGGAGATCGGCGAGCTCACATCGCTCCCCGGGGTCGGCTGCGACCTGCGCGATGCGGCGCTCGCGCGCGGCGTGCTGCGCCGCGACCAGTCGGGACTCACCCCGGAGCTCCTCGGCGTGGGCGGCGATGTGCGTCCACGCCGGCTCGCGGCGGTGCTCGAGGCGAACGACCCCGCCCGCGTGGCCGCGATCGCCGCGGACCCGTCGGCTGCGGTCGTCCCCGCGCGCATCGACCTGCCCCCCGACCAGGAGCGTGTGTGGCGCCCCGCCTGGCGCCTCGAATTCTGCGTCGACTTCGAGAACACGCAGAACCTCGACGACGATTTCTCGGCGCTCCCGGCCGTGGGCGGCAGCGTCTGCATCTTCCAGGTTGGCTGCCTGGTGCAGGTCGACGGGCGCGCTCCGACCGCCGACGAGATCGCCGCGGCGGGCGTCGGCCCGAGTGCGTTCGGCCAGTGGACCGCGGCGCGCCTCTCGCTCGCCGGCGAGCGCGGGGTGCTCGACGCCTGGCGCGACTTCATGGACGCCTGGCGCCGGTCGCTCGGCCTGCGCTGGGAAGAGGTGCGGATCGTCCACTGGTCGCCGGCCGAGCCGAACCTGCTGGCCAACTCCTACAACTGCGCCGCCGACCGCCACCCCGACTGGCGCCTGCCGGAGGGGCTCGGCTGGCTCGACCCGCTCGAGGCGGTCGTGCACCGGGTACCCGTCGGGGTCGCCGGGGCCTGGGGCTTCGGGCTCAAGAGCATCGCCAAGGGGATGCACGCCGCGGGGCTGATCCCGACGGTGTGGGGCGACGGTCCCGCCGACGGACTCGGGGCGATGGCCGCCGCGTTCGCCGCCGACCGCGCGGCGGCCGCCGGCGGGCGGACGCTCATCGACGCCCCCTACATGCGCGACGTGGCCGCCTACAACGAGGTGGACTGCCGGGCGATGGCCGAGGTGCTCGCCTGGCTGCGGGAGAACCGCTAGGCGATCAGCGGCGCCGGTACCGCCGCGCGACCACCGAGAGCAGCGGTAGCTTGGTGAGCAGCTCCGAGATCGGTCGCCCCTCGCGACCGTCTCGCCCCTCGACGGCGAGCAGGCGGTCGGCGGCGTCGCCCTCCACGTGGCGCGGGTCGCAGGTGCCGAGGTCGATCTCGACCTCGCCGGGGATCGCCTCGCCGAGCGGCGCGAGCAGGTGCGGCGCGATCTCGTCGGTCTCGAGGTCGAGGCGCAGCTCCTCCTCGAGCTGCCAGCGCGGGTTGCGGAAGAGGATCGCCCGCCAGGCTTCCGCGACCGCCGGCGTGACCGTCCCGTCGCGTGGGTGCGGCTCGAGGGAGATGTCCTGGCCGCGCGCCCAGCGCGCCGCGCGATGCAGCAGCGCGTACTCGTCGAGCTCGAGGTAGGCGGCGAGGTCGTCGGCGGGAGAGAGGTCGCCGAAGATCGCCCGGATCCCTGGCGCGAACGCCTCCTTCATGTCGAGGTCGATGCCGCGCACCGTGCGGTGCAGGTAGACCTGCTGGTAGAGGAACCAGCGCGCGTCGAGGAACGCCTCGAGGGCGCCGACCGCCGGTTCGTACAGGGTGAGGCCCCGCGGCCCGATGAACGCGTAGCGGCGCAGCCGCTCGACGTCGACGGCGGCGATGCGCACGCCGGTCATGTAGGCGTCGCGGCGCACGTAGTCCAGGTTGTCGACGGTGAAGACGCCGGAGAGGAGCGGCTGCAGGATACGCAGCCAGCGCGGCGCCGAGGGGTCGACGAGCGGTGGCTTCGAGACGAGGAAGCTCACCCAGGCGGGGTCGATCCGCTCGTCGGGGGCGAAGGCGTCGTTCGCCGGCTTCTCGCCGGGCGCCCGCTGCAGCCCGCCGATGATCCCGCCAAGCTCGCGCTCGATGATCAGCGCCGAGAGATCCTCGTGGGCGAGCCGCTTCCCGGGCGCCCGCCGCGCGTCGGCGGGGGCGGCATGCTCGTGGAGCACGGCGTGGTCGAAGAAGTGGGCGAACGGCCCGTGGCCCACGTCGTGCAGCAGGCCCGCGACGCGCAGCGTCTCCACGACGAGCCCCTCGCTCGGCACGTGGTCGCCGTCGGCGGCGAGCTGCTGGGCGAGCGACGGGTAGAGGTGGCGCGCCCAGAGGCCCGCCTCGTGCATCACGCCGAGCCCGTGGGCGAAGCGGCTGTGCTCGGCGGTGGGGAAGACCCAGCGGGCGCTCTGCAGTTGGCTGATCCGCCGCAGGCGCTGGACCCAGGGCGTGTCGAGCAGGTCCTCCTCGGCGGCGCGTTCGGGGGCGTGGCCGACCGCCGCCGCCCCCTCGTCGGTGAGGCGCTTCGTCAGCTCGATGTAGCCGTGGATCGGGTCGGAGATGAGGTTGACCGCGCGGAAGTGGCCGGCATCCATCGGCTAGCCCCGCTCGGCGTAGCGCGCGGCGGCGGCCGCGTGCGTGCGCGCGATGTCGTCGCGGAGCGACTGCGGTCGGATCACCTCGGCGCCGTCGCCCCAGCCGAGCACCCAGCCGCGGATCTCCGACGTCCCCGAGACGCGCCCCCGCCAGAGCAGCCCGCCGCCGGGCTCGTCGCTGATCGACTGCGACGGGTGCCAGCGCGTCTCGCGCACGCGCGCCGCGGCTGCCGGGCTGAAGCGCACGACCACCTCCTCGAGCGGCTGGTCGGCGACGATGTCCCAGGCCGCGGAGAGCGTGCGCTCCAGGTCGACGTCGCTCGGCGGCGCGAACGTCTCGGACGAGACGCGGATGCCCGAGATGCGGTCGACGCGGAAGGTGCGCAGTGCGTTGCGTGTCTCGTCGTACCCGATCAGGTACGTGGCGAGCGTCGCCGCCGATGGCTCGACGAGGTAGGGGCGCACGCGTGCGATGCGCGTGGTCCCCGGGTTGCTCCACGCGGCGGCGTACTCGAACTCGACGATCCGGCTGCCGACCCAGGCGGTGGTGATCTGGCGCAGGCGCGCCTGGGCGGCGGCGTCGGCGTTGAGCTCGGCGATCTGCGCCACGGTGCGCTCGACCGTCGAGCGGAGCGGCTCCTCGAGCATGCTGCCGAGCTTCGTCAGCGCGCCGCCGAACTCGGGGTCGTAGCCCGTCGAGAACTTCGCGAGGAGGCGCGCCGCGAGGACGAGGGAGAGCGCCTCGTCGCGGCTGAAGCGCAGCGAGGGGAGCAGCCCCGTGTTGCTGACCCCCCAACGGCCATGTTCGTTCCAGATCGGCACGTCGACCTCGAGCTCGAGCGCCTTCAGGTCGCGGTAGGCGGTGCGGCGGCTGACGCCGAGGAGCCTCGCCAGGTCTTCCGGCCGGATCCCGCCCTCGCCGGCCCCCTCGACGTACTTGAGCGTGCGCAGCAGCCGGGCGGAGCGATCGTTCTTGCTGAAGGGCTCGCCCGCGGCGTCGCGTGGGGGTGTCATGTCCCAGACTGTGCCACAACCGCCGTATCGGGAGCAGCCCCCGTGCGAGGCTCCCTCAGGTCGTGCGGCGCGCCGCGTCGACGAAGGCGCGCCAGACGCGCTCGAGGTCGGGCGGGCTGCTCTCGGTCCGCTCGGGGTGGCACTGCACGCCGAGGACGAAGCGCTCCCCCGGTTCCTCGAGTCCCTCGACGAGCGGGCCGCGCGGCGAGTCGGCGAAGGCGGCGGCGCGCAGCGTCGGGGCGAGGCGCTCCGGCGTCACCGCCTGGTGGTGGTAGCTGTTCACCGCGAGCGGCGCGGTCACCGCGCCGAGGATCGTCGCGAGGCGCGTGCCAGGGGCGACATCGAGCGGGTGGACGAGCGCCGGCACCTGCGGGTACGAGGCGCCGACCTGGCCCTCGACGTGCTGCAGCAGCGAGCCGCCGCGGTGGACGTTGAGGAACTGCAGGCCGCGGCAGATCCCGAAGACGGGTAGCGCGCGGCGATCGGCCGCGTCGAGCGCCACCCACTCGAGCGCATCGCGCGCGGCATCGATCTCCACCGCGCCGTCGACCGGCTCGCCGTAGCGCGCCGGGTCGATGTCGGCGCCGCCGCTGAGCAGGAGGCCGTCCATCCGCTCGAACGCGCTCGCGCGCTGCCGTTCGTCGGCGAGCGACGAGAGGAGCAGCGGCAGGCCTCCGGCGCGGCGGACGCCGTCGGCATAGCGGGCGTTGATCAGCGCGACGCTGGCCGGATCGAGCGAGCCGTCGACGTCGGCGACGGTGATGACGATGAGCGGTGCGCCGCTCATGCTCCCGCGAGCTGTCGGACCGCTGCGATCAGGCGATCGACCTCTGCCGCGGTGTTGTACGACATGATGCCGACGCGCAGCACGCCGCCGCTCTCGGTCAGCCCGACCCCTTCGATGGCGTTCGGGGCGTAGAAGTCGCCGCTCCAGGTCTGGATCCCCTGCGCACCGAGGTGCGCCTCGATCTGCTCCGGCCGGGCGAAGGTGGCGTCGAACGAGACGATCGAGGTGCGCTCCGCGGTCCGAGCCGGGTCGGTGATGCCGCGCACCGTCACGCCCGGGATCGCCGAGAGCCCGTCGATGAGGCGGCGTGCGAGGCCGGCCTCGTAGGCGTTGATCGCCCGGAGCCCGGCGCGGATCTCCGCGCGGCGGCCGGCCAGGGGGGCGCCGTCGGCAGGGTCGCCGAACTCCCGCCCGACCCAGGCGAGGTAGTCGATCGCGGCGGTCACCGCTCCCATCCCCTCGAAGCTCGGGGTGCCCGTCTCCCAGCGGTCGTGGGCCGGGCGCACCTTGTAGCGCCCGTAGCGGTCGAGGAGCTCGCGCTTGCCGTAGAGCAGCCCCGCATGCGGCCCGTAGAACTTGTACGGCGAGCAGAGGAGGAAGTCGGTGTCGTAGGCCTGCACGTCGATCGGATAGTGCGGCGCGCTGCAGACGGCGTCGAGGATCGTCAGCGCGCCGGCCGCATGGGCCATGCGCACGATCTCCTTGCTGGGATTGATCGTGCCGAGCGCGTTCGACGACATGCCGACGGCGACGAGTTTCGTCTTCGGCGAGAGCAGCGCCGCATAGGCCTCCATGTCGAGCGTCGGGTCGTCGGCGCGCACCGGGATCTCACGCAAGACGAAGCCCTGGTCCTCGGCGAGCAGCCGCCACGGGTTGTAATTGGCGTCGTGGTCGAGGCGCGAGACGACGATCTCGTCGCCGGGCCGCATCCCCTTGGCGAGCGATCGCGAGAGCGTGAGCACGAGCGTCGTCATGTTGGCGCCGAACTTCACCGTCTGCGGCGGTGCGTTGAGCAGGTCCTCCGCGGCGGCATGCGCCTCGTCGGCGATGCGCGCGCGCCGCTGCGACGTGACCCACTGCCCGCCGGAGTTCGCGTTGGCGGTGAGGAAGAAGTCGCGATAGGCGTCGATGACCGACTGCGGCACCTGGGTGCCGGCGGGGCCGTCGAGGAAGGCGATCGGCGTGCCGTCGTCGAGCGTGTTGCCGAGCGACGGGAAGCGCGCGCGGATCTCGGCGACGTCGTACGGGCGGTGTTTCATGCCGTGATGCTAGCGCCGCGCGGTACGGCTGCGCGCGACGGCGCGCACCGCGACCGCGATCGCCCCGCCGAGGGCGAACGGGGCGAGGAGCGCGAGCAGGAGCCCGACGAGGCCGCCCGGGCCGGCTCCCGCGCCGCCCGTCCGCGCATCGCCCGCCTCTCCCCCGGCGCTCGCGGCGGGGCTCGGCGGAAGGCTCCCGGCCGCCGTGCCGGCCTCCAGGGCGCCGGCCAGGAGGGCCGCCGCGCCGGCGACGGCGAGCAGCACGCCGAGGGCGCTGAGCAGCGCGGGGGCGATCCCGAGGAGGAGGGTGCGGCGCCGATCGCCACCGACGACCCGCAGCGCCTCGCCGGGCTCGAGCGTGGTGAGGAGGAGCGGGCGGCCGCCGGCTCCGGCGAGGAGCCGCCCGTCGCGCAACGCGCCGCCGCCGACGGCGCGATCGAGGGTGCTCACCTGCTCGAGGGTCACCAGCGCCGGTCGCGACGGATCGGCCGCCGCGAGGTCGGCAACGAGCTGCGCGGAGGCACCGCTGCCGTACTCGCGCGCCGCGGCGTGCAGCTCCGCGGCCGTCCCCTCCCAGCGCCGCTCCATGACGATCAGGCCGTCGTCGAGCGCCGCGGCGTCGACGACCACCGCCGCCTCGCGGTCGCTGATGGCGAACTCGACGCTGCGGACCGCGCGATCGATCTCGCGCCAGGAGCTGCCATCGGCGATCAGTACGCGCTCGCGCCGGTAGACGAGCGGCCGGTGGTTCTCGTCCTCGAAGATCTCCGCCGCGTCGATGCTGCCGCGGATGGCGACGTAGGGGAGGTCGCCTCCCCGCAGCGCGGCGAGGCGCAGTGCCTCGCCCGGCTCGAGCGGCGAGAGCCCGGCGAGGAGGCGCCCGGCGCGCAGGCGCGCGGAGAGGCGCGCCGAGAGCAGTGCGCCGAGCGCGACGCAGGCGATCCCGGCGACGAGCAGTTGCGCGCCCATCAGGCGCGACCCCCGGTCGCGGGGTCGATCGCCTGGCTCTCGCCGCCGACGCTCGTCAGCACCAGCCGACCGCCGATCAACGCGGCCGCGGCGACGACGTCGCTGTGCGCCAGGCGCCACTTCACCTCGCCGTCGGGGCGGATCGCCCAGGTCTCGATCTCGCTCTGCACGATGACGTGGCCGAAGCGCGGCGAGGCGAGCAACTCGACGATCGGCGTCCCGGCCTGGTGACTCCAGGCGAGGGCGCCGCTCCGCGATGCGAAGGCGTAGGCGGCGAATCCGTAGCCGACGACGAACAGCCCGCCCTCATCCCAGTGGACGGCACGCGGTTCGTCGTAGATGGCCGAGGCGAGGCGCACCGCCCAGGCGCCGGCCGGCGTCTCGACGCGCAGCTCCATGCGGCAGAGGCGGTCGGGATCGTTCGCCGCCCCGGCACCGAGCGCACCGTGGTCGACGAGCGTCGCCCCCGCCTCGGAGAGGGCGAAGACGGCCGCCGCCTGGCCGCTGCTCCCCCAGGTCGCGCGGGCGCGGAGGCCGCCGGGGAAGTCGCTGCTGCGGCTCTGCGGCTCGCCGGCGTTGCGCGGGATCGGGGCGGGGTCCGTGCTGCTCATCGGCCGATTGTAGGGGCGGTGCCGCGCGCCGCTACGATCGACCCATGAAGGCGATCCTCTTCGACTGGGACGGCACGCTGATCGACACGACGGAACACGTCTACCTCGCGAACGTGGAGGTGATGCGCGCCTTCGGCCTGCGCGAGCTGACCCGCGAGGAGTACGGCGCCCACTTCTCGCCGAACTGGCGCCTGATGTACGCCGCCCTCGGGGTCCCGCAGGAGCGGGTGGAGGAGGCGGCCGGGGTCTGGCATGCCGCGTACCGCGGCCACGAGGCCGACCTGCTCCCCGGCGCCCTCGCGGCGCTCGAGCGGCTCGTCGCCGCGGGGATCCCCATCGGCGTGGTCACCGCCGGAGACCGCAAGGTGGTCGGCAGGCAGCTGGTGCGCACCGGCGTCGATGCGCTGATCGGCGCGGCGGTGTTCGGCGACGACGGCGTGGAGCAGAAGCCGCACCCGGCGCCGCTGTTGCGCGGCCTCGCCGCCCTCGGCCATGCGAGCACCCCGGGCGAGACCGCCTATCTCGGCGACACGCTCGACGACGTGCGGATGGCGATCGCCGCCGGCGCGCGCGGCGTCGGGATCCACTCGCCGTTCTTCCATCCCGACCGCTTCTACGAGGCAGAGGCCCATGAACACGCACCCTCGGTCGCCCACTGGGTCGACGCGCTGCTCGCCTCGCGCGAGGTCGGTGGGGGGCGCTAGACTCTCCCCATCGCGACAGGGGAGCGCCTCGGGCGCTGAGATGCGGAACGTCCGCGAACCCTCGGAACCTGATCCGGGTCATGCCGGCGAAGGGAGACGCAGCCCCCGCGACAGGAAGGTGGGCCCGTGCGCGCATTGATCCTCTCCGGCGGCGATCGACCCGATCGGGCGGCGCTCGACGCCGCGCATCCGGGCTGGGACGACGCTGCGCTGGTGATCGCCGCCGACTCCGGCGCCCGCCATGCCGCCCCCCTCGGACTGCGGATCGACCTGGCGATCGGGGACTTCGACTCGCTCGACGCCGGAGAGCTGGCGGGCCTCGCCGCCGCCGGCGCCCGCGTCGAACGGCACCCTCCCGAGAAGGATGCGACCGACACCGAGCTGGCGCTGCTCGCCGCGATCGCGGCGGGCGCGACGGAGATCGCGATCCTCGCCGCCTGGGGCGGGCGCGCGGACCAGGCGCTGGGGACGGCCCTGCTGCTCGCGCACCCGCGGGTCGCGGCGGCAGGCGTGCGGCTCGAGATCCTCGACGCGACCAGTCGCATCCGCCTCCTGCGCGCCACCGAGCGACTCGAGCTCCGCGGCGCGCCCGGGAGCGTCGTCTCGCTGTTGCCGCTGGGCGGCGACGCGACGGTGAGTGCCGAAGGGTTGCGCTGGCCGCTCGATCGCGCAACCTTGCGCGCCGGCGAGTCCCGCGGCCTGTCGAACCTCGTCGTCGGTGCGCTCGCAACGGTACGCGTCCACCAGGGCGCGCTGTTGGTCAGCGAAGGGGGTGCGGAGTGAACGGCACGGCGAATAACGATCGGCGAACCGCGGCGCGGCGTACCTGGAGCCTCCTCGACACGGTCACCGTGGCGACCGTCGGCGTCGCCTGCGGCGTCCTCTTCGCCGGGTGGAACCTGCTCTGGGGCGCTGTATCGCCGCTCTTCGCGGCGCTGCTCCCGCTGCAGTACCTCCTCTTCGCCGGCACATGGGTCATCGCCGGGCCGCTGGCGGGGCTGGTCGTCCGTCGACCGGGCGCGGCGCTCGCCGGCGAGGTGGTTGCCGCGTCGGTCTCGTTCCTGTTGGCGAGCCAGTGGTCGGTCGACGCGCTCTTCTCGGGCGCGGCCCAGGGCCTCGGGGCCGAGCTGGCGCTGCTCGCCTTCGGCTATCGCCGCTTCGGTGTCGGCGTCGCGCTGCTCGCCGGCGCGCTCTCCGGCGTCGGCATGGCGCTGCACGACCTGCCGCTCTACTTCGCCGGCGTCGATGCGGCGTTCGCCCAGGCACTCGCCGCGGCGATGATCGCCAGTTCGGCGCTCGTCGGCGGGCTCGGCGCGCACCTCATCGAGCGCGGGCTGCGCCGCAGCGGAGCCCTCCCGCCCGTCGCCGCGTGATCCCGCGCCGATGACGCCCGAGGTCCGGCTCGCCGACCTCGTCTGGCAGCCGGCGGGCGCCGATGCGCCGACCCTCGACCTGCGCGGGGTGCGGTTGCACGTACCGGCGGGCGGACTGCTCGTCGTGGAGGGGCGCTCCGGCGCGGGGAAGACCACCCTCCTCCGTGCGCTGGCCGGGCTCCTCGGCACGCTGCTCCCCGGCGACCTCCGGGGCGAACTCACCGTGGGTGGGGTCGACCTCGTCGCCGCCGCAGGACGCCTTCCCGGGCCGCCGGTCGACCACCTCGCCGGGCTCGGCCTCCTCCCCGCCGGCCCCGCCCCGGCCAACGCGCTGCCACGCCTCCTCGACGACGCCGCCCTTCCGCTCGAGGCGCGCAGGTTCCGACGCGCGGCGATGGCCCCGGCGATCCTCGCCGCCGCGGGGCGGGCGGGCCTCGCGACGCCGCTCCTCGAGCGCGGCGTCGGCGACCTCAGCGGCGGCGAGCGCATCCAGGCGGCGGCCCTCGTCGCCCTCGTCGCGGGCCCCTCGCTGCTGCTCGCCGACGAGCCGTTCGCCGGGCTGGATGCCGGCGCGGCGGCGCACCTCCGCGCGACGCTGCTCGCCGAGCGGGCGACGCGCATCATCGCCGTCCACGACGCCGGGGAGGTCGGGGATCCATCGGCGCAGGTACTGCGGATCGGTGCGCCCGCGACGCGCGTTCGCGTCGCGGTGCGCGACCGGCGACCGCGCGAGCTGCCGGCGCACGGGCACGGCGACGCCCGACCCGTGCTGCAGGCGATCCGCATCGCCTCGCGCGCGCGGCCCGTTTCCGCCGCGAGCTTCGCGCTCTTCCCCGGCGAGCCGACGCTGCTCGAGGGGGCAACGGGGAGCGGCAAGTCGACGCTGCTCGCGCTCGCCGCGGGGGTGCTTCCCGCCGACGAGGGCGAGCGGCTCGTCGACCCACATCAGCGCATTCGCCTCGCGCCGCAGGACCCGGGGCTGCTGCTCGGCGCACGCCCGGCCGCGGAGCGCCTCGCGCGCGGCGAGCGCCCGGCCGCCGAGCGCCTCGCGCGCGCCCTCGACGTCGCCCACCTGCTCGACGTTCCGCCGGGCCGCTGTTCCGACGGCGAGCGCCGTCGCCTCGCGCTCGTGGTCGCCCTCGCCGCATCGCCGACGATCCTCGTCGCCGACGAACCGACCGCCGGGCTCGACGACGAGCGGGCCGCGACCGTGGCGCGCCTGCTCGACGAGTGCGCCGCCGCGGGCGCGGCGCTGCTCGTGGCGACGCACGATCCGCGGCTGTACCTGCAGCGGGAGCGGCGGCTGCTCCACCCCGCCGAGACCGCCGCACCCGCCGCGGCGCCGGGTTCGACGGTGCGCCTTCCCGCCCCCGCGGCCGTGGCGGTCGATGCGGCGCAGCAGCTGCTCAGCCCCGCGCTGCCGCGCCGCCTCCTCGGCACGGCGAACCCGCTCACGCGCGCCGGGCTCGCCCTCTTCTGGTTCGCCCTCTCGCTCCTCAGCCCGACGACCCTCGTCGCCCAGGGGGCGATCGCCCTCCCGGTGCTCCTCGTCGCCTGGCTCTCCGGGGTCGAGCTCCTCGCCACGCTCCGCCTGGCCGCAGCCCTCGCGCCGGCGATCGCGGGGCTGGTGCTGGCGAACCTGCTCGGTGGCGCGAGCGGCGAGGAGGCGGTCGGCGCCGGGGCGCGCCTGGTCGCCTTCGCCGCGGGGAGCCTCGTCCTGCTCCGCCCGTTCGAACCGCTTCGCCTCGCCGACGCGGCGATCGAGTGGCTCCGGGCCCCCTTCGCCGCGACGATGGCGCTGCTCGCGACCGCCGCGACGATCCCCGCGATGCGCGCCGAGGCGCGCGAGCGCCGGGCGATCCGACGCCTCAGCCGCAGCGCTGCGGACCCGCTCCTCTTCGTCGATACCTTCGACGCGCTGGTGCGCGCGGTGCCGGCACTCGCCATCGCCCTCGAGATCCGCGGCGTGAGGATCCCCACGCGCACCGCCCCGCCGACGCGCCTCCGCCCATCGGGCTTCGGCCGCGCCGACGCACTGCTCGTCGCCGCGAGCGCGGGAGGCCTGCTGGTCAGCGTCGTCCGCGCGATCGCCGATGCTATCCTCGCGCCATGAGCCCGCTCGGCGTCCACCCGCAACCCGGCAGCGCCGCGCCGTCCTTCTCCCTGCGCGACGCCGACGGCGTCGTGCGTTCGCTCGCCGACGCGGCGGGCCGCTGGCTCGTCCTCTACTTCTACCCGAAGGACGACACGCCCGGCTGCACCGTCGAGGCCTGCGAGTTCCGCGACGCGGAGGGGTCGCTACAGGGCGCCGGGGCGATCGTCTGGGGGGTGAGCCCCGACGACCAGTCGAGCAAGGCCGCCTTCCGCGACAAGTTCGCCCTCAACTTCCCGATCCTCTCCGATGTCGACCACGCCGTGGCGGAGGCGTACGGCACCTGGGGCGAGAAGCAGATGATGGGGAAGTCCTACATGGGCACCCACCGCGTCACCTTCCTCGTCGATCCCGAGGGGCGGATCGCCCGTGTCTGGGAGCGCGTCACCCCCGCCGGGCACGCCGCCGAGGTCCTCGCCGAGATCGCCGCCCGCCGCGCCTAGCCCTCGCGCGGCGCCCCGTCGCCCTTCGCGGCCGGGCACGGGATCCCGGGTCCCCTGATACGATCAGCACGGCGGCGCAAGCCCCTCGAACACCCACGGAAAGGCTGACCGTGACCCTCGAGACACAGGAGTTCCTCGTCCAGCCCGTCGACGCGAGCTGGCTGCAGTGCAACATCGAGTGCCAAGAGGCCTGCCCCGTCGGCACCAACTGCCGCGGCTACCTGAACCTCGCCGCCGAGGGGCGCTTCGAGGAGGGGTACCTCCTCTCCCGCGAGCCCAACCCGATCGCCGCGATGTGCTCCTACGTCTGCTCGGCTCCGTGCGAGCGCGCCTGCCGCCGCGGCGACATCGACCGTCCGCTGGCGATCCGCGCGATGAAGCGCTTCCTCGTCGAGTGGCACGCCGCCTCGGGGATCCCCCACATCGCCCCCGAGATCACCCCCCGCAGCGAGCGGGTGGCGGTGATCGGCGCCGGCCCCGCCGGCCTCTCGGTCGCCCGCGAGCTGGCGGTGAAGGGCTACCAGGTCACCGTCTACGACAGCTTGCCGTACGGCGGCGGCACGATGCTCATCGGCGTCCCTGCCTTCCGCCTGCCGCGCGAGGCGATCGAGACCGACGTGCGCCTGATCGAGCGGCTCGGCGTGCGGTTCGTCTACAACACCGAGGTCGGCCGCGACATCACCTTCGAACAGCTGCAGGCGGACTACGACGCGATCGCGATCTGCGCCGGCGCGATGGACGCCGTGGCGCTCGACATCCCGGGGGCCGACCTCGAGGGGCTCGTCTACGGCGTCGACTTCATGAAAGACGCCAACCTCGGCAAGCCGCTGCAGGTCGGCAAGGACGTCGTGGTCATCGGCGGCGGCTACACCGCGATGGACTGCTCGCGCACCTCGCTCCGCCACGGCGCCGAGCGCGTCACGATCGCCTACCGCCGCACGCGCTCCGAGCTCGTCGTCGACGAGGAGGAGCTGGGCGAGACGGAGCGCGAGGGGGTGCGCATGGACTTCCTCGTCTCGCCGCTCGAGATCATCGGCGAGAACGGGCGCATCACCGGCGTGCGCATGATCAAGAATCGCCTCGGCGAGCCCGACGCGTCGGGCCGCCGCAGCCCCGTGCCGATCGAGGGCTCGGAGTTCATCCTGCCGGCCGACACGGTCATCCCCGCCGTCTCGCAGGCCGCCGACCTCGGGTTCCTCCCGGTCTCGAGCTCCTTCGAGGTCGCGCGCGGCCGCGTCAAGGTCGACCCCGCCACCTACGCCACGAACATCCGCGGCGTGTGGGCCTGCGGCGACTTCGTCACCGGCCCGGCGACGATGATCGAGGCGGCGGGCCACGCGAAGAAGTGCGCCTATGCGATCGATCGCTACCTGGCCGGTGCGGCGGTGCAGGTCGACGCCAACGTGCGCATCACCAGCTCCTGGCGCCACGAGATGCCGGAGTTCTACGACCGGATCCCGCGCCAGCACATCCCGGTCCTCCCCCTCGAGGCGCGCCTCCCGTCCGCCGACCCGACGGTCAACTTCACCACCCAGGTCGAGCTCGGCTACGGCGCCCAGCAGGCGATCGCCGAGAGTACCCGCTGCCTGATGTGCAACTACAACATCTGGTTCGACCCGATGCGCTGCGTCCTCTGCGGCGCCTGCGCCGACGTCTGCCCCGAGGGGGTCATCCACATGGTCGACATCAACCAGCTCAAGGCGGAGGGGCAGCTCCCCGTGCTCAGCGAGGCCTACGGCTGGGAGAACGGGGCCGCCATGCTCCTCGACGAGGAGCGCTGCATCCGCTGCGCCCTGTGCGTCAAGCGCTGTCCCTTCGACGCCATTACGATGGAGCGGTTCGAGCTGCAGGAGATCAGCTCGGACGGGCGGCTCTACAAGGAGTCGTACCGCGACGGGCAACTGGCCGGCGTCGCCGGCATCGGAGGGGGTGCACAGTGAGCCTTCTGGCGAGGGTCGATCAGGCGGTCCGACGATCGTCGGCCTGGCGCTCCATCTTCCGCAACTCCTATCCCAACGACGAGCGGAGCCGCGCCTATGCGGTGATGAACAACGTCTTCCTCCACCTCCACCCCGTGCGGGTTCGCCAGCACGCGGTGAAGTTCGCCTACACCTTCTGCCTCGGGGGCCTCTCGTTCTTCCTCTTCCTGGTGCTCACCGTGACCGGGGTCTACCTGATGTTCTTCTACGCGCCGTCGGCGACCCAGGCCTACAGCGACATCCTCAAGATCCAGACGCTCGTGCCGTTCGGCCAGATCACCCGCAACGTGCACCGATGGGGCGCGCACCTGATGGTCTTCTTCGTCTTCCTGCACATGATGCGCGTCTTCTACCACGGTGCCTACAAGCCGCCGCGCGAGTTCAACTGGGTCGTCGGCGTGATCCTGCTCTTCCTCACGCTGATGCTCAGCTTCACCGGCTACCTGCTGCCGTGGGACCAGATCGCCTACTGGGCGATCACGATCGGTTCGAACATGGCCGGCTACGCACCGCTCTTCAACACGCCGTCCAAGCTCCTGCTCCTCGGCGGCCTCGAGGTGGGGCAGAACACCCTGCTGCGCTTCTACGTGCTCCACGTGATGGTCTTCCCGCTCCTCGCGGCGGTCTTCCTGGCGGTCCACTTCTGGCGGATCCGCAAGGACGGCGGCATCAGCGGGCCCCTGTGAGCGCACGACGATGAGCGAGAAGCCGGTAGAGCAGCGGGCCCAGGGGAGCAGCCTCCCGGTCGACCCGTCGCGCCGCACCGAGATCGACAAGCAGCGCGTGCCGATGGCGGCGCGCCCCTACCGCCTCCTGGCGCTGGTCAAGCAGGACGCCGTGGTGCGGGTGCAGAAGGAGCCGGACGACACGGTGATGACCTGGCCGCACCTGCTGACGATCGAGTTCCTCGCCGCGGTCGCGATGAGCATCTTCCTGCTCCTCCTCGGCCTCTTCATCAACGCGCCGCTCGAGGAGCTGGCGAACCCGAACGTCACCCCCGCCGTCGCCAAGGCCCCCTGGTACTTCCTCGGCCTGCAGGAGCTGCTCGCCTACTTCCACCCGACGGTCGCGGGAGCGCTGACGCCGATCGCGGTGCTCGTCGGCTCGGCGCTGATCCCGTACCTCGACCGCCGCAACATCCACAGCACCCGCCCGAGCGACCGCAAGCTCGAGGTCTCGCTCTTCTCGCTCCTCTGGGCGCTCGGCCTGACGGTGACCTTCATCGGCATCTTCTTCCGCGGCCCCGGGTACTCCTTCATCCTGCCGTGGTCCACCGGCTTCTTCTTCAGCCTGTGATCGGGGGAGCACGATGAGCCACTACTCCGTGGAACCCGCCGACAAGCCCAAGGCGCTGACCGCCCAGACGATCAAGGCGCTGCGCCACGAAGAGGTGCAGGGGATCTCGCGTCGCAGGCTGCTGCGCACGACGATCGGCGCCGGCTTCGCACTCTGGCTGCTCGAGGTGACGACCGGCACCCTCGGCTTCCTCTGGCCCAACCTCGAGGGCGGCTTCGGCGGCAAGGTGCGCATCGGCACCCTCGACGACCTGAAGAAGGGGAACGTGGGCCTTCCGATCGCCGAGGGCTACCCCGCCTACGTGCAGGAGGCGCGCGCCTTCATCATGCTCGTCGATCCGAGCCGCCAGGAGTTCGTGCCGGGCGAGGATCCGACCGGCGAGGGGAGCGCGCTGAACGTGCGCGCCCTCTACCAGCGCTGCCCGCACCTCGGTTGCAAGCCGAACCCGTGTATCAAGACCTACTGGCTCGAGTGCGCCTGCCACGGCAGCCGCTACGACCGCCTCGGCACCAAGGCCGACGGCCTCGGCCCGGCGCCGCGCGGCATGGACCGCTTCGCCCTCTCCGTCGACGACAGCGGCGTGTTGACGCTCGACACCGGCAAGATCAGCCTCGGCTCCGCGCCCGTCGCGCTCGGCCAGCCGGGGATCGAGGCGCCGCGCGCCGCCACGGGGTGCATCTGATGGCCGACGAGCAGCGCGACCTCCCCGTGCCGGCGGAGCGGGAGAGCGCCCCCGTGCCGCGCCTCTCGAGCCCGGCGGCGATCCACACCCACGGGCTCGATGCCGAGCGCGCCGCGAAGATCGTGAAGCAGAGCGGCTCCTCGCGCGCCGCCGCGCTCCTCGGCGTGATGATCGTGACGATCTTCGTGCTGCTCTACGCCTTCTACGACCAGGGGCTTCCCGGCACGACCGGCTCGTCGCGACTCGCCGCGGCGCGCGAGGAGCAGTACCTCGAGACGGTGAAGCGCGGCTACAACCTGTTCCAGGCGAACTGTGCCCGCTGCCACGGCGACCAGGGGCAGGGCGGCATCGGCCCGGTCCTCAACGACCAGGGGAAGCTCCTCTCCCACCTCACGCCGGCGTACCTGAAGAACGTGCTCACCGTCGGCGGCCGCTACGTGTGCGGCAACGCCAACTCGCTCATGGGCGTCTGGGCCGACGTCAACGGCGGCCCGCTGAACTACCGCGAGATCGAGGAGCTCATCGCCTGGATCCGCGCCACGAAGGACGACACGATCACCGTCACCGATCCGGCGACCGGCGAGAAGGTCGAGGTGACCGGCTGGCGCGATGCCGCCTACGAGCCGGCCCCCGATGCGACCCCCGTCCCCGCCTGCTGGAGCGACGCCTTTGCCGCGTCGCCGACGCCGACCCCCTCGGGCGGCACGCCGAGCGCTCCCGCGGGCGAGACCTACACGATCGTCGCCATGGGGGTGAAGTTCACCACCTCGACGCTCGAGGTCGCGGCAGGAACGGCGTTCCGCATCGCCTTCGACAACCAGGATGCCGGCATCCCGCACAACGTTGCGATCCACGAGGGGACCGTCGACGCGGTCGGCAAGGAGCTCTACCAGGGGGCGATCTTCCCGGGCGTGGCGCAGAAGACCTACGACATCCAGGCGCTCGCCGCGGGCAGCTACGTGTATGTGTGCACGGTGCACCCGAACATGGTCGGCACCCTGGTGGTGAAGTGATGGCCGGCAGCGACGCCCCCCGCGCGCTCGGAGCCGGCAGCGTGCCGCCGAAGCGCGCGCTCTTCGGCCTGCTCGACGCGGCCGGCTGGGGCTGGGCGTTCTTCCGCGCGGTGCTCTGGACCCTCGTGATCATCCTGCTCCTCGGCTACGTGCCGGACCGCGCCTATTACCTGACCGTCTCGCCGACCGTCGAGCTCGGGCTCAACATCGTCTCGCCGGTGAACATCTGCCCGGCGGAGAACGAGGGGCTGCCGTGCCCCGCCCCCGTCGGCGCGCTCGTTCCCTGGAAGGACGGCGCGACGACGTCGCTCCCCGGCGGCGGCGAGGGCGGCGCGCTGTTGCAGGCGGGCTCGCACGTCTACTACCTCGGCGGCTTCGCGGCGGGCGCGCTCGACGAGTTCGCCACGACCGCCGCGGTCACCACCGCCGAGATCACCGCCGAAGGCCTCGGCGACTGGTCTGCCGCCGCGCCGCTCCCCGAGCCGCGAGCGCACGCCGCCGTCGCCTACCTCGCCGGCAAGGCCTACGTGATCGGCGGCACCTCTGCCACCGAGGTCGCCACCTCGACCGTGTACGTCGGCACGCCCGACGCGGCGAGCGGCCTGATCGCATCGTGGTCGTCGGTTGACGCGATCAAGCTCCCCGAGGCACGAACCGGTGCGGCGGTCGTGGCCGTCTCCGACGGCCTGCTCCTCGTCGGCGGCGAAGACGCCGCGCACGTCCCGCAGGCCACGGTCTGGAAGGCGACCCTCGGCGAGAGCGGCGAGCTCGGCGCATGGACGGAGTTCATGGCCCTGCCGTCCCCCCGCGCCGCCGCCGCCGCCGCGCTCGTCGGCGACGCCCTCTACGTCTGGGGCGGCCGCGATGCGTCCGGTCCGACCGGCGTCGCCCTGCGCGGCGACATCGCCGTGGCGAAGAGCCCGGCGACCGGGCACAGCACCACGCCCGCCGTCGACAACGGCCAGGGCGATGCCGAGATCGGCACGATCTTCCGCTGGACCGCGACGGAGGCTGCCGCCAGCCTGCCGCAGCCGCGCGACGGCGCCGCGCTCTGGTCGGCGAACGGCACGCTCTACGTTGCCGGCGGCACCGTCGACGGCGCCGTGACGACCGACGTTTCCTGGGCCGCGCCGACCGCTATCGGCGGGATCGCCGGGTGGACGAGCGTCGACCAGAGCGACCTGCCCGGCGACGCCGCGCGGGTGGGCGCGGTCGGGACGGTCGTCGGCGGCCAGGCGCTGCTCATCGGCGGTCGCGACGCCGCCGGCGATCCGACGGCCACCGCGCTGGTGGCCGGCACCTCGCCGAAGGCACCGGTGTTCCGCCTCGGGCTCTTCGGGCTGACCGTGCCCGGCCTGGCGATCCCCGGCGAGGTCGGGCAGCAGCTCGGCTACCTCGCCGCCGCAGGCGTCTGGACCCTGCACTTCGTCCTGCTGCTCGCCGCCGCCGTGGCGTACGCGCAGCGGGAGCGCTTCGGCGCCTGGGTGCGCCGACTCGCCGGGCGGAAGGGTCCTCGCAGCTAGCCCGCTCGCGCGCCCCGTCGCCCGGAGGGCGGACCCGGATGGTGAGCCGGGCGGGGTTCGAACCCGCGACCAAGGGTTTAAAAGACCCCTGCTCTACCGCTGAGCTACCGGCCCGCGCCGATTCTCCCATGCCGCCATGCGCCACGGGGTGTCCGCCCGTGCCGCATGCGGGAGGTCCGCGCCGCGTGGGAGAATGGGGGCATGCAGCGCATCTGGTCGGTCGAATCCGCGACGCAGGCACTGGGCGAGCTCCGCCCGATCATCGCCCTGCTCCGGGCGCAGCGCCGCGACCTCGACGCCATGAAGGAGCACCTGCTCCGCCTGCGGCGGCTGGAGCGGACCGGGGCCATGCCCGGCGGCACCGACCAGAACCAGCTGCAGTTGACGGACGCCGCCCCGGCCTTCCGCGACGCGCTCATCACCGGTTCGATGCTCGAGATGCGGATCAAGGGGCTCGTCGACCAGATGCAGGGGAGCGTCGAGCGGGTTGCGCGTCTCGGCGTGGAGCTGCGCGACATCGAGCGCGGGCTCGTCGACTTCCCGAGCCAGGCGTTCGGTCGCCCGTTCCTCCTCTGCTGGGAGGAGGGCGACGGGGAGAGCGTGCTCTTCGCCCACGCGCTCGGCGAGGGGTTCGCCGCGCGCCTCCCCATCGGCGCCTTCCTGCTGCAGCACGCCGAGCGCGCCTAGCGACCCGCGCGGCGCCCATCCGGCGCCCCGTTTGACGCCCCGCGCTCCGGCGCCGATACTCTCGGAGCGGGGTGGAGCAGTGGCAGCTCGTCGGGCTCATAACCCGAAGGTCGGTGGTTCGAATCCATCCCCCGCAACCAGCCCCCCTCGGTCGACCCCCGGTCGCGCCCGCCGACGCCCCTAGGGACCCGAGACGAACGCCGCGATCTCCTCGATGCTGCCGAACGGCCCCACCTGGTAGTCGAGCACGCGCCCCTGCGCATCGAGCAGGAGCGTCAGCGGCGCGGCGTTCACCGGCACCTGGGCGGCGATCGCGCCGCCGGGATCGAGCAGCGTCGGCCAGGTCGCGCCGAGGTCGAGCGCCGCCTCGAGCGCGGGCCCCGACTCGTCCCGGTAGAGCACGCCGACGAGGCTGGCGGCGTCCCCATCGGTCGCCAGGTACTCGGCGAACAGCGGGATCTCGTCGCGGCAGGGAGCGCACCAGCTCGCCCAGAAGTTCATCAGGAGCCGCGTGCCCCCCTCGTCGAGCAGTTCGCCGTAGCCGGGGCGGGCGGCGGCGTCGCCGAGCAGTTGTGCGCCGGCGATGTCGATCGTCCGCCCCACGAGCGGCGTGGGGGAGGCGGCGATCCCCCCGCAGCCGGTGACGATGAGCAGCGCTGCGAGCAGGGCGGCGACCGGCCCGCCCCGGCGGATCACTTGGCGCTCAGGCTCCCGACCATGTTCGGGTGCACCGTGCAGACGAAGACGTATTCGCCGGCCGGCAGCCCGACGATGGTGTACGTGCGCTCGTCGGCGCCGTTGAAGATCTCGCCCTGGAAGAGCTCCTTGCCGACTGCGTCGACGGTCCCCTCGTGGATCGCCACGTTGTGCGGAATCCCAACGTCGTAGTTGACGAACCGCAGCTTGCGCGGCTCCCCGGCCGGGAGCTCGATGGAGGGGAGCAGGAAGGCGACCTTCTCGGCGCAGATCGTCACGACGCCGGTCTCGTCGGGGGCGCAGGCGGGGCCGCTCGGGCTCGGGCTCGGACTCGCCGCGCCGCCGCCGAAGATTCCGGCCTGCGTCCCGCCGACGAAGACGAAGAGCAGGGAGAAGGCGACGATGGCGCCGAGCGGGGCGCGGCGCGGCGCCGGCGACACCAGGTGGCCCGAGGCATCGGCCGCTTCGACCGCGCGGTACTCGCGTCCGGCATCGACGAGCCAGCCGACGAGGGCGAGCGCCGTCATCGCGGCGCCGAGGAGCAGCCACGACGCACCGATCGCGGCACCGAAGAGGAGGACGGCGGCCCCGAGGCTCACCAGGAAGGGGAGCAGCGAGGGGGGCGGAAGGTGGACGCCCTCGGGCGGACCCGCCGGCTCGACCGGCTGCGCCACATCCGCGGCGGCGACCAGCGCGTTGCCGTGCCCGTCGCCGAGCAACTCGTATTCGCGGAACGCTTCGCGCCCCCAGGCGAGCAGCGCGGCCACGAAGAGGGCGGCGGCGACCCAGAGCGCGATCCCGCCGAGTGCGACGGAGAAGAAGAGCGCGGCGGCCGCGGCCGAGATCAGGAACGGGGCGAGGCTGGGCCCGGGGAGGTGGATCCCGGCCGGGGGCACCTCGGCGCGGGGCGGCAGGCCGACCCGGCGGCGCCCGGCGCGGGCGTAGCGCCAGAGGACCCAGGCGTAGTAGCCGGCCACGAGGAGCAGCGCGCCGATCGGGAGGAGGCGGATGAGCGCCCCCCAGTCGGGGGCGACGAGTGGCCCGAGGAGCGAGACGAGCCACTCGAGCAGGGAGCGGAGGAACTCCATCGCGCGCCTGGCCTAGGCGGCCGTGTCCATCGCGTGGATGATGATCAGCGTCATCGTCGTCATCGCGACGCCGAGGGCGTAGAGCATGGCCACGCCGCCGATGTCGCCGGAGAGCACGTAGTAGACGGTGCCGATGGCGACGAAGAGGGCTCCGAAGGCGACGGCGAAGCGTTTCACGGGACCCTCCTCTGCGGCGCTCTGCTTTGGCGCGGCACGGCTACATTCTACCCGTGAGCAGAATTCCCGCCCACGGACCGCTCCCCCCCGAGCCGGGCCTCGACGCGCTCCTCTACTGGGCCTCGCCGCCGCTGGTGACGCTCGCGGCGCTCGCCGTCCTCGCGCTCTGGCTGCTCGCCGTCCGCCGCGTCGGCTCCGAGCATCCCGCCAACCCGGTGCCCCGTCGCCGCACGGCGTACCTCGCCGCCGGCCTCGGGTTCCTCCTGCTCGCCCTCCAGTCGCCGATCGAGCGCTACGACACGACCCTCTTCAGCGTCCACATGGTGCAGCATCTGATCCTCCTCTTCCCCGTGCCGGTGCTGCTGCTGCGCGCCGGACCCGTGACGCTGCTGCTGCGCGTCGCCTCCCCCCGCTGGCGCGCACGCCTCCTCGCCGTGCTCCACGGACGGGTCGTCGGCGCGCTCGGGCACCCGCTCGTCGGCTGGCTGCTCCTCCCCGCGGTGATGTGGGCCACGCACCTCTCGCCGCTCTTCGACGCTGCGCTCGAGGACCCGCTGCTCCACGATCTCGAGCACCTGCTCTATCTCGGCAGCGCCCTCCTCTTCTGGGCCCCCGTCGCCTCCGTCGATCCGCTCCGCCACCGCCTGTCGCGCCCCGCCGCCCTCGGCTACCTGATCTCGCAGATGCCGCAGAACAGCTTCTTGGGCGTGGCGATCATGTGGTCGGGCGCGGTGCTCTATCCGCACTACGCCACCCTCGGGCGCACCTGGGGTCCCGATCCGCTCGTCGACCAGCAGCTGGCGGGAGCGCTGATGTGGGCACTCGGCGACGCGCTCTTCCTCGTGGCGATCTTCGCCGTGCTCGCCGCCTGGATGCGCGATGATGAGCGCGGCACCGGGCGCACCGATACCGCGAGCGCGGCGGCGCTCGCCGAGATCAACCGCCGTGCCGACCTGCTGGCGGCACGGACTGCAGGAGAGGAGCGCACCCCATGAGCGTGGCGATCGATCCGGTCTGCGGCATGGAGGTGCCGATCGGGCCGGATGCCCTCACCTCCACCGTCGATCCGCGGCGGCTCGCGAATGCCGGGCAGCCGGGGCGGCACCGCGGCGTCGCCGAGACGGGGGCGGACGGGGCCCCCGCCGAGCGCTTCTGGTTCTGCGGGCGGGGCTGCCTGCTCGACTTCGGCGACGAGCCCGAGCGCTATCTCGATGCCGCCTTCGCGCCCTCGGGGATGTAGCCGACCCCCGCGGGGAGTGGTACCTTCGTGCGCATAGGTCGGCCCGTGGGGGCCGCGAGGGAGAGGAGCGTCGTCGGATGGCTTACGTAATCGCTGAACCCTGCGTCGATGTTCTCGACCAGTCGTGCGTGGCGGTCTGCCCCGTCGACTGCATCCACTTCGAACAGGGGACCGATCGCAAGCTCTACATCGACCCGAACGAGTGCATCGACTGCGGCGCCTGCGAGCCCGAGTGCCCGGTGAACTCGATCTTCCCCGCCGAGTCCGTCCCCGCGCAGTGGTCCGGCTACATCCAGATCGACGCCACCTGGTACAAGGACAAGGCCGCCGCGCGCGCCGCCGTCGACGCCGCCAAGCCGCGCTGATCGGGGCGCCTTGAGCGCCGTCGTCCCCTTCTATTGCTCCTGGTGCGGCGCGGCCGTCGCGCCCGCCGACGACGCCCTCGAGCGCTGGACCCTGCTCTGTTCCGCCTGCCTCGCCCGGGCGCCGGAGCAGCCGTACCTGCGGGCGAAGCTCCGCGAGGGGTTGCGTCGCCGCGGGGCGGGCGACGAGCCGCCGGTCGGCATCCCGCTCTCCACGCGTCCGCCGGCCGTCCGCGGCGGGCTGCCCGATGCGGCGGTCGAACCCGCAGCACCCGGTGCGGTGCCGGCGCGGCTCGGCCTGCTGCCGCCGCCGCAGGAGCCCGACGCCCTCGAAGCGTGGTACCTGAACCGTGCACCCTACGACCGCGGGCCGCTCGCGGGCGCGACCTGGCAGGGAGAGCTCGATCGCGCGGTGCTCTGGCTCGATGCCCTGCCGTTCAGCGGGCGCATCGTCGAGCTCGGTGCGGCGATCGGCTTCTGGACGGTGCTGCTTGCCTCGCGCGGCGAGGTGTCGGCCTACGATGCGCGCGAAGATCGCCTCGAGCGCGCCCGGCGCCGCCTCGTCGCGCACGGGTTGACCGCGCACCTGCACCCGCGGGCGATCGATGCCGCGCCGGAGGGGGCGCCCGCCGGGTTCGTGGTGCTGCCGTTCGTGTTGAGCCAGCTCGCCCCGGATCCCCGGCGACGGCAGGTCGCCGCGGCCCGCGACTGGCTGGCGCCCGGCGGGCGTCTTGCGGTGATCGACCTCGCGCCGCCGGCGCTCGACCCCTCGACCCTGGACCAGGCGCTCGGCGAGATGCTCGGCGGCGAGTTCGTGGAGCGGCGGGTGGAGCCGCTCGGGCGGCACCTGGTCGTGATCGACGCCCTCGCGCGCTAGGTCCCGGCGCCCTGCGGCGCGCGAGCCTCAGGGGTGCAGGGTGTGCGAGTCGAGGAGCAGGTTGAGGAGGGCGGCGAGCGAGCCCCCGTCGAGCGCCGCAGGACGCACCGTCGCCCCGTCGCCGATCGTGACGCCGACGATCGGGTCATCGGCGTTCGAGCCCGGGGTGACGCCGCGGGCGGCGGCCGCGGCGAGCTCGGCCATCTGGTCCACCGGGACGACGAGCCGCTCCTCGTGCGAGCCGTGCTGCATGGTCGTCCGCCCGTCGGGGTAGATCTTGCCGATCTCTTCGTAGCCGTTCGACCAGCTGCGGGTGATGGTGTAGGCCGGGGTGCCGGTCGGCGCGTTGGTGCCGGCACAGGCGCCGAGCAGCGTGCCGAGCAGCGCGCCGACCAGCAGGGCAGCGGCCACGGTCCGTGCGACGATGCGGGGGCGGTGCGATCGGTCCATGGGGCCATTCTACCGCGCTGCGCACTTCGGCTCACTGCGAGAGAATGGGTGCATGCACGAGACGGACCGGGCACACCTGCGCATCCTGGAGGCGCAGCTGGGACGCATGCGCGGCATGCTCTACGGCTACTCGGCGCTCTTCTTCCGCCAGATCACGATCTGGACGCTCCTCTGCATCGGGCTACTCGCCCTCTCGGCGGTCGACGGCCTCGCCGCGCTCGCGGCGATCGTCCCGTTCGTCGTGCCGTTCGCCTTCCTCGAGGCGGGCTACTCCTTCTACTACACGCTCTTCGCCCGGCGACACGCCGAGTTCCTCGAGCGCGCGATCAACGCACGGCTGGGCCGCGAGGCGCTCGTCGCCCATCGCCTGGAGGCCGCCTACTTCTATCCGCCGGAGGCGCCGAAGCTCGCGTTCCTCAGCTTCGGCAGGCCCGCGGCGTTCACCGGCGCGATGACCCTCGCCTACACCGTCGGCTCGCTCCTCCTCTGGGGGGCCGGGATGCAGCTCGCCCTCGAGCGCGTGGCGGCGGGGGAGCTGCCGCCGATCGTGCCCGCCCTCGCGGTCGCCTGGACCCTCGCGCTCGACGCCTACCTCGCCTGGCACTTCCTCTCCCGCCGCGACGAGGAGCGCCTCCTCGCCGAGCTGCGGGCCTCCTACGGGGATGCGGTAGGCTCAGCCCGACGCGCCGGGCGCCCCCGCTCGGCGCCCCCGCGAGGCAAGGAGCGATAGGCGTGACGACCCCCACGACCGGCGACCAGCGCGCATCGGTCACCGAGCTCGACCGCGTCACGATCCGCTTCGCCGGCGACTCCGGCGACGGGATGCAGCTGACCGGCTCGCAGTTCACCGCCACCACCGCCCTCTTCGGCAACGACGTCTCGACCCTCCCCGATTACCCCGCGGAGATCCGCGCCCCGGCCGGCTCGCTCCCGGGCGTCTCGGGCTTCCAGATCAGCTTCTCGAGCGGCGACATCCACACCCCCGGCGACCGACCCGACGTCCTGGTGGCGATGAATCCCGCCGCGCTCAAGGTGAACCTGCGCGACCTCGTCCCGGGCGGCGGGATCATCGTCAACACCGACGCCTTCAACGACATCAACCTGCGCAAGGCCGGCTACGAGGCCGACCCGCTCAAGGACGGCTCGCTGAAGGGCTACAACCTCTATGAGATCCCGATGTCGACGCTCGTCGCCGGCGCCTGCGAGGGGCTGGGCCTCACGAGCAAGCAGGTCGAGCTGACGAAGAACTTCTTCGCGCTCGGCGTGATGTTCTGGCTCTACGAGCGCTCGATGGAGGCCACCGAGAAGTGGATTGCCGCGAAGTTCGCCGGCAAGGAGGCGATCGCCGAGGCGAACCGCCGCGCCCTCCACGCCGGCTATGCCTTCGGCGAGACGACCGAGCTCTTCCACACCCACTATCGCGTCGCCGCGGCGCACCTGCCGCCGGGCACCTACCGCAACATCACGGGCAACGAGGCGACGGCGCTCGGCTTCGTCACGGCGTCGAGGCTGGCCGAGCGGGACCTCTTCCTCGCGAGCTACCCGATCACCCCGGCGTCGGACATCCTCCACCAGCTCTCGGGCTACAAGCACCTCGGCATCAAGACCGTGCAGTCGGAAGACGAGATCGCGGCGATCGGCGCGGCGGTCGGCGCCTCGTACGGCGGGGCGCTCGGCATGACCACCACCTCGGGCCCCGGCATGGCGCTCAAGGCCGAGATGCTCGGTCTCGCGGTGATGGTCGAGCTGCCGCTGGTCGTCGTCGACGTGCAGCGCGCCGGCCCGTCGACCGGGATGCCGACGAAGACCGAGCAGGGCGACCTGCTGATGAGCATGTTCGGGCGCAACTCCGACTCGCCGATCCCCGTCGTGGCCCCCGCGACCCCCGCCGAGTGCTTCACGATGGCGATCGAGGCCTGGCGCATCGCGCTCAAGCACATGACGCCGGTCGTCTACCTGTCGGACGCCTTCCTCGCCACCGGCGCCGAGCCGTGGCTCATCCCGCAGGTCGACCAGCTCCCCTCGATCGCCGTGCCGAACGCACCGGCGCAGCCCGAGGGCGGCTTCCGGCCGTACCGGCGCGATCCGGAGACGCTCGCCCGCCCGTGGGCGGTCCCCGGCACCGTCGGCCTCGAGCACCGGGTCGGCGGCCTGGAGAAGCTCGATGAGCTGGGTACCGTCTCCTACGATCCCGACAACCACCACCGCATGAACCTGCTCCGTGCCGAGAAGGTCGCCCGCATCGCGCGCGACATCCCCGCCACCGAGGTGTTCGGCGAGCGCGACGGCGAGCTGCTGATCCTCGGCTGGGGCTCCACGTACGGCTCGATCCGCTCGGCGGTCGAGCGGCTCCGCGAGCGCGGCCGCAGGGTGAGCCACGCCCACATCCGGCACGTCAACCCGCTGCCGAACGACCTCGCCGAGATCCTCGCCGGATTCGACAAGGTACTGATCCCCGAGCTCAACGCCGGGCAGCTGCGGATGCTCGTCCGCGCGAGATTCCTCGTCGATGCGATCGGCTTCAACCTCGTGCGCGGCAAGCCGTTCCAGATCGGCGAGCTCGAGGCGAAGGCCGAGTCGATCCTCGGCGAGAGCGTGGAGGGTGCGAAGTGACGCAGGGCGAGCTCCCGGTGCTGACGAAGAAGGATTTCGAGTCCGACCAGGACCCGCGCTGGTGCCCGGGCTGCGGCGACTACTCGATCCTCGCCCAGACGCAGAAGACCATGCCCGACTTCGGGGTGCCGAAGGAGCGCTTCGTCTTCATCTCGGGGATCGGCTGCTCCGGGCGGCTGCCGTACT
>JBEGQU010000056.1:0-3400 GCA_041180765.1 Chloroflexota bacterium
TCCTCGCCGATCTGGGCCTCGATGCTCCGACCCTCGCCGCCGCGCTGCTCCACGACGTTCCCGAGGACACGCGCGTCTCGACCGCAGACCTCGCACTCCGCTTCGGTGACGAGAGCGCGACCCTCGTCGACGGGGTGACGAAGCTCGGCAAGTTCTCGGCCCTCTCGGCCGAGGACCAGTACGCCGAGAGCATGCGCAAGATGTTCCTGGCGATGGCCCAGGACATCCGGGTGGTGCTGATCAAGCTCGGCGACCGCCTGCACAACATGCGTACGATCGCCGCCCTGCCGCCGGAGAAGCAGCGCCGAATCGCGCGCCAGACCCTCGAGATCTACGCCCCCCTCGCCGATCGCCTCGGCATCTGGCAGGTGAAGTGGGAGCTTGAGGACCTCTCGTTCAAGGCGCTGGATCCCGATCGCTTCCGCGAGCTGGCGCGCCTCGTCGACCTCCGGCGCGACGATCGCGCGAGCTACATCGAGCGGGCGATCGCCGTGCTGCGCCCGGAACTCGAGCGGGCGGGGATCCACGCCGAGTTCTCGGGCCGGGCGAAGCACCTCTACTCGATCCACAAGAAGATGGCGCGCAAGGGCACCGACTTCTCGGAGATCTACGACGTGCACGCCATCCGCGTGATCGTCAACGACCTGCGCGAGTGCTACGCGGCGCTCGGTGCCGTGCACTCCGTCTGGCGACCGATCCCGAACCAGTTCGACGACTACATCGCGGTCCCGAAGAACAACCTCTATCAGAGCCTGCACACGGCGGTCGTGGCGCTCGACGGACGCCCGCTCGAGGTGCAGATCCGCACCCGGTCAATGCACGAGGTGGCCGAGGTCGGGATCGCCGCCCACTGGCGCTACAAGGACGGCACCCGAGCCGATGCCGCCTACGATGCGAAGCTCGCCTGGCTCCGGCAGCTGCTCGAGTGGCAGCGCGACGTCTCGGCATCGGAGTTCCTCGAGGGGGTGCGCCTCGATGTCTTCCAGGACCAGGTCTACGTGTTCACCCCGAAGGGCGACGTGAAGGAGCTCCCCTCCGGCGCCACCCCCCTCGACTTTGCCTACCTGGTGCATACGGACATCGGGCACCGCTGCATCGGCGCGAAGGTGAATAGCCGTCTCGTGCCCCTCGAGTATCGCCTCAAGTCCGGCGATATCGTGGAGATCGTCACCTCGCGCGGCAAGCACGGGCCGAGCCGCGACTGGCTCTCGATCGTCGCCACGCGACAGGCCCGCGAGCGGATCCGCCAGTGGTTCAAGCACCAGGAGCGCGACGAGAACATCGTCCATGGGCGCGAGGCGCTCGAGCGCGAGCTGCGCCGCCTCGCGCGCAGTTCGATCGAGGCGGTCGGGCGTGAGCGGCTCGACGAGATCGCCGCGCAGCTCAACCAGGGGAGTGCCGACGACCTCTTCGCCGCGATCGGCTACGGCGCGGTGGGGCCGCAGCAGGTGGTCTCGCGGCTCGGCGTCGCCGACGACGATGCGCGGGTGATCCTCCCGCTGGGGGCTCCCGCACCCCAGATCGCCCCGGCCGAGCGCACGGGCGGGATCCGGGTGAAGGGCGTGCCCGACCTCTTGACGCGGTTCGGGCGGTGTTGCCGCCCGCTCCCCGGCGATCCGATCGTCGGCTTCATCACCCGTGGCAAGGGGGTCACCGTCCACCTTGCCGCCTGCGACGCGGCCACCGCGCCCCGCGAGGCGGCGCGGATGATCGACGTGGAGTGGGAGGTCGCTACCGCCGCGACAGAGAGCTATCCGGTGACGATTCGCATCGAGGCGCTCGATCGCACCGGCCTGCTCAGCGACATCACGCAGGTCGTCGCCGACCAGAAGGTGAACATCCTCTCGGCGACGGTGGGGACCACGGGGAGCGCCAACGCCGAGGTGCTGGCCACGCTGGCGGTCGGCTCGATCAGCGAGCTCGCGCGCTTGATGGCGCGCCTGGAACGGGTGCGCGGCGTGCGCAGCGTCGCACGGGAGCAGCGCCAGTGAGCGCCTTCCAGTCGCCGCGCGGGCTGCGCGACCTCTACGGCGAGGCTGCAGCGGCACATGCCTGGGCTGCGGAGCGTGCCTGGAGCGCGGCGCTCGCCGCGGGCTACGGCCGCATCGACCTGCCGATCGCCGAGGAGTCGGCGCTCTTCGAGCGCGCGATCGGCGGCACGAGCGACGTCGTGGCGAAGGAGCTCTACCGGCTCGAGCCGCGGGGCGACGACGCGGTGCGACTCGCCCTGCGCCCCGAGGCGACGGCGGGGATCCTGCGCGCCTACCTCCAGCACGGGATGCGCTCGCAGCCGCAGCCCGTGCGGCTGGCGACCGTGACGCAGCTCTTCCGCTACGACCGACCGCAGAAGGGGCGCTACCGCCAGTTCACGCAGTTCGACATCGAGGCGATCGGCGAGGCCGGCCCGGGGATCGACATCGAGGTGGTAGAGCTCGGTGCCGCATACCTGCGCGACGTCGGGCTCGCGGACGTCGAGGTGCACCTCAACTCCGTCGGCTGTCCCGGCTGCCGCCCGGCGTATGCCGCGGCGCTCCAGGCGCATTTCGCCCCGGTCGCCGATCGGCTCGGGCCGGTCGATCGCACGCGGCTCGCCGAGAACCCGATGCGCCTCCTCGACTCGAAGGATCCGACGGCCGCGGAGCGGGCAGCGAGCGCGCCGATCCTCTCGGCACACCTCTGCGCCCCCTGCGCCGCCCACGCCGCCGCCGTCGAGGCCGGCCTGGCTGCGGCGGGCGTGCGCAGCGTCGCGGCGCCCCGCCTCGTGCGCGGTCTCGACTACTACACCCGTACCGCCTGGGAGTACCTCCTCCCCGGGGAGCAGGGGCAGCAGGGGGCGCTCGGCGGCGGCGGGCGCTACGACGGCCTTGCCGAGCTGATCGGGGGAGCCGCCACCCCGGCGATCGGCTTCGCCATCGGCATCGACCGCGTCGTCCTCGCCCTCGAGGAGCGCGGCAAGCTTCCGTCGACCCCGGCCCCCGCCGCCCTCTACGTCGCCAGCATCGATCCCGACGCCGCGCCCGCGCGGGTCGCGCTGGCCTCCCGGCTGCGCACCGCCGGCGCCAGCGCCCGGGCAGACACGGGGAGCCGCAAGATCGGCAAGCAGTTGGAGGCCGCCGTGCGCGATGGCGCAATCGCCGCCATCATCATCGAGCCCGATGGGCAGCTGAGCCTGCGCGACCTTGTCGCGGGTACCCAGGCGGATCCTGGGCCGAGCGCCGCGGTGATCGCCGCCGCGCTCGAGTTGGCGAAAGGGGGAGACGACCGATGAGCGGGGGACGAGAGCTCGCGACGGGGCTACGCAGCGACGTCTGCGGCGCCCTGCGCCGAGGGGACATCGGCCGCAGGGTGCGGCTCGCCGGCTGGGTGCATCGCCGCCGCGACCACGGCAGCCTCGTCTTCA
>JBEGQU010000057.1:0-6648 GCA_041180765.1 Chloroflexota bacterium
AGGCCGCGTCCGAGGCGACGGCTGCCGGTCGCGCGGCGGCGGCGGCGCTCCTACAGCGAGTCGACGCGCTCGCCGCGGCGCTCGAAGGCGGGGCGATCACCGCGGACCTGCGCGCCGCAGCCTCCGATCTCGGGGCGGAGCTGCGTCAGGCCGAGGCGGCTGCGGCACCGTCCGGCTCCGACGAATCCGGCGTCGGTCCCCTTGCGTCCGATGTGGGCCCCGGCGACACCGTCGAGCTCCGCTCCGGGTCCCAGGGGCAGGTGGTCGAGGTGCGCGGGGAGCGGATCACCATCGCCCTGGGGAACATGCGTGGCACCGTCGGGCTGCGGGAGCTCCGCCGCATCGTGCGCCGTGCACCTGCAGCGTCCCCGGGCCCCCCGGGGTCGGTCATCCGCCCGAGCTCCGCCGAGTCCCCGTCCGCATCGCTGGACCTGCGCGGGGCCCGCGTCGACGAGGCGCTCGCGGCACTGGAGCAGCGGCTTGATGCGCTGCTGCTCGCCGGGGGCGAGCGCCTCGAGGTCATCCACGGGGTGGGCACCGGTGCGCTGCGCGAGGCCGTGCGCCGTCGCCTCAGGGAGTTACCCGGTGTGCGCGACGTGCAGGACGCGGCGGGCCCCGGACGGGACGGGGTGACGATCGTCGTGCTCTAGCCCCAGGCGGAGGGGCGGGGGTCGCGGCTACGGGGTCGGCGGGGTAGGCGTCGGGGTAGGCGTGGGGGTCGGGGTCACCGAGAGGCACGACTCGGTGGGCGCGATCTTCCCACCCCAGGTCTTGCCGTTCGGGTTCCAGGTCTTGTCGTAGAAGTAGGAAGTGACGCCGAGGCGGGCGCCCCCCACCTGCTCGGGGCCGTTGATCGCGCGGCTCGCCCACTCGATGTTCGCCGCCTGCCACTTCGGATAGTCCGTCTCGACGCGGCTGAAGTCGACATAGGTGTCGGTGACCTTGGGGCCCGCGCACCCCTCGGCCCAGATCAGGCCCGTGGCACTGTCGATCTCGAGCGCCACCGAGGTGCTGCACGAGGTCGTCGGCTCGGTACCCGGGAAGAAGTACTCCTCCGTGGTTCGCGTGGTGCACGGCCCGGGCAGCTCGCCGGTGTGGACATCGATGGTGACCTTCGTCAGCTTCGGCTCGGCAAACGAGGCGATCGGCAGCTTCGCGGAGATCTCCTTGAGCACCGACTGCCAGACGCCCCCCGCCGCCGACAGGGAGAGCGCGCGCGCCGGCATCGAGTCGGAGTTGCCCGTCCAGGCACCGGTCACGAGATGCTGGGCGTTTGGATCGGTGGGTGGCGCCAGATAGCCGAACGCCGCGTGATCCTTGGCGTCACTCGTCGTTCCCGTCTTGAACGCCGCCGGCCGGCGCGCGCCGCCCGGAGCCGTGATGCGGCGCACAGCCCACATCGGGTTGATCGCCGGGTCCGTGTTGCCGGAGATGATGTTGGTGACGAGCGCCGCCGTGTCCTCCTCGAAGATTCGCTTTGCGCCGTCCGATGGCCTCGGCGCCTCGTACTTCACCGTCCCGTCGCGGCTCTCGATGCGCAGGATGTATCGGCGGGGGACCATGATCCCGCCGTTCGCCAGCGCGCCGTAGGCCGAGAGGAGGTCGACATAGCGAATCTCGGCCGTGCCGATTGCGAGCGAGGAGCCCGCCACGTTCTCGTTCGCCTGGAAGCGGAACGCCCCGTCGCGCATCTTCCGCCAGATGCTGTCGGCGCCGGCACGGATCGCGGTCTTGATCGCCGGGATGTTCAGCGAGCCCTGGAGCGCCTGGCGGAGCCGCACCGGTCCGCGCTCGCGGAGGTCCCACTCTGCGGGGGTCCACCCCTCGCCGAAGTCCACGGGAACGTCCATGAAGAGCGTCGCCGGGGTGACCGCGCGCATCTCCATTGCGTAGCCGTAGACGATCGGCTTGATCGCCGAACCCGGCTGGCGCCAGCCGCTGAACACATCGTACTGCGGCTGGAAGTGCGGCCCGACGAGCGGCCCGATCACCGGATCGCTCGCCTGGGCGTAGTAGTCCGATGACCCGGCATAGGCGAGGATGTCGCCCGTCCGGGCATCCATCGTCGCAGAGGCCGAGTTGTGCACGTCGGCCTTGTAGATGTTGCGCAGCCAGACCGTGTCGCTCGCGCCAATCGACTTCAGGTAGTCGAGGCGGACAGGATCGCTCAGCTTCTTCCCGAGATGGGTGGAGAGGACTGCGGCCGTCCACTTGTCGGTGGCCTGCTGCATCCCCCAGTCGAGCGTGGTGATGATCCTGTAGCCCCGCTTCGACAGCTCCGACTCGATGCCGTCCGGGCAGTACTCCGGCTGATTCGCCGGGCAGAGGATGCCGTCGGCGACGTCGGTGACGATGTCGATGAAGTTCGGCGCCTTCACCTTTCGCAGCGGCGGCGGGGTGAGGATGATCGGCTCGGCCTTCGCCGCGTCGATCGCGGCATCGCTGATGCTGTTGTCGAGCAGCAGCCCCTGGTCGCGGGCGCTGCGCATCGCGTTGAGCACCGTCTCGCGGCGCAGCGCGACCTCGCTGGTGAGCGGAACCTCGATCGTGCCGTCGGGCGACTCGACCGCGGCGGCGCGCGGATCGTAGGTGCTCGGCGCCTTTGGAATGCCGGCGAGGAGCGCTGACTGCCCGAGCGTCAGCTTGGAAAGGTCGGTGATCCCGAAGTACTCGTACGCTGCAGCGCGCAGCCCGTAGGACCGCGAGCCGTAGTAGTTCGTGTTGAGGTACGTACGCATCACGATGCGCTTCCCCTCGTCGCCGGGGAAGGTCCTCGTCAGCCGTACGGACTGGACGATCTCCTTCACCTTCCGTTCGTAGACCGAGCCCTCGAAGTCGGCCGCGTCGAGGAGCACGTTGCGCACGAGCTGCTGGGTGATCGTCGAACCGCCACGCCCACCGCCGCGCAGGGTGTCCAGCGCCGCCGAGATGACCCCGAGGGGATCGAACCCGGCGTTCGTCCAGAAGGTCTTGTCCTCGACCGCGGTCGTGGCGTCCTGGATCAGCGCGGGGATGGTCGCGTAGTCGTCGATCAGGGTGCGCCGGTCCGAGCCGTATTCGGCCAGGAGCACCGTGCCCGTGCGGTCGTAGACCTCGCTGTTGTCGGAGAGGTTCGCGGCGGCGTCCTCGAGGGCGGCGGGGTCCTTTAGGCTACCGGTCACGCTCCCGAAGATCGCGAGGGTCCCCACGTACAGCACCGTCGCCAGGAAGAGGCAGGAGCCGAGGAGGGCGAGGGGGAGGAGGGTGAAGGCGCCGCCGAAGAGCCGGCGCCGGGGTCGGCGGGGCTCGGCGGGGCGGTTCGCCGCGTCCATGTTCATGCCGGGAAGGGTACCATCCAGGGGATGGACGGCCGGTTCGACTCAGGGCTCCTCGGGGACTTCGCCCGGCGGGGGCTCGTCCACGAGGTCACCGCCGGGCTCGATGCCCGCCTCGTCGCCTCGCCCGCGATCTCGGGGTACATCGGCTTCGACCCGACCGCCGACTCGCTCCACGTCGGGCACCTCATGGGCGTCCTCGCCCTGCGGCGCCTGCAGCTGCACGGCGGGCGCCCGATCGCCCTCGTCGGCGGCGGCACGGGGATGATCGGCGACCCCTCCGGCCGCTCCTCGGAGCGCAGCCTCCTCGATCGCCCCACCCTGGAGGCGAATCGCGCCGCGATCGGCGCACAACTGGCCCGGCTCGTCGACTTCGAGGGGCCCTCCGGCGCCCTGCTCCTCGACAACCTCGCCTGGTTGGGGGAGGCGGGGCTGATCGACTTCCTGCGCGACACGGGGAAGCACCTGACGGTCGGCTACATGCTGGCGAAGGACTCCGTGAAGAGCCGCCTCGAGGGGGGTCTCTCGTTCACGGAGTTCAGCTACATGCTTCTCCAGAGCTACGACTTCCTCATGCTCCGCCGGCTCCACGGAGTGGAGCTCCAGATGGGGGGCAGCGACCAGTGGGGGAACATCACCGCAGGGGCTGAACTGATCCGCCGGGTGGACGGGGGCGGGGCCGAAGCCCCCCTGGCCTTCGGGCTCTGCTACCCGCTCCTCGTTTCCAAGGGGGGCGAGAAGTTCGGCAAGACCGCCGCGGGAGCGATCTGGCTCGATCCCGCCCGTACCAGCCCCTTCGCCTTCTGGCAGTTCTGGATGGAGCAGGACGACGACGAGGTCGAGGCGCTCCTGCTTCGGCTCACGCTCGACCGGCCGGCAGAGACCGCGGAGCGCCTCCGCGAGCATGCTGCGAATGCGTCTTTGCGTACTGCGCAACGACATCTTGCAAAGACACTCACGACGCTGGTGCATGGCGCTGACCATGCGACTCGCGCCGCGACGGTGGCCGAGGCGCTCTTCGGACGCTCGGCCGAGGGGAGCCTGCGGGGCCTGGACGCGGCGGCGCTGGCGATGATCGGTCGCGAGCTCCCATCGGCACCGCTGCCGGAGGGGGGCGAGGCGACGCTCGTCGACCTGGTCCTCGCCGCAGGCTTCGCGCAGTCGAAGGGCGAGGCACGTCGCCTCATCGAGCAGGGGGGGATCAGCGTCAACGGCGACCCGGCGGGGGACCCGGGCGCTGCGGCGGAGGGGTTCGCCCCGCTCGCCGATGGCTCGCTGCTGCTCCGCAAGGGGCGACGCGACTATCGGGCGCTCCGGAGGGGCTGAGCCCCGCGCGTATACTGCCCGCATGTCCGGACATTCGAAATGGTCGACGATCAAGCGGGCGAAGGGGGCGACCGACGCCAAGCGTGCCGCTCAGTTCACCAAGGTTTCCCGCGAGATCACCATCGCGGCGAAGATCGGCGGCCCCGATGCCGCCGCCAACCCCCGCCTTCGCCTTGCGATCGACAAGGGTCGCGGCATCAACATGCCGAACGACAACATCAAGCGGGCCATCGAGCGGGCGAGCGGCCTCGGCCAGAGTGACGCCTACGAGGAGATCACCTACGAGGGCTACGGCCCCGGGGGGGTCGCCGTGCTGGTCGAGGCGGCGACCGACAACCGGAACCGTACCGCCTCGGAGGTGCGCAGCCTCTTCACCAAGGCGGGGGGAGCGCTCGCCAGCTCCGGAGCCGTGGCCTGGCAGTTCGAGGCCCGCGGCATCATCGAGTGCCTGGGCACGCTCGATGCGGTGGGCGAGGCGGCGATCGTCGCCGGTGCCGACGACGTCGACGAGGACCAGGGGGTCGTCTTCGTGTACGCCGCACCAGCCTCGTTGGAGGCGGTCCGTGCGGGGCTCGAGCAGGCGGGGATCACGGTGAAGAGTGCCGAGGCCACCGTCGTGGCGAAGTCCACGACCGACGTCTCCGCCGACGATGCCCGGAAGAACCTGAAGCTCATCGACGCGCTGGAGGAGCTGGACGACGTTCAGCGGGTGACGGCGAACTTCGAGCTGCCACCCGAGGTCTTCGCCGAGCTCGCGGGATGAGCCGCCGCCTCCTCGGCCTCGACCCGGGGACGGCCACGTTCGGCTGGGGGGTCGTCGATGGCGGCGGGCTTCGGCCGACGCACGTCGCCCACGGTGCGATCCGCACCCCGGCCTCGGCACCGCTCGGCGCCCGCCTCGCGACGATCCGCGATGCGCTGGCGGCCCTCGTCGTCGAGCACCGCCCCGATCGCATCGCCATCGAGCGGCTCTACGCGCAGGGGAACACGCAGTCCGCGATGGCGATCGGCGCTGCGCGCGGCATCGCCCTCCTCGTCGCGGCAGATCACGGCCTGGAGCTCGTCGAGGCGACCCCCTCGGAGATGAAGCGCGCGATCGCCGGCGACGGGCGCGCGGACAAGCGCGCCGTCACCCGCGCCGTCACGCGCCTGCTCGCCCTCGAGCGCGCCCCGACCCCCGACGACGCCGCGGACGCGCTGGCCCTCGCGCTCTGGGGCTGCGGCGCCGCGCGACTCTCGCTCGTCGCCGGCTCCTCGCGCCTCGACCGCTCCTCGTCGCAGGGGATCGCGGCGGAGAGCGGCTTCGATCGCGCCGTGCGGCGCGCGCTCCGCAACGGGCGGGGGGCCTGATGTACGCCTGGGCGTCGGGCCGCGTCGCCTGGATCGAGGACGAGGCGCTCGTGCTCGTCGCGAACGGGATCGGCCTGCGGATCCGGACCCTGCCGGCGGTGCTCTCCGCCACACGCGAGGGGGAGTCGCTCGAGCTCTTCCTGCACCACATCGTCCGCGAGGATGCCGAATCGCTCGTCGGGTTCCGCACCCGCGACGAGGCGAATCTCTTCGCCACGCTGCTCGACGTGAGCGGTGTCGGACCGAAGGTCGCCCTCGCCCTCCTCGCCACGCACGGTGCCGCGGCCCTGCGCCGCGCCCTCGTCGATCGCGACGAGGCGCTGATCGCGATGGCCCCGGGCGTGGGGAGGCGGCTCGCCGCCCGTGTCGTCGTCGAGCTCGGCGAGCGCATCGCGCGAGAGGCTGCGGCGGCGGGCGAGGAGGGCACCCCGCCCGGCGCCACGGATGCCGACCTCGCCGGCGCGCTGCGCAGCCTGGGCTTCACGCCACGCGAGGCGAAGGAGCTCGTCGCCACGGTGGCCGCCGATCGTTCGCTCCGCGGCGCACCGCTCGCGGAGCGGCTGCGCGCGGCCCTCCGGGAGCGCGACGCATGAGCGAGCACGAGGAGCGGCAGCCCGTGGCGGCGGCGCCGTCGGCGGGGGACCTGAGCGCCGAGTTG
>JBEGQU010000058.1:0-16031 GCA_041180765.1 Chloroflexota bacterium
ACCGCCGACCGCCGCGACGGCCGCGACGGGCAGGTAGCCCTTCAGCACGTCGCCGGCGGAGACCACCGCCGCCCGGCGGCGCCCGAGGGCGCGCAGCGAGTTCGTGCCGCCCAGCCGCCCCGAGCCGACGGCACGCGGGTCTGGCCCTCCTGTTACACGGGCGACGATCAGGCCGAAGGGGATCGACCCCGAGAGGTACGAGGCGGCGGCGGTGGCGGCGAGGGGCGAGATCTCCATGGCGGCGGAGGATAGCAGCGCAGCGCTAGGATCAGCGCATGCCCGACCTCGATCTCCTCGTCCTCGGCGGTGGAACCGGCGGCTACGCGGCCGCCTTCCGGGCGGCGCAGCTCGGCCAGCGCGTGGCCCTCGTCGAGCAGGCGAAGGTCGGCGGCACCTGCCTGCACTGGGGCTGCATCCCCGCCAAGGCGATGCTCGAGACCGGCGACCTGCTGGCGAAGATCGGCAAGGCGGCCGACTTCGGGATCGAGATCGCTCCCGCCTCGGGCGTCGACGTCGGCACCGTCGGTGCCCGTCGCGACAAGATCGTCGCGCGCATGCACGCCGGCCTCACCTCGCTCTTCAAGAGGAACGGCGTCGAGCTGATCGCCGGGCGGGGCACGCTGCTCGGGGAGGGACGCATCGAGATCGCGCTCGTCGACGCCGGCGGTGCGCCCACCGGCGAGCAGCGGACGGTCAGCGCGGCAAACGTCGTCGTCGCGACCGGCTCGAGCGTGCGCCGCATCCCCGGCCTCGAGACGGACGGCACCGTGGTGGTCGACAGCGACCACATCGTCAAGGGCACGTTCAAGCCGAAGAGCGTCCTGATCGTGGGCGGCGGTGCGATCGGCTGCGAGTTCGCCTCCTACTTCCGCGACCTCGGCGCCGCGACGACGATCGTCGAGATGCTGCCGGCGCTCGTGCCGCTGGAAGATCGCGATGCATCGAGGGAGCTCGCCCGGGCCTTCGCCAAGCGCGGCATCGCGATCCACGTCGGCCACCGGGTCGTCGACGGCTCGCTCGTGCGGCGCCCCGACGGCGCCTCGCTCAGCATCGCGCCGGTCGAGGGCGACGGCGCGCCGATCGCCCTCGATGCCGACCTGGTGGTGGTCGCCGCCGGTCGCGTGCCGAACAGCGCCGGTCTGGGCCTCGAGAAGACCGCCGCGGTCGTGGAGCGCGGCTTCATCAAGGTCGACGCCCGGATGCGCACCGCCGATCCGCACGTCTACGCGGTGGGCGACGTCATCGGCGGGCTGCAGCTGGCGCACGTCGCCGCGCACGAGGGCCTGATCGCGGCGCAGGCGATCGCTGGGCAGCCGATCCACCCGATCGAGTACGCCAAGCAGCCGCGCGCCACCTACTGCCGCCCCGAGGTCGCCTCCGTCGGTTGGACGAGTGCCGAGCTCGAGCGCGACGGCATCCCCTTCACCGCGGGACAGGTTCCGTTCGCGGCGATCGCCAAGGCGCACATCGGCGGCGATGCCGACGGCTTCTGCAAGGTGCTGCGCCACGCCGAGAGCGGCGCCGTGCTCGGGGTGCACATGGTCGGTCCGAAGGTGACCGACCTGATCGCCGAGGCCAGCCTCGCCCTGGAGATGGGGGCTACCGCCGCCCAGCTCGGCGGCACCACGCATCCGCATCCGACCCTCTCGGAGATCGTCGGCGAGGCGGCGCTCGTCTCGATCGGCCGTGCGGTGAACTTCTAGATGGCGATGGCCGGGCGCGACCTGCCGGTGCTCGGCGCAGCCCCCGCCGCACCGGAGCGTCGCCATCCCGACTGGATCCGCGCCAAGGCGCCGGGCGGCGACCGCTATCGGGCGCTTCAGTCGCTCATGCGCGAGCAGCGGCTGAACACCGTCTGCGAGGAGGCGCGCTGCCCGAACATCGGCGAGTGCTGGGAGCAGGGGACGGCGACGGTGATGATCCTCGGCGACACCTGCACGCGCGCGTGCGGCTTCTGCGCCGTGAAGACGGGCCGCCCGGGATCCGTCGACCTCGACGAGCCGCGTCGCGTCGCCGAGTCCCTCGCCTCGCTCGACCTCGACCATGTCGTGGTGACGAGCGTGGCACGCGACGACCTGGCCGACGGCGGGGCCGCGATCTTCGCTGCGACGATCCGCGAGCTCCGCCAGCGCGCCCCGGGCACCGGCGTCGAGGTGCTGATCCCGGACTTCGACGGCCGCGAGGAGCCGCTCCGTGCCGTCGTCGACGCCGCACCAGACATCATCGACCACAACCTCGAGACGGTGGAGCGGTTGCAGCGCCCCGTCCGCAAGCGCGCGCGCTACGACCGGTCGCTCCGCCTGCTCGCCCGCGCCAAGGAGATGGCCGCCGAGGCGGGCCTGCCGCTGCACACCAAGAGTTCGCTGATGGTCGGCCTCGGGGAGACGCGCGACGAGCTGCTGCAGGCCTTCCGCGACCTGCGCGGCGTCGGCTGCGACATCCTGACGATCGGCCAGTACCTGCGCCCGACGGGCGAGCACCTGCCGCTCGAGCGGTATTACACCCCCGAGGAGTTCGCCGACCTGCGCCGCGAGGCGCTGGCGATGGGCTTCAAGCACGTCGAGTCCGGTCCGCTCGTGCGCAGCTCGTACCACGCGCGCGACCAGGTGCCAGCCGGGTCCCCGGCGCTGCGCGGCCGCCGGGCCGTCGCCGGCGCATGAGCCGCTCCACCACCCTCAGCCCGCGCCTGCCGATCGCCGAGCTGCACTGCCACCTGGGCGGCTCGGTCACCCCGGCGATCATGTGGGGGATCGCCCACGCGCAGGGGATCCGCCTGCCGAGCAAGGACTACTGGGCCTTCCGGAAGATGATCACCGCCGGATCCGGCCGCTCGCGCAGCTTCAACGGCTACCTCGACCTCTTCCACTGGACGGAGCTGATCCAGTCGTCGCCGCTCGCGGTGGAGCGCTCGGTGTACGAGGTGGTCGCCGGCGCATACCGCAAGAACCACATCACGACCATGGAGCTGCGCTTCAACCCGATGAAGCGCAACCGCAACGGGGAGCAGGACCTCGACCACATCATCGCCGCCGCGATCCGCGGCGCCGACCGCGCGGCGCTCGAGTATCCGGTGAAGCCCGGGCTGCTGCTCTGCCTCGACCGCGACTTCAGCTACGCACAGAACGAGATCATCGTCGAGAAGGCGATCGCCTGGAAGAGCCGGGGCATCGTCGGCATCGACGTCGCCGGGCGGGAGTCGGCCGCCTTCAAGGTTGCCGACTACCGGCGCCTCTTCGCGCGGGCGCGCAAGGCGGGGCTCGGCATCACCGTGCACACCGGCGAGGCGGGGCCGGCGAGCGAGGTGCTCGAGGTGATCAAGGCGCTCGAGCCGGATCGCATCGGACACGGCGTGAAGTCGGTGCAGGACCCCCGCACCCTCAAGGCGCTCGCCGAGCGCAAGATCGTGCTCGAGATCTGCCCGACGTCGAACCTCACGACCCGCGTCGTGCGCGACTGGGAGGAGTTCCGCGCGATCTTCGCCGCGCTCCGCTCCGCGAAGGTGCGCTACATCATCGGCACCGACGGCCCGGAGATGCTCCAGACCTACATCCGCGACGAGCTCGCGGCGCTCGGGCGACACGGCATCCTCTCGGTCGAGGAGCAGGAGGCGGCCGCGGCCCTCTCGATCAGGGCCTCGTTCGTGAAGGGCGCCGCCGAGGCGGCGATCCCGCGCAGCGCGGGGGCGCTCCCCCGGCTCGCACGCGAAGAGTCCTAGTAGCCCGCCGCCTCGCGCAGCGCCGCGCGGATCGCGTCGGCCGCGGCGCTCTCGCCGGCCCCGTCGGCGACCAGCACGTAGGGCGACGCGTCGACCATGAGCATCGTGGCGGGGTCGCCGACCCACGCGGCGGCGCAGCGATCGACCGAGGTCCGCAGCCGGTCGTAGGCGGCGGCGTCCTTGAAGCGGTAGATGCGCGCCGCCACCGTGCCGTCGAGCCCCGGGCCCGCGAGGCGGAACGAGATCGCCATGGGGACGAGCGCCGCATCGTCGCAGCCGGGGTCCCCGCTGACGACGCCGGACACCTCCAGGTTGCGCTCCGCGAGCGAGCGGGTCACCCCGGCGAAGTCGGTGGGGGTGGCGGAGGGGGAGGGGTGGATCGCGTCGAGCGAGGAGCCGCAGCCGCCGAGGGCGAGCACCCCGGCGAGGGCGAGGGCGGCGGCGAGGCGACTCGGCTGCATGGGGGAACCCTACACCCGCGCCGAGCGGCAGGCGGCGGTTGGACGCCCCACCCCGGGATCGGTATGATCGGCGTCCGGGCATCGGCTCGGGCACCGCGGCGCGTTCGTCTAGCGGCCTAGGACACTGCCCTCTCAAGGCAGAGACCACGGGTTCGAATCCCGTACGCGCTACCACGCACCCTTCGTACCCGCCGGTGCGATCATTGGCCCATGCAGGCCGCCTCCTCTCCCCTGGTCCACGTGCTCGCCTTCGACGCCGGCGCCCTGCGGGTCGACCTCTTCCGCTATCCACTCCGCTTCGAGCATGCGCCGGTCACGGCGCGGGGCGCCGACGAGCTCGGCGACGAGACGATGTTCGTGCGCGTGCGCGACGGGAGCGGGGCCGAAGGGTGGGGCGAGGGCTGCCCCGACACCTACTACGGCGAGATCCCGGGCACGGTCGCCGGCGCCCTGCCGCACCTCGCCCGTGCCGCCGCTCCCGCGCTCGAGCGCGCCGTCGCCGCGGCGGGCGGGCTTGAGGGTCTCGTGGGGCGCGCAGCCGACGGCCTGGCGCCCGTGAGCGATGCGATGGACGTGGCACTCGGGGGCAATGGCACGGCGAAGGCGGCGCTCGAGTCGGCGCTCCACGACCTGCTCGCCCGACGGGCGGGCCGATCGCTCCGCGACTGGCTCGGTGCGCCCCGCACCCTCCCGCCGACGGACGCGACGCTCTGGATCGCATCGCCCGCCGAGATGGCCGAGCGCGCCGCCGCCTACGCGCACCATCCCGCCATGAAGCTGAAGGTCGGCGTCGGCGGGGAGGAGGAGGTGCTGCGGCGGGTCCGCGGCGCGTACGGCGGCCCGCTGCGCCTCGACGCCAATTGCGGCTGGGACCTGCGCCGCGCGCTCGAGCTCCTCCCGGCGATGGAGTCGGCCGGGGTCGAGCTGATCGAGCAGCCGTTCCCGGCCCATCGCCTGGGGGACATGGCCGCCCTCGCCGCCGCGACCGAGATCCCCGTCATCGCCGACGAGGATTGCGTCGTGCTCGCGGACATCGAGCGCGTCGCCGGCCATGTCGACGGGGTCAACTTGAAGGTGGTGAAGGTGGGTGGGATCGGCCCGCTGCTGCGCGGCCTGCGCCGTGCGGAGGAGCTCGGCCTGCGCCGCATGTTCGGCTGCATGACCGAGACGCTCCTCGGCACCGCCGCCGCGGCCGCCGTCGCCGGGCCGGCGGAGTTCCTCGACCTCGACGGGCCACTCGGGTCGATCGGCGATCCCTGGGAGGGCCTGGAGCTGGGCGCCGACTGCCGCTGGCAGCTCGACGACCGTCGCCCGGGGAGCGGTGTGGCGCTGCGCCTCCCGCCGCCGGCCTAGCTAGGCGCGGATCTTCCGCCGGGCCATCTCGGCCTCGATCTGGCGCTCCGCCTCGACGTAGTGGTCGATCTCGTCGCGGAGCTTGTTCGCCTCGGGGGTGTAGAGGTGCACCTGCTGCTGGAGGATGTACGAGAGGCGCCGCGAGGTCATGCGGCAGTGGTCGAGGTTCTTCATGAGCACGAGCGGGTCCATGGAGGCGAGCTCGGTGCTGTCGTACATGTCGGCCATGGGGCTATTCTAGCGGCTGGCCCCGTAGCTCAGTGGATCAGAGCAGCTGCCTTCTAAGCAGTTGGTCGCAGGTTCGACTCCTGCCGGGGCCGCCATGCGCCGCGTGCGGGTCGACCCGCGGGGCATCCCTATACTCCGCGGGATGGGCGTCGAGCGGCGGTTCCAGGGGATCTCGGGTGCACCCGGCCTCGCCGTCGGCCGGGCCTGGACGCTCCCCACGGCGCTGCTGCACCACGGCAGCCAGCCGCTCCCCGTCGTCGGCGCCGAGGAGGCGGTCGCCGCCCTCGGCGCGGCACGAGCGCGGCTCGAGGCCCTCGCCGACGAACTGCGCACCGCCGGCCGCGCCGACGAGGGCGAGATCTTCGCCGCGCAGGCGCTGATGGCCGGTGATCCCACCCTCGCCGCCGCGCTGCGGGCCAAGGCGGCTACCGGGCTCGGCGGGGCGGAGAGCCTCGCGGCGGCGGGCGAGGAGCAGGCGGCGGCCCTCGCGTCGCTCGGCGACGAGTACCTCGCCGCCCGCGCCGCCGACGTACGCGACGTCGTCTCCCGCGCCCTGCGCCTCCTCTCCGGTGCCGAGCTGCCGCTCCCGGACGCGCCCGTGGTCGTCGTCGCCGAGGACCTCCCGCCGAGCATCGCCGCCGAGATCCCCGCGCACCTGCTCCTCGGCGTGGCCCTGCGCGCCGGGTCGCGCACCGCCCATGCGGTGATCCTCGCGCGCGCGGCGGGGATCCCCTGCCTCGTCGCCGCGACGGAGCTGCCGGTCGACGGCAGCCTCGACGGCGAGGAGGTGCTGCTCGACGGCGGTGCCGGCACGATCGTGCTGCGCCCGGGCGCCGCGGCGAAGGCGGCGGCCGAGCGCGAGCGCGGCGAGCGTGGCGCTGCGGCCGAGCGCCGCGCGGGGCTGCGCGGCCGCGCCGTGCAGGCGCCCGATGGGACGACGATCCACCTGCTGGCGAACATCGGATCGGCCGATGACGCGCGGCGGGCCGCCGCGGCGGGGGCCGACGGGGTCGGCCTGCTGCGCAGCGAGTTCCTCCTGCTCGAGCGCGAGACGCCGCCCTCGGAGGCGGAGCAGGTCGCCGCGCTCCGCGCGATCTTCGCGGCGCTCGGTCCGGGCCGGCCGCTGACACTGCGCCTCGCCGACATCGGCGGCGACAAGCAGATCCCATACCTGCACATCGCCCCGGAGGGGAACCCCTTCCTCGGCGTGCGCGGCTACCGCCTGGCGATGCTGCCGGCGCGCCCCGACCTGCGCGCGCTCTTCGCCTCCCAGGTCTGCGCCGCCCTCCTCGCCGCCGCCGCGGTGGGCGGTCGGATCCGGATCATGGCGCCGATGATCGCCGTCCGCGACGAGGTCGACCACCTGATCGACCTCGTCGCCGAGTGCCGCACCGCGCTCGCCGACCGCGGGGAGGCGGCCGCGTCGGTCTACCCGCTCGAGCTCGGGGTGATGATCGAGGTGCCTGCTGCCGCCCTGACGATCGCCACGCTCGCCGCGGGGCTCGACTTCGTGAGCATCGGCACGAACGACCTGACGCAGTACGCCATGGCCGCGGACCGGGTGAATCCCGCCCTCGCCCCGCTCCAGGATGCCGCCTCGCCGGGGGTGATCGCCCTGATCGCCGCCGCCGTCGCGGGGGCCGCCGTCGCCGGGGTCGAGGTGGGCGTCTGCGGCGAGTTCGCCGGGAGCGTGGAGGGGGCCCGCACCCTCGTGCGGCTCGGCATCCGCGAGCTCTCGATGGACCCCGCGGCGATCGACGAGGTGCGCGAGGCGCTCCTGGAGGCCCACGCCGCGGGCTGACCCCTCGGATTTGTGCACCTGCACGAAGAATTCCCCCTTAAACATGGCGTTTTGCCCTGAAGTTGGCCCCCGCTCGGGGCGGTGGTTCCGTAGGGTGGGGGAGACACGGCGCTCGGTCGCTTGCGACCACTCTGGCAGCGCGGAGGCTGTCCGGAGGCGACGTTCCGGCCGGCCGACCGCCTCTTCGGCCTAGGGGAGGGTCTCATGGCGAGCATCGCCTCGTACTTCGAGCTCAAGAAGTGGAAGACCGACGTCGCGACGGAGGTCCGCGCCGGTGCCACGACGTTCCTGGTGATGGCGTACATCATCTTCGTCAATCCGCTCTACGTCTCGAGCGCCAACGGCGCGCTCGAGGGTTCCGGCGCCCCGGGCGCCGTCGCCGTCGCGGCCGCCACGGCGCTCGCCGCGGGCATCCTGACGATCGCGATGGGCCTGATCGCCAACCGTCCGTTCGCGCTCGCGGCGGGCATGGGCCTCAACGCGGTGGTCGCCTTCGACCTCATCGCGGGGAAGGGCCTGCGCTGGGAGGAGGCGATGGCGGTGATCGTCTGGGAGGGCGTGGTCATCACCCTGCTCGTCCTGACCGGGTTCCGCAAGGCGATCCTCGAGGCGATCCCGCTCAGCCTCAAGCGCGCGATTGCCGTCGGCATCGGGCTCTTCCTGCTGATGATCGGCCTCTTCGAGGGCGGCATCATCGTCAAGTCGCCGGCGCCGACCGTGCCGCTGACGCTCGGCTTCGGCACCACCCCGATCCAGACGCTGGCCGTCTTCGGCGCGGGCCTGCTCGTTGCCCTCGTGCTCATCGGTCGAAAGCGCGGCCCGCTCCCGGGCGCGCTGCTCATCGCCATCGGTGCCGCGACGCTCGTCGCGCTCGCCGTTGGCGTGACCTCGATCCCGGCGACGCTCGTGAGCCCGCTCGACTCGAGCAACTTCGCGGGGATCGGCGCCGCGCTCGGATCGCTGACCTCGGTCTGGTCGAACGGCATCGGCGTGATCTCGATCGCGCTCGCCGTCTTCACGATCATGCTCAGCGACTTCTTCGACACGGCCGGCACGATCGTCGGGCTCGGCGAGCGCGGCGGCATGCTCGACAAGAAGGGGCAGCTCCCGGGTTCCGATCGCGTGCTGCTCGTCGACTCGATCGCTGCCGGCGTGGGCGGCCTGTTCGGCGTCTCGTCGAACACCACCTACATCGAGTCCGCAGCGGGCATCGAGGAGGGCGGGCGCACCGGCCTGACGAGCGTCGTCACCGGGCTCCTCTTCCTCGCGGCCCTGGTCGCTGCGCCGATCGCGGGGATCGTCCCGGCTGCCGCGACGGCGCCGGCGCTCGTGGTCGTCGGCTACCTCATGTTCCAGTCGATCCGCGACGTGCAGTGGTCCAAGACGAGCGAGGGGTTCCCGATCCTGGCGACCCTCATCGTCATGCCGCTGGCGTACTCGATCACGGACGGCATCGGCGTCGGCTTCATCACCTACGGCCTGCTGAAGGCCGCTGAGGGCGATGCCGACGAGGTGAAGCCGCTCCTCTGGGTCGCGATCGCCGCGTACCTGGTCTACTTCGCGATCAAGCTCGGCTTCATCGCCTAGCGTTCGCACGGTCGCCCGCGCGGCGGGTGGCGAGGGGGCCGGTCCCGAGAGGGCCGGCCCCCTCGGCCGTTCCCGGGGCTGCGTCGCGCTAGGAGATCTGGCCCGCCTCGCTCGGCGGCATCGGGCGACCGAGGTCGCGCAGGATCGCGCGGCTGGCGATGTAGCCGGAGAGGACGACCAGCGGGATCCCGCCACCCGGCTGGCTGCCGCCCCCGGCGAAGTAGGCGTTGGCGATGTCGGCCGAGCGGTTCGCCGGGCGGAAGTAGGCGCTCTGGAAGAAGCTCGCCGCGAGGGCGAAGATCGACCCGTCGTGGCAGCGCTGTTCGCGCTCGAACTCCAGCGGCGTCCAGTCTTCCTGCACCTCGATCTCTTCGGGGCGCAGGCCGATGCGCTCGCAGACGCGGCGGATCGTCGCGGCGCGGTACTCGGCACGGTGCTCCTCCCACCAGCGGCGGTCGTGCAGCGGCGGCACCGGGGTCAGCACGTAGAGGGCGCTGCGCCCCTCGAGCCGGGCCGACGCGTCGGTGGCGGCGACGTGCTGGATGTAGAGGGTCGGGTCTCCCGTGGGGACGGGTGAGTCGATGATGCGGTCGAGCTCCTGGCCCGGGTTCTCTGGATGCCAGACGGTGTGGTGCGCCAGGTCGGGGAAGGTGCGCCGCACGCCCAGGTGCAGGATGTAGGCGCTCGACGAGGGGGTGATCGAGCGGAAGCGCCGGCGGGTGAGTCGGCCGAGGTGCTCCTCGCCGATCAGGTCGCGATAGGCGTGCACGATGTCGGCGTTGAAGAGCACGGCATCGGCAGGGAGCAGCTCCTCGCCCCGCTGGTCGGGCGCGGCGGGCCCGGCGCCGAGCGGTCGGGCGTCGTCGCGCGGGGCGACCCGCACCCCGCGGATGCGCCGGCCCTCGATGCGGCTGCCGATGGCATCGGTGCCGTAGCGGAAGGCGACCCCCAGTCGCCTGGCGAGTCGCTCCATGGCCAGCGGCGCCTCGTGCATGCCGCCGCGGGGGTGCCAGGTGCCGAAGCGCGCCTCGATGTACGGGATCGAGAGGAAGGCCCCCGGGACGCTCTGCGGCGTGCTGCCGAGGTAGATCGACTTGTAGCGCATGACGTGCCGGATCCGCTCGTCGTGGAAGGTCTGGTCGATGCGCCGACTGTACGGCGTGGCCGCGTCGAGGCGGAGGCCGGCGAGCCAGGAGCGGGGGGCGAGCAGGTCGAGCGGCGAGAGCGTCTCGCGGAAGAAGGTGCGATCCAGTTCGCGCCAGAGCCCTTCGCCGCGGCGCATGAAGGCGGGGATCCCCGCAGCGTCGCGCGGGTCGAGCGCGCCGAAGCTCGCCGCGAGGCGGTCGAGGTCGCTGGACGTCTCGAGCACGCTGCCATCGGCGAAGAACGTGCGCGAGGCGGGCTCGACGCGAAGCAGCTCGAGGTCGTCTTCGCGCCGTGCGCCGGCGGCGCGCCAGAGCTGGTCCCAGAGCTCGGGGAGGGTGAAGATCGTCGGACCGCTGTCCCAGCGGTAGGGGCCGACCTCGCGCCGCCCCATCTTGCCGCCGGGCCGGTCGCCGCGCTCGACCACGGTGACGTCGAGCCCCTCTGCCGCGAGGCGGATCGCGGTCGCCAGCCCCGCGAGCCCCGCCCCGACGACGACGACTCGGGGGCGTGCGGCGCTCATCGGCGCGGGCGGGCCCGATCGGCGAGCAGGGCACGACCAACGGAGGCGCCGAGGGCGAGGGCGGTGCCCCCCATCGCGACGAGCCCCGCACCGATCGCCGCCGCGACGGGCACGGCGAGGAGGACGAGCATCGTGATCGTCGCGCCGAGCGCGATGTTGACCACGAGGAAGGCGCGGTAGAGGCGTCGCCCCGCCTCGCCGCTGGCGTCGCGCCCGACCCCGCAGAGGACGAGGTACGGGACGGCGATCAGGGCGGCGAGCGGGGTGCCGGCGAGCGTCGCCGTCCCTGCGGCGACGAGGAGGAACCAGGCGGCGGCGAAGAGAGCGGTACGCCGTCGACCGAGCAGCACGGCGATCGTCCGGACGCCGGCCGCCGCATCCTCGTCGCGATCGGTGATCGTCGTGAGCGCGTGCGCGCCGATCCCCCAGGCGGCGAAGACGAGCACCGGCGCGTCGACGAGGTTCGCGCTCCCGGCGGCGTGGAGGCCGACCTGCAGCGGCAGCGCGTAGAGGACGTTGGCGAGCGAGTCGAGGATCGGGCGCCCCTTGAGGCGCGTTGGCGGGGCGTTGTAGGCGGCGGAGAGGAGCAGGAGCGCGCCGAGCGATGCGAGCGCCAGCGGGGGGAGGCCGAGCGCGACGAAGGCCAGGAAGGGGAGCAGCAGCAGGCCGCTCGCGACGGCGTGCCGCGCGAGGAGCGGCTTCGGCGTGAGCGCCCCCTCTACGCCGCCCTTGCGCGGGTTGCGCGCGTCGGTCTCGAAATCGAAGTAGTCGTTCGGCGCGTGGAGGAAATAGTTGTACGGGAAGAGGAAGAAGGCGAAGAGGACGAGGTCGCCGGGCAGCAGCGTGCCGCGGAGCGCGACCGCCCCCCACAGGTACGGCATGGAGGTGTTCAGCCAGAGCAGCGGTCGCGAGATCTCGATCGCCTTGCGCATGGTCCCCCTTCGCCCTGTCGCTCCGTTTCGCCCATCGTAGGGGAGGGGGCTACACTCGTCGCCATGGCCACCCACCGCACCCCCCATGGCATCCTCGGCCTCGCGACGGGGGCGACCCCGGAACAGATCCGCGCCGCCCGGCGGCGCCTCGCCCGGCAGCACCACCCCGATCGCTTCGCCGGCGATGCCGCGGGCGCCCGTGCCGCGACGCGCGAGATGGCCCTGATCAATGCCGCCGCCGAGGCGCTGCTCGGCGAGGCATGGGCGACGCAGCCGCCGGCAGGGGCGCGCCCGCATGGCGGCCGCCGCGCGGAGCGCCCGGTGAGCGCGCGGGTCGCCGTCGCATCGGCGCCGCCGACCAATGCGCGCACCAGCCAGAAGACCGAGGTGCGCTGGCGCGCGGCGGGCCCGGCTGCCGCGCCGCGCCGCTCGGCCAGCTGGGCGCCGCTCCCCGGGACCCCCGCCGGACCGGTCGAGCGGCGACGCGACCCGGGCCATGACGAGCGCCTCCGCCCGTCGCCCGAGGCGGCGCGCGCCCATGTCGTGCCGTTCGGACGCTACGCGGGGGGCACGGTCGGCCAGGTGGCCCGCCGCGATCCGGGCTACCTGGCCTGGTGCGTCGACAACGTGCGGCGCGATCCGCACCTCGTCGCCGCCGCAGACGTGGTGCTCGAGGAGCTCGAGCGCAGCGGTACCTTCCGGCGCCCGCCGCGGGGAAGCCTCTTCCGCCCATCGCCGAACGCCTTCGCGGGCGGTGGCGGCGACGAGGGGGGCGCCGCATGATGCGCCGCCCCGCGATCCTCTTGGTCGCCCTTGTGTTCGCGCTCTCGCTCGCGGGCTGCGGCGGCACGACGCCGCCCGACGGGAGCCTCCCGTGCAACGAGGGCATCGACGTGCAGCGCGCAGCGGGCTTCGACCCCGCGCTCGAGGCGCAGATCCCGGTCGCGGGCTGGGCGGAGCGTCCCACCGCGGTCGACTCCGGTCGCGAGTGCTCGAAGGCCCGCCTGGGGCCGCTCTGGGGGGCGGGGATCCGCGAGCTCCGCTCGGCGGGGGCGCAGTTCGGCGACGGCGGCTATTCGCTCGTCGTCTACTCCGCGCCCGGGCTGACGCTCGATGCGCTCGCGTATGCCTTCGAGCGCGGCGCGCGCGGCGGGCGCAAGACGCAGGAGATCCGCACGGCGGACGAGACGATCGCCGCCACCGGGTGGCCGGCCTTCCGGATGACGCTGATCAACGGCGACCACGGGCAGGTGGTCGTGCTCTTCGCCGATCCCGCCGAGGCGCCGCTCGTCCGGGGGCTCCTCACCTCCGACCTGTCGTTCGACGAGGTCGATCGGCTGCTCGCCGCCTACGCGGCGGCGCTCACGAGGTAGCGAGCGCCTTCAGGCCGAACTGGCTCTCGAGCTGCTCCGCGGTCTTGAAGCCGACGGCGCCGAGCGGCTGCGCCCCAGCCCCCTTGAAGAAGGCGATCGTCGGGATCGACATGATGTTGAACTTGCGCTGCAGCTCGGGGTTCTCGTCGACGTTCACCTTGACGATGTCGACGACGCCGTCGTACTGGGCGGCGAGTTTCTCGAGCTCTGGGGCGACGAGCTTGCACGGACCGCACCAGGGGGCCCAGAAGTCGACGATCACCGGTCGGCCGGCCCCCTCGACATCCTGCGCGAACGAGGCATCGGTCGTGTGCTTGATCTCGGCCATCTTCTGCTCCTCCATCTCTCTGCCGGTGGTCGCCTCCATCATAGCGAGCCGCCGCGGGCGGTCGGTTCGCGCGGGCGCCCGGCGGCGGATGTTACGCCTTCGCCCTCGGAGGCTATTCCAGGCCGCGGCGGTGGAGCTCCGCCTCGCCGATGCCCAGGTAGTGGCCGATCTCGTGGACGAGGGTGCGCCGCACCTCTGCCGCGAGCCCGTCGCCGTGGCCGAAGTCCTCGACCAGCGTCGTGGCGAAGAGGACGATGCGCGGCGGCAGCTCACCGTAGCCGTTCGACTCGCCGCGCGGCACGCCCTCGAAGCAGCCGTAGAGGTCGCCGCCCGGGTCTCGCCCCTCGACGACGACCAGCAGCTCGGCCGCCGCGGAACGGAGGGGCTCGGGGAGGGCGGGGAGGGTCGCCTCGACGAGCTCTTCGACGCGCTGGCGCGGTGAGGGCGTGGCCACGGCCGAATGGTACGCGGGGTGGGCGGCGGAGCGCAGCGCACCGCTAGGATGTGCGCATGGGGCAGGGGCGAACCGCAGCGAACGTGTCCGAGGGGGAGGCCCAGGCAGGCGCCCCCGCGGTCCCCGCGCGCGACGGGGCCAGGACGCTGCGCGCCATCGAGGCGGCGGCGCGGAGCATCATCGAGGCGGTCGGCGAGGATCCCACGCGCGACGGCCTGGTCGAGACCCCCGCCCGCGTGGCGCGCGCGTTCGCCGAGATGACTTCGGGCTATGGCGCGGACCTGCACGGCATCCTCGGCACCGTCTTCGAGGCGCCCGCCGGCGCACCCGCGGGGGATCTCGTCGTGGTCGAGGGGATCCCCTTCCACGCGCTCTGCGAGCACCACCTCCTGCCGTTCAGCGGCGTGGCGACCGTCGGCTACGTCCCCTCGGGTCGCATCGTCGGACTCTCCAAGATCCCGCGCCTCGTCGATGCGCTCGCCCGTCGCCTCCAGGTGCAGGAGCGCCTCACCGCCGAGATCGTCGATGCCCTCGAAGGGGCCCTCGCCCCCCAGGGGGTCGGTGCGATGGTCAGTGCCGAACACCTCTGCCTCGCCGCCCGCGGCGCGCGCCAGCCGGGCGTGCTGATGACCACCGAGGCGCTGCGCGGCAGCCTACGCGGCGATGCGGCCCTGCGCGCCGCGCTCGCCCGCGCCCACGATCGCGGCCTTGCCCGGCGCGGAGCCGACCGTGGCTGAGCGGAGCGCGCCGATCCGCGTGCTGATCGCCAAGCCCGGGCTCGACGGCCACGATCGCGGTGCGAAGGTGCTCGCGCGCGGCCTGCGCGACGAGGGCCTCGAGGTCATCTACACCGGCCTGCGCCGGACCGTCGACGACATCGTCGGCGCCGCCATCGAGGAGGACGTCGACGTGGTCGGCTGCTCGATCCTTTCCGGCGCGCATGCGACGCTCTTGCCCAAAGTGGTCGCCGGGCTGCGCGCCGCCGGCGCCGCCGACGTGCTCGTCGTCGCCGGCGGGATCATCCCCGAGGAGGACCGTCCGGCGCTGCTCGCCGCAGGCGTCGCGGCGATCTTCGGACCCGGCACGACGATCACCGAGGTGGCGGACTACCTGCGCGCGCACGCCCGTGGCGCCTGAGCCCCACGCAGCCCGGCGCGCGCTCGCCCAGGCGATCAGCGCCGTCGAGCGTGGCGGCCCGGCGGCCGACGAGCTGATCGCCCGCGCCCTCGCGACGCTTCGGGAGCGCGCCGTCGCGGGCGCGCCCCGTTCGTCGGTGATCGGCATCACCGGCGCCCCGGGTGCGGGGAAGAGCAGCCTCGCCGCCGCCCTGGCCGACGAGGCGCGCGCGGCAGGGGAGCGCGTCGCGATCCTCGCGGTCGACCCGTCGTCGAGCGTCACCGGTGGTGCGCTGCTCGGCGACCGGGTGCGCATCGACGAGCGGCCCGACGACGACGGGCGCTACGTGCGGTCGCTCGCGACGCGCGGCAGCGGCCGGGCGCTGGCGCGCGCCGCCGCCGCCGCCTCGCTGCTGCTCGAGGCGGCCGGCTTCGACCTGGTGCTCCTGGAGACGGTCGGCGCCGGTCAGGCCGACCTGGGGATCGCGCGACTCGCCGACGCGGTGCTGCTCGTCGAGGGGCCCGAGGGGGGCGACGAGGTGCAGGCGATGAAGGCGGGCCTGCTCGAGGCGGCGGATCTCGTGGTGGTGAACAAGGGCGATCGCCCGGGGGCCGACGCTGCGCTCGAGCGCCTGCGCGCCGGGCTCGCCCTGGGGGTGCAGCCGATCCCCGTGCTGCTCGCCTCCGCGACCGAGCGTCGCGGCATCGCCGAACTGCTCGCGGCGCTCCGCCCGATCGCCGCCGCCCGCGGCGGCGGGGGGCGCGTCCGGCGCGTCGCCGCCCACCTGGTTGCCACCGCCGAGGGGGCCCTTGCCGCCCGGCTCGCCGACGCGGAGCGATCCGGGGCGCTCGACGATCTCGCCCGGCAGATCAGCGACGGCGCCGCGCCGCTCGCGGGCGCCGCAGAGGTGCTCCTCGGCGACCGGAACACGGGCCGGTAACGGGTTTCGGCGCGGCGCGAGCACGCTGCGCCCCGCGCCGCTATCCTTCCGCGTGGGCCGGTAGCTCAATGGCAGAG
>JBEGQU010000059.1:0-7634 GCA_041180765.1 Chloroflexota bacterium
CTCGCGATCGTGCTCGGCATCCTCTCGCTCGTCCTCTAAGCGGCGACGCGCGGCACCATGCAGTTCGACGTACTGATCCGGGGGATCGTCGGAGCGGGTATCCACCTGGCCGAGGCGTCCGCAGAGGGCGCCGCGCCGGAGGCGGGGCTCAGCTTCAACCTCTTCTGGATCCTCGTCTCCGCGGCGAACTTCGGCTTCTTCATCCTGGTGCTGCGCGCCGCCGCGCTCGGCCCCATCACGAAGATGCTCGACGAGCGCCGCGAGCGCATCGAGCGGGGCCTGCGCGACGCCGCCGAGGCGGCGCAGGCGAAGACCGTCGCCGTCGCGGCAGCGGACGAGTCGCTCGCCGAGGCGCGCCGCGAGGCGAACGCCCTGCGCGCCGCCGCGGAGCGCGCCGCCGCCCAGTTGCGCGACGAGCAGGCCGCGGCGCTCAAGGCGGAGCTCGACAAGATGCGCGCCGATGCGGCCGCCGAGATCGAGGCGGCGCGCCTGAGCGCCCTCGCCTCGATCCGCAGCGAGGTCGCCGACCTGGCGATCGGCGCGGCGACCAAGGTCGTCGGTACGTCGATGGACGGTGAGCGGCAGCGCACGATCGTCGGGGAGTTCCTCGACGAGCAGGCGAAGCGGGGCAACTGATGGATCGACCGCTCGGCACCGCGCGCCGCTACGCCGCCGCACTCCTCGGCACCGCCGGGGAGTCGCAGGCTGCCGCGACGCTCTCGGCCGAGCTGGATCGCTTCGCTGCGGTGGTCGCCGCGCCGGGGGCCCGCCTCCTGCTCGACGATCCGCGCGGCACGGCGAGCAGCCGGCTCGCCGCCCTGGAGCAGGCTGCCGGGGGGGCCGCCCCGAAGGTCGTCCGCTCGCTCCTCGAGGCGCTCGGCCGCCGCCGCCGCCTCGGCGACCTGCCGGCGATCGCGGAGGCGGTCCGCGAGGCGCTCGACGCCCGCAACGGGGTGACGCACGCCCGCGTCACCAGCGCCCTCGAGCTCGGCGAGGCCGAGCGCTCGCGCCTCGAGGCGGAGGCACAGCGCATCGCCGGGGGGAGCGTGCGCATGGACTACGACATCGACGGCAGCCTAGTGGGGGGCGTCACCCTCCGCGTCGGCGACCGACTGGTAGACGGCAGCGTCAAGGGGCGTCTCGCGCGCATGCGCCAGGCGATCCTCTCGGCGGCCGGCTGAGCACGAAGAGCAGCGAGGAGTAGCGAGATGGCGATCCGGTCCGACGAGATCATCAGCATCCTGAAGGCGCAGATCGAGGGCTTCGACGGCGCGGCGGAGACGCGCACGGTCGGCACCGTGGTCGAGGTCGGCGACGGCATCGCCCAGGTCTACGGCCTCTCGGGCGCCCTCTCGTCGGAGCTGCTCGAGTTCCCCGGCGGCGTCGCCGGCATGGCGCTCAACCTCGGCGAGGAGACGGTCGGTGCCGTGCTGCTCGGCGACGCGAAGTCGATCAAGGAGGGCGACACGGTCAAGACGACGGGCAAGGTCGTCGAGATCCCCGTCGGCCCGGAGCTCATCGGCCGCGTGGTCGATCCGCTCGGCCGGCCGCTCGACGGCAAGGGCCCGATCAACGCCAAGAAGCGTCGCCCGGTCGAGCGCATCGCGCCGGGCGTGATCAGCCGCAAGTCGGTGACGACGCCGGTGCAGACCGGCATCAAGTCGGTCGACGCGCTCATCCCGATCGGCCGCGGCCAGCGCGAGTTGATCATCGGCGACCGCCAGACGGGCAAGACCGCGCTGGCGATCGACGCGATCATCAACCAGAAGGGGAAGGGTCTCGTCTGCATCTACGTCGCGATCGGCCAGAAGCTGTCCACCGTGCGCTCCGTCGTGGCGACCCTCGAGAAGCACGGCGCGATGGGTCACACCGTGGTCGTCGTCGCCGGCGCGGAGGATGCGGCGCCGCTGCAGTACCTCGCGCCGTTCTCGGGCTGCGCGATCGGCGAAGAGGTGATGGAGAACGGCGTGACGCTCGACGGCACGCTCGTGCGCGAGGCGCTCTGCGTATACGACGACCTCTCGAAGCACGCCGTCGCCTATCGCGAGATGGCGCTGCTCCTGCGCCGCCCGCCCGGCCGCGAGGCGTACCCGGGCGACGTCTTCTACCTGCACAGCCGCCTCCTGGAGCGCGCCGCGCGCCTCTCGGACGACCTGGGCGGCGGCTCGCTGACGGCGCTGCCGATCATCGAGACGCAGGCGGGTGACGTGTCGGCCTACATCCCGACGAACGTCATCTCGATCACCGACGGCCAGATCTTCCTGGAGACCGACCTCTTCAACGCAGGGCAGCGCCCGGCGGTGAACGTCGGCGTCTCGGTGTCGCGCGTCGGCGCGGCGGCCCAGACGAAGGCGATGAAGAAGGTCGCCGGGCCGCTGAAGCTCGACCTCGCGCAGTACCGCGAGCTTGCCGCCTTCGCGCAGTTCTCGGGCGACCTCGACAAGTCGACCCGCGACCAGCTCACGCGCGGCGAGAAGCTCTCGGCGATCACGCGCCAGCCGCAGTACGCGCCGGTCGCGCTCGAGAAGCAGGTCGCGATCCTCTATGTCGCGTCGAAGGGGAAGCTCGACGACGTGCCGACGCCCCGCGTGGGCGAGTTCGAGGCCGGCTTCTACGCCTTCCTCGAGCGCGAGCGACCGAAGGTGCTCGCCGAGATCGCGACGACGCAGGTGCTCGGCGACGACGTGGTGAAGGGCCTCGACGAGGCGGTCGACGCGTTCCGCAAGGGGTTCCTCGCCTGATGGCCAGCCAGCGCGAGATCCGCCGCCGCATCGGGTCGGTGAAGAACATCCGGCAGATCACGCGCGCCATGCAGTTCGTCGCCGCCTCGAAGCTGAAGCGCGCGCAGGAGGCGACGCTCGCGTCTCGCCCCTACGGGCACTCGATCGACGAGGTGATCGCCGACCTGGCCGCGGTGCTCGGCGCCGAGGGGCACCCGCTGCTCCGCGCCCCGGAGGCCGGGAGCGCGCGCACGATCGTGCTCTTCACCACCGACCGCGGCCTGGCCGGCGCGCTGAACTCCAACCTCATCCGCTTCGCGCTCAAGGAGCTCGAGACGGCGGGCGAGGGGACGAAGGTCATCACCGTGGGCAAGAAGGGGCGCGACGCCCTGGCGCGGGGCGGCTACGAGATCGCGGCCGCCTTCCCGGGCTACGGCGACAAGCCGGCGTTCGGCGACGTGACGCCGCTCGTGCGCCTCGTGGTCGATGACTTCCTCGCCGGGCGGTCTGCCGGGGCGACGCTCATCCACCCCACCTTCGTCTCGACGCTCACCCAGCGCCCCGAGGCGGTGCAGCTGCTCCCCATCCGCGCCACCGCCGACACGGCCGGCATCCCCGGGAACCAGTTCCTCTTCGAGCCCGACCCGGCGACGGTGCTCGAGGCGCTCCTGCCGCGGTACGTCGCCTCGCGCACCTTCCAGGCCGTGCTCGAGACGACCGCCTGCGAGCACTCCAGCCGCATGGTGGCGATGAAGAACGCGACGGAGAACGCCGGCGAGCTGATCAGCGACCTGACGCTCACGTACAACAAGGTCCGACAGTCCAACATCACCCGCGAGATGATCGAGATCGCCTCGGGCGCGAGCGCAAGCTAGAAAGGTAGGAGGATCGATGGCAAACGCAACAGCAACGACGGCGGGGACCAAGGGGGTCGTCGTCCAGGTGACCGGCCCCGTGGTCGACATCGAGTTCCCCGCGCGCCAGCTCCCGGCGATCTACAACGCGGTCCGCGTCGAGCGCGCCGACGGCTCGCTCGTCGTCGAGGTGCAACAGCACCTCGGCAACAACCGTGTGCGCACCGTCGCGATGACCACCACCGACGGCCTCGCGCGCGGCGCCCAGGCGACTGACCTCGGCGCGCCGATCAGCGTCCCCGTCGGCGAGGCGGCGCTCGGCCGCGTCTTCAACGTGCTCGGCGAGCCGATCGACGAGGCGGGCGAGGTGAAGACCTCCGTCACCCTGCCGATCCACCGCTCGGCACCCCCCTTCGAGGATCTCACCACCGAGACGGAGCTCTTCGAGACCGGCATCAAGGTCATCGATCTCGTCTGCCCCTTCAAGAAGGGCGGCAAGATCGGCATCTTCGGCGGCGCCGGCGTCGGCAAGACCGTCGTGATCCAGGAGCTGATCCGCAACGTCGCCCAGGAGCACTCGGGCTACTCGGTCTTCGCCGGCGTCGGTGAGCGCTCCCGCGAAGGGAACGACCTGATCGGTGAGATGCGCGATTCGGGCGTCATCGATAAGACCGTCATGGTGTTCGGCCAGATGAACGAGCCGCCCGGGGCGCGCCTCCGCGTCGCCCTCTCCGGCCTGACGATGGCGGAGTACTTCCGCGACGCTGAGGGGCGCGACGTGCTCCTCTTCATCGACAACATCTTCCGCTTCACGCAGGCGGGTTCCGAGGTGTCCGCGCTGCTCGGCCGCATGCCGAGCGCCGTGGGCTACCAGCCGACGCTCGCCACCGAGATGGGCGAGCTCCAGGAGCGCATCACCTCCACGAAGAAGGGCTCGATCACCTCGGTGCAGGCGATCTACGTGCCGGCGGACGACCTCACCGACCCGGCGCCGGCGACGACCTTCGGACACCTCGACTCGACGATCCGCCTCGAGCGGTCGATCACCGAGCTCGGGATCTATCCGGCGGTCGATCCGCTGACGTCGACGTCGCGCGTCCTCGATCCGAACGTCGTCGGTGCGAACCACTACGACACGGCGCGAGAGGTGCAGCGCGTGCTGCAGCGCTACCGCGACCTGCAGGACATCATCGCGATCCTCGGCATGGACGAGCTCTCGCCCGACGACAAGGCCCTGGTGAGCCGTGCGCGCAAGCTGCAGCGGTTCATGAGCCAGCCGTTCTTCGTCGCCGAGGTGTTCACCGGCCGACCGGGCAAGTTCGTGAAGATCGCCGACACGGTCGCGTCGTTCCGCGAGATCCTCGAGGGGAAGGCCGACACGCTCCCGGAGCAGGCCTTCTTCCTCGCCGGGACGCTCGACGACGTGCGCGCGAACGCCGCGGCGCTCGCGGCCAAGTAGCGGAGGCCAGCGTGCCGTTCGCCCTCGAGATCGTCACCCCCGAGCGCCTCGCCTGGAAGGGCGAGGCGTCGGGGCTGGTGCTCAACAGCATCGACGGCGAGGTCGGCATCCTGCCGAAGCACGAGCCGTACGTGACGGTCCTCGGCGCGGGAGAGGCGCGGATCAGCCTCGTCGGCGGCGGGGTGGAGCACCTCGCGATCATCGGGGGGTTCGTCCAGGTGCGGCCCGACCGGGTGCTCGTCCTCGCCGAGAGCGCCGACCTGGCGGCGGAGATCGACCTCGCCGCGATCGAGCGGGCGAAGTCCGCCGCCGAGGCGGTGATCGCCGAGGCTGGCGTCCACGATTCGGCGGCGGTCACCGCCGCCCGCGCCGCCCTGGCGCGAACGCTCCTGCAGCTGAAGGTGGCGGAGCGCCGCCGCAAGCGCTGACCCCCCGGAACGGCGAGAATCCACGCCGATGGGCGAAAGCAAGCCGTTCTCCTGGGAGTACCGCCAGCCGGCGAAGGGACGTGAGGCCTTCCGCATCCGCGGCGGCGCGAAGCTCTCCGGCCGCGTCCGCGCGTCGGGGGCGAAGAACTCCGCCTTGAAGCTCATGGCCGCGGCCGCGCTCACCGGCGATCGCGTGACCCTGGAGAACGTCCCCGGGATCCTCGACATCGACGTGCTCGCCGAGACGCTCGCCGACCTCGGCGTCGAGATCGCCCGGCCCGCCCCGGGGCGCATCGAGCTGCAGGCGGCGGACGTGGAGTGGCTCTTCGTCCCGCTCGAGGCGGCGGCGAAGATGCGCGCGAGCTTCATGCTCCTCGGGCCGCTCCTGTCGCGCTTCGGGCGGGTGATCATCAGCAACCCCGGCGGCGATCGCATCGGGCGCCGCCCGGTGAACCTGCACGTCGACGCGATGCGCGCGCTCGGCGCCGAGATCGACTACCGCAACGGCTACTACTTCGCGAAGGCGCCCGGGCGCCTCATCGGCGCCGAGATCGTCTTCCCGCAGGTGACCGTGATGGGCACCGAGAACGCGATGCTCGCCGCCGTGCTGGCGCGCGGCACGACGATCATCCGCCCGGCCGCCCAGGAGCCCGAGGTCGACGACCTGATCAAGCTGCTCAACGCCATGGGGGCGCAGGTCGAGCGCGTGAAGCCCGACGTCATCGAGGTACAGGGGGTGGCGAGCCTCGGCGGCGCGACGCACGCGGTGATGCCCGATCGCATCGAGGCGGGGACGTTCGCCGCCGCCGCAGCGGTGATCGGCGGCGACGTGGCGGTCGATGGCGTGGAGCCGTCGCACATGCGCGCATTCCTCGAGCTGCTCGAGCGCCTCGGCGTAGAGCACCGCATCGAGGACGACCCCGGCGACCCCGCACGCAAGACGCTGCGCGTCATCGGCCGCGCACCCGGCGAGGGCGACTATCGCCCGACAGACATCGAGACGTCGCCGTATCCGGGCCTGCCGACCGACATCCAGCCGCCGGCGGGCCTGATCCTCGCGCGGGCGGCGGGGACGAGCAGCATCCGCGAGACGATCTTCGAGGACCGGTTGGAGTGGCTCAGCGGGCTGCGGGCCTTCGGGGCGCAGGTCGAGATCGTCAACTCGCGCGAGGCCCGGGTGACCGGGCCGACGACGTTCGTCGCGGCCGAGGCGGAGATCCCCGACCTTCGCGCCGGGGCGACCCTCATGCTCGCCGCGCTCGCCGCGCAGGGGGAGAGCCGGATCCACGGTGCCCACCACGTGCGTCGGGGCTATGCTGCCATCGAAGAGCGCTTCCGGGCCCTGGGCGCGGACGTGACCCATGAGAGCGAAGAGGTGGCACCGTGAAGATCGGCATCGACCTCGGGACCGCGAACGTCCTGGTGTTCGTCCAGGGGAGCGGGATCACCGTCCGCGAGCCGAGCGTCGTGGCGATCGACGAGCAAGATCGCGTCGTCGCCGTCGGGCAGGAGGCGAAGGACATGCTCGGGCGAACCCCCGGCTCCATCTCCGCGATCCGACCGCTGCGCGACGGCGTGATCGCCGACTACGTGGTGACCGAGGCGATGCTGCGCTACTTTATCAAGAAGGGCACCGCCGGACGCATCTCGTTCGGTCGCCCGGACGTGCTCGTCTCGGTCCCGACCGGCTCCACCTCCGTCGAGAAGCGCTACGTCCTCGATGCCGCGCGCCAGGCGGGTGCCGGCAAGGCGTACCTGATCGAGGAGCCGATGGCGGCGGCGATCGGCGCGGAGCTGCCGATCAGCGGCCCGTCGGGGAACATGATCGTGAACATCGGCGGCGGCACCGCCGAGATCGCCGTGCTCTCGCTCTCCGACATCGTCGTGAGTCGCAGCCATCGCGTCGGCGGCAACCGGTTCGACGAGGCGATCGCGCTCTACATCCGCCGCAAGTACAACTTGATGATCGGCGACCGAACCGCGGAAGACGTGAAGGTGCAGATCGGCAGCGCCCTCGTGCTCGACGATGAGTTGACGATGATGGTGAAGGGCCGCGACATGATCGCCGGCCTGCCGCGCGAGATCGCCGTCACCTCGACCGAGATCACCGAGGGCCTCGAGGTGCCGTTGCGCAACCTCGCGGACGCCATCCGCGGCGTCCTCGAGCAGACAC
>JBEGQU010000060.1:0-13231 GCA_041180765.1 Chloroflexota bacterium
GACGATCGTGATGTCGCCCCCCTCCGCGACCTGCTCCGCGACGCCGATCGGCAGGGGCTTGGGGTCGCGTGGCGGCACGCCGACGACGCTGTCGCGCGGATAGTGGAGGGCGAACGGGTGATCCTGCGAGAGCGCCGTCCGCACCAGGGCGCGGAGCTCCTGCTCGTCCTTCGGCGAGGCGATCAGCAGGCGCGGGATCTGCCGCTGCGCGGTGAGGGTGAACATCCCCTGGTGGCTCGTACCGTCCTCGCCGACGAGGCCGGCGCGGTCGACGCCGATCAGCACCGGCTGGTCGTTCTGGCAGACGTCGTGGACGATCTGGTCCCAGGCACGCTGGAGGAAGGTCGAGTAGATCGCCACCACGGGTCGCCCGCCGCCGATCGCGATGCCCGTCGCGGCCGCCACGGCGTGCTGCTCGGCGATCCCGACGTCGTAGAAGCGGTTGGGGTAGGCGCTGGCGAACTTGTCGAGCCCCGTCCCCGTCGGCATGCCCGCCGTGATCGCGACGATGCGCGGATCCTCGGCCGCTGCGGCGATCACCTCGGCGGCGAAGAGCGCGGTGTAGTTCGGCGCCTTCGGTGCGGGCGCGGCCGGCTCCGCGCCGGCCTTGCCATAGGAGTCGGTCGCGATGCCAACCTGCATCTTGGGCAGCGCGGCACCGTGGAAGGTGATCGGGTCCGCCTCGGCCGGATGGTAGCCCCGCCCCTTCTGGGTGCGCACGTGGACGATCACCGGGGCGTTCAGCTTGAACGCGGCCTCGAAGGCCGACTCCATCTGGGGGCGGTCGTGCCCGTCGACGACGCCGATGTAGGTGATGCCGAGGTCCTCGAACAGGCGCCCGGGCTCTTGCGCGAATGCGACGACCGAGCGTCGCAGGTTCTTGCTCAGCCGGCTGAGGAGCGGCCCCGCGACGGGAATGCGCGAGACCAGGCGGTCGTAGCGCCCCTTGTTGCGCTGCCAGCTGCCGGAGAGCTTGACCCTCGAGAGGTAGGTCGAGATCGCGCCGACCGTCGGCGAGATCGACATCTCGTTGTCGTTGAGGACGATGAGCAGCGGCGTGCCGCGGTGGCCGATGTCGTTGAGCGCCTCGAGGCTGAGGCCGCTCATCAGCGCGGCATCGCCGACGACGACCGCGATGCGCTCGTGCGAGCCGCGCACGTCGCGGGCGAGGGCGAGCCCCTGTCCGATCGAGATGCCGGTCCCGGCGTGCCCGCCGTCGAAGACGTCGTGGGGCGACTCGCTGCGACGGGGGAAGCCGCCGATCCCGCCGAGCTGCCGCAGGCTCCCGAATCGGGCCAGTCGCCCGGTGAGGAGCTTGTGCGCGTAGGCCTGGTGGCCGGTGTCGAAGACGAGTCGATCGGTCGGAGAATCCATGACGCGGTGCAGGGCGATCGTCAGCTCCACGACCCCCAGGCTCGGTCCGAGGTGGCCTCCGGTGACCGCCGTGGTGGCGATGATCGCCGTGCGGATCTGCTCGGCGACCGCGTCGAGCTGGCGTGCGTCGAGCGACTTCAGCCCGGCGGGGCCGTCGAGGCGCGCCAGGAGGGAGTCGACGCCCACCGCGCGGAGTGCCACCTGCTCGTCAGTCTTCGTCATCGTCGAGGTCAAGCGTAGCGGTACGACCGTCGGGGAGCATCTCCTCGACGCGGAGCCTCGCCGCCTGCAACTGCTGCTCCCCGTGGCGCTGCAGGGCAACGCCGCGCTCGAAGAGCGCCACCGCCGCCTCGAGGCCGAGCTCGCCCGATTCCAGGGCCTCGATCACCCCCGCCAGTTCGCGCATCGTCTCCTCGAAGCCGGCGGGGAGATCTCCCCCCTGCGGCCGCTTCGCGGCCTTCGTCCGGATCGTCGCCCTAGTTCGTGCCGCCATCGTCGGACCCCCCCTCGATCCCCTCAATGGTCGCACGGAATGCCCCGTCGGCAAGGCGGACGCGCACCCGATCGGCGGGGCGCCGCCCGCGGGTGCTCCGCAGGACCCGGCCGTCGGGCCCCGTCACGATCGCGTAGCCCCGCTCCAGCACCCCGTAGGGCGAGAGCGCGGCGAGGAGGGCCGCGGCAGCGGCGCGGGTCGAACCCGCGCCGTCGAGGTGCCGGTGCACCGCCCCCACCGCATCGTCCCCCGCCTGGGCGAGCCGCTCGCCCGCCTGGGCGATGCGCTCCAGCGGGCTCGCGCGGCGGAGCCCCCGCAAGCCCGCCTCGGCAGAACGCCCGGCCTCGTCGAGCAGCGCCGCCAGCGCATCCGCCGCCCGCTCTCCGAGGCGGGCGAGTCCGGCGCGGGCGGCCCCCTCCGGCGGCGCGACGAGTGCCGCGGCGATGCTCGGCGTCCCCGCGCGCGCATCGGCGACGAGATCGGCGAGCGTCACATCCGCCTCGTGGCCGACCGCCGAGACGATGGGGGTGGTGCAGGCGGCGATCGCGCGCAGCAGGCCCTCGTCATTGAAGGCGGCGAGGTCGTCGGCAGAGCCGCCACCGCGGGCGAGCAGGATGACGTCGACGAGGCCCGAGCGGTCGAGGCGTGCGACCGCCGCGGCGAGTTCTGCGGGTGCCGCCCCGCCCTGCACGGCAGCGTGGGCGAGGAGCAGCCGCGCGCCGGGGGCGCGCTGCCGGAGCACGCGCACGACGTCGTGCAGGACCGCGCCGCTGCGCGAGGTGACGATGCCGATGCGCGGCGGAGCGACGGGGATCGGCACCTTGCGCGCCTCGTCGAAGAGCCCCTCGGCCGCCAGCCGACGCTTGAGCGCCTCGAGCTCCCGCGAGAGCAGGCCGAGGGTGCCCGCGCGGCGGATGCTCGTCGCCACGAGCTGGTAACGGCTGCGCGCGGGGTAGAGGTCGATGCGGCCGCGGGCGACGACGATCTCGCCGGGGCCGGCGGGCTCCTCGCCGCCGCGGATCGCGGAGCGGAAGCGCACGATGTCGAGCGTCGCGCCCTCGTCCTTGAGGGTGATGTACTCGTGCCCCGCCGCGCTGCGCACGGCGCTCTGCACCTCCCCGACCACGACGCAGTCGGCCAGGGAGGCGTCCCCGGCGATGCGCTCCCTGAGTCGCGCGGCGACCTCCGAGACGCTCAGCGCGTCGTCGGGATCGAGATGGGGGCTCAGACGCGCGTCTGGTATTCGCCGGTGCGGGTATCGACGCGGATCACGTCGCCCACGGCGACGAAGAGCGGCACCTGCACCACGAGGCCCGTCTCCAGGGTGGCCGGCTTGCGGGCCCCGGTCGCCGTATCCCCCGCGAACCCCGGGTCGGTCTCGGTCACGGTCAGGTCGAGGTTGATCGGGAGCTCCACGCCCAGCGTCTCGCCCTCGTAGCTGACACGGTCGAGCACGAGGCCGTCCTTGATGTAGTCCCTCGCCTCGCCGAGCTGCTCCGCCGTGATGATGAACTGGTCGTAGCTGTCGGTGTCCATGAAGGTGTAGTCGCTCCCCTCCGCGAAGAGGAACTGCGCCGGCCGCCGCTCGAGCGTCGCGCGCGGGAACTTCTCCCCCGCCTGGAAGGTCTTCTCGACGATCGACTGCTTGCGCACGTTGCGGAACTTGATGCGGACCTGCGCTGAGCCCCGACCCATCTTGATGTGGTGGTAGTCGAGGATCTGCCAGAGATCGCCCTCGAGTTCGATCACCACGCCCTTCTTCAGCTCGCCGGTCGAGATCATCTGGCCTCCACGTCGCTCGGCGGGCGGCGCCCGCGCATCTCGGGGATTGTAGCCGTCAGCCGACGATCAGGGGCTCGGAGGGGAAGCGCGTCAGCTGCTCGAGGCGCCCCGCGGCAGGGTCGACATGCACCAGGTCCTCGATCCGGATCCCGATGCGGTCGGCGAGATAGATCCCCGGCTCCACGCTGAAGACCGTCGGCCCGGCCAGCGGCTCCTGGGGCGCGTTCCGCGAGAGGCTCGGCGCCTCGTGCGTCTGCAGTCCGATGCCGTGCCCGAGGCCGTGATCGTAGACGCCGGGCTCTCCCGCCATGGCCGCGCGGGCCGCCTCGTCGCAGGCGCGCCCGGATGGGAGCGCCCGCCGCTCCCCGAGCGCCCCGCGCAACAGGTCGATCGCCGCCGCCTGCCCGCGGCGGACGGCATCGTAGCGCTGCAGGTCGCCATCGCTCGCGCTCCCGACGAAGAGCGTGCGCGTCATGTCGGAGCGGTAGCCGCCGACCTGTGCGCCGAAGTCGAAGAGGATCACCTCGCCGCGGCGCAGCTCGCGCTCCCCTGGGTTGCCGTGCGGCAGGGCGGCGTTCCCGCCCGCGAGCGCCGCCACGTCGAAGGCGAGTGCCTCGGCGCCCCCCTCGCGCATGGCGCGCTCCAGGCGCCAGGCGAGATGCGCCTCGCTGATCCCCGTGGCGATCTCCGGCAGGAGCCCTGCGAGCGCACGATCCGCGACCGCGCAGGCGGCGGCGATCCGCTCCACCTCCGCCGGCTCCTTGATCGAGCGGATGGACGCACTCAGCCCCCTGGAGGCGACGAGCTCGGCGCCCCCGATCGAGGCGGCGAGCCGCTCCCAGGTCGCGTGGCGGAGCAGCTGGGGGTCGGCGCCGATGCGGCGGCAGCCGTGCCCTGCGAACCATGCACCGACGGTCGCCCCGGCGTCGCTGCCGTAGTCGAGCGCCTCGGCACCGGGGGCCTCATCGCGGGCCTGCACCGCGTAACGGGAGTCCACCGTGATCGCGAGTGCGTCGGCGACGACCAGCAGCCAGCCGCTCGAGCCGGCCGTCGGTTCCTCGTTCGGCCCGAAGCGCATGCCGGAGAAATAGCGCGCGTCGCTGTGCGCGGTGAGCAGCAGGCCGTCGAGCTCCGCCGCGAGCATGCGACGACGCAGTGCGGCGAGCCGCTCGGGTCGGGCGAGCGCGTCACTCGCCTCCCAGCGGGCGAAGTCGGCCGCGGTGGGACGCGGCGCGAAGTCGCCCGGATGCGGCAGGGGGTTCCCCATGCGCCTGCTCTATGGGTTGAAGCCGTACATGCGCACCTTGCGCATGTGTTCGGCATAGGTGGTGCTGAAGTCCGTCTTGCCGCCCCCGTTGGGGATGGCGATGAAGTAGAGCTCCCTCCGGCTCGTGTCCGGGTTCAGCGCCGCCTCGATCGAGGCGCGCGACGGGGTGCAGATCGGCGCGGGTGGGACACCGCGGTACTTCCGGCTGTTCCAGCGCTGCAGGTCGCGCGGCACGCTCGGCGCGTCCGCGCGTGCGTAGAGACCGCTCGGGATCGTCCAGAAGGCGTAGCCGCCCCACGTCGACACGTCGCGCTTGCGGAGGGCCGCACTGTCGAGCATGTAGATGAGCGTCACGTCGGACTCCAGCCCCATGCCGCGCTGCATGCGATAGGCGAAGACCCCCGCGACGCGGGCGCGCTCCTCGTCGAGCGCCGCCTCCTTCTCCACCACCGAGGCGAGCGAGAGGACCTCGGCGAAGCTCAGCCCGCTCGCCGACGCGGTGCGGAGCGCTTCCGGGACCTGCGCGGCGAAGCCGTCGAGGAGCAAGCGCACGAAGTCCTCCGCGGTCGCCGAAACGGGGACGCTGTAGGTGCCCGCTGCAAGGCGCCCCTCGAGGGTGCCCCCCTCGGGGATATCGAGCCAGGGGTAGTCGGCGAGCAGCTCGGCGGGCGGATCGCGGAAGATCTGCAGCACCTCGCTGCCGCTGAACGGCAAATCTACTGTGTCGATCTTCGCGACGATCTGCTCCATCCGCAGCCCGGCGCGAATGTCAAACGCGATCGTCGGCTCGCGATACGGCTCGATGAGTGCCTGGGCGACCTCGCCCGGCGTCATCGACGGCGCGAGGAGGAAGTCGCCCGCCTGCAGCAGCCCCTCGAGTCCCGCGTGCCGAACGGCGACGATGAAGGCGAACTCGTCGGCGATCAGGCCGGCGTCGTAGAGCTGGCCGGCGATGTCGGCGGTGCTGCTCCCTGGGGCGATGGTGACGCGCGTTGTCTGGCTGTCGGTGCCGGCCGGCGTGCGCAGCCGGTCGCCGAGCGCCTCGACGATCATGTCGCCGATGACGGGTGTGCTGATGAGGCCGGGGCGCCCGGCCGCCGCGTCGAGCAACGCGCCGCCGAAGAGGAGTGGCGCGAGCAGGCGCACGGCGAGCAGGGCGACCACGACGGCGAGCGCGGCGCGCGCGCGGGTGCTCACGCTCGCGACCCCGAGGCGGCCAGCCGCTCCGCATCCGCGGGCGAGAGAACCAGTCGCCCGCTGGCATAGTCTTCGAGGATCAGCATCGCCGCGGCGCGATCGATCGCCGCCCGACGCGCCTCGCGGCGCGCCGGCCCGGGGGCACCGCCGCTCCGCCCGCGCTTCGCCGGGCCGAGTCGCTCTGCTGCACGCTCCGAGGAGTAGCGCTCGTCGACGAAAGCCAGTGCGAGCCCGAGCTCCCCCGCCACGGCGAGCGCCCACGCGCGCGTGCGATCCGCCTGGGCGCTCCAGGCACCGTCGCTGTGCAGCGGCAGGCCGACGGCGAGCGTCGCGATCCGCTGCTCGCGGACGATCGTCGCCAGGCGGATCGCATCGAGCGATGGCCCGGCCGCGCGCGCCAGGGTCGGCAGCCCCCGGACCTCCCCGCGGTCGCCGGTCGAGGCGAGGCCGATCCGCCGGTCGCCGAGGTCGACGGCGAGCACGCGCGCCGGGGCGCTCATCCGCGCTCGATCGGCGCCACGCCGAGGCGCTCCGTAAGGGCATCGAGGGCCGCCCGCGCATCGGCCCCGACCGCCCCGCGCCCCTGCCCCATCGCCGGGCGCCCACCCCCCTTGCCGCCCGCAGCGGCGCCGGCGACGCCCGCGAGGGCGCCCGCATCGGCCACCTCGGCGGCGAGGCCCTCGACCGCGACGAAGATCTCGGGCGCCTCCCCCGGTCGCACGAGCGCGATCACCCCGGGGCCGAGCTTCGCGCGGATCGCCTTCGCGAGCTCCTTCACCGCGTCGAGGTCCTCGAGGTCGGCGAGCGCGAGCACGACCCGGTGCCCGGCAGGGGCCGTCGCGGCGGCGGCGGCGAGCGCTGCCGGATCGGCGGCGCGTCCGGCGCCGGCCCGGGCACGGCGCTTCGCCTCCTTCAGCTCGCGCTGCAAGGCGGCGATGCGCTCGGGCAGCTGCGTCGGCTCCTGCAGGCCCAGCTCGTCGGCTGCCGCCTCGAGCGCCGCGCTCCGCGCCCGAACGTAGCGATCGGCCGCCTCGCCGGTGAGCGCCTCGATGCGTCGCAGGCCCGATCCGATGCTCCGCTCCCCCACGATCACGAAGCTCCCGACCTGGCCGGTGGCGCGGCAGTGCGTTCCGCCGCAGAGCTCGTGCGAGTAATCGTCCATGCGCACCGTCCGCACGATCTCGCCGTACTTCTCGTCGAAGAAGGCGTCGGCTCCCGCGGCGACCGCCTCGCCCATCGGCATGTTGGCGACGACGATCTCGAGGTTTTCGCGGATGGCACGCTGCACCTCTGCCTCGGTTGCATCGCGCTCCTCGCGCGTCAGCGCACGATCGAGCGGATAGTCGAAGCGGAGATAGTCGGGGTGCACCAGCGATCCGCGCTGCTTCGCATCGGGCCCGGCGACGATGCGGATCGCCCGGTGCAGCAGATGCGTGGCGGTGTGGTTGCGCATCGTCGCTGCGCGCCGGGTCGACCCCACGCGCAGCACGATCGTGTCGCCCACGGCGATCGGCGCACTCGCCTCGACCGAGTGGACGGTCATCGCACCGACCGGGCGCTGGGTATCGGTCACGCGGCCCAGCGGCGTGCCGCCGGCGGCGAGGATCTCCGCCTGGTCGCCTACCTGGCCGCCCCGCTCGGCGTAGCAGGGCGTCTCGTTGACGATCATCTTCCCGGCGGTTCCCGGCACGAGACGGTCGACGGACTGGCCGTCGACGAGCAGCGCGAGGACCCTCGCCGTCGCCTCGAGGCGCTCGTATCCGACGAAGGTGGTCTCGCCGTGGGCGCGCAGCAGCTCCTCGAGCTGCGCCGTGGCGACGGCGTGCTCGGCGAGCGCGGCCTTCTTGCCGCCCCTGCTCCGCTCCCGCTGCTCGGCGAGCGCGGCGTCGAAGCCGGCGCGATCGACCGCGACGCCGCGCTCGGCGGCGAGCTCGACGGTGAGGTCGATCGGGAACCCGTAGGTGTCGTGGAGCTTGAAGGCGACGGCGCCACCAAGGAGCGGCGCGTCCGCCGGGAGCTCATCCGCCCGCTGTCCGATCCCCGACCCCTTCGCGCGATCGGCGAGCGACGCGATCGCCTCTGCCAGCAGCGCCGACCCGCCGTCGAGGGTACGGGCGAACTGTGCCTCTTCGCGCTCGAGCGCCTCGAGCACCTGCGCCTGGGTATCGCGCAGGTACGGATATGCGTCGCCCATCGTGGCCACCACGACGCGGGCGATCGCGGCTAGGAACGGACGATCCAGGCCGAGGATCCGCCCGTGCCGCACCGCACGGCGGATGATGCGGCGCAGCACGTAGCCGCGCCCCTCGTTCCCCGGACGCACCCCGTCGGCGAGCAGGAAGGTGACGGCGCGCGAATGGTCGGCGATCACCTGGTAGCTGAAGCGCTGCGCCTCGAACTCCGCGCTGCCGTGTCCTGTCTCCCGTCGCAGCGCCTCGTGGATCGGGAGGAAGAGGTCGGTGTCGTAGTTGGAGAGTACCTGCTGGCTGACGCTCGCGAGGCGCTCGAGGCCCATCCCCGTGTCGACGCTCTTGAAGGGCAGCTCGGTCCGGCGACCGTCCGCGTGCTGCTCGTACTGCATGAAGACCAGGTTCCAGACCTCGAGCCAGCGCGGGCAGTGCTCGGAGTGGTCGGGCAGGCAGCCCTCGCCGCAGGAGAGTGCGGCGCCGCGATCGAAGTGGATCTCGGAGCAGGGGCCGCAGGGGCCGGTATCCGCCATGCGCCAGAAGTTGGCGTCGTTCCCGCGATCCACGTCGCCCCAGCGCGCGAGCCGGTCGGCGGGGAGGCGCACCTCGTCGAGCCAGATCCTGGCCGCCTCGTCGTCGTCTTTGTAGACGGTTGCCGCCAGGCGATCGGCGGGGATCCCCGCCTCGACGGTCAGGAACTCCCAGGCCCAGAGGATGGCGTCGCGCTTGAAGTAGTCGCCGAAGGACCACGAGCCGAGCATCTCGAAGAGGGTGTGGTGGCGCGGGGTGCGTCCGACCTCCTCGAAGTCGTTGTGCTTCCCCGCCACCCGGAGGCAGCGCTGGTAGTCGACGGCGCGGGTATAGGAGCGCCGCTCGGCGCCGCTGAAGAGCTCCTTGAACTGCACCATCCCCGAGTTGGTGAAGAGGAGGGTGGCATCGCCCGCCGGGACGAGCGAGGCGCTGGGGACGGCCTGGTGGCCGCGCGCCTCGAAGAAGGCCACGAACCGGGCCCGGAGGTCGGCGGCGCTCTGCGGCTGGATCCGAGGGTCGCGCTCCACGCTCGGAGCCTACCAGAGGGGATCTTCGTCCCTACGGCTGCTGGCCGCGCTCCCAGTTCGTCGCCACGCGGGCGGCGAGGCGCTCGAGGAGGATCGCGCCGACGAGCGGCGCGGGCCAGGCTGTCCCGCCGAGCGGCAAGAGGCCGCCGAGCGGCCCGTCGCCGATCGCCTGGGCGAACAGCACCCCGACGGTGGCGGCGAGGAGGGCGACGGGGAGCGACGCACGCCGCGCGAGCAGCCGACCCGCGACGACGGCGACGACCGCAGAGAAGGCGAGGATCAGTGGCGCCGGCTCAAGCATCGAGCGGCTCCGGTCGTGCGATGCGCCCGCCGGCGGCGAGCGTCTCGCCCTCGTAGAGGACCACCGTCTGCCCCGGGGACGCGGCCCAGAGCGGCGTCGCCAGCTCCAGCGCCGCGCGCCCCCCGGCCGACGACGGAGGAACGTCGATCCACCCCTCGGCGAGCGCACCCCTGTGCCGGATGCGCGCATGGCCGCGGAGCCGCGTGCCCGGTGCCAGCGGGCCGGCGGGCGTGGCGACGCCCTCGAGGGCGATGCTGGTGCGCTCGAGATCCTCGCGTCGACCGATCGTGATGCGATTCGTGCGCGGGTCGACCGCGCTGACATAGCGCGGCGTGCCGGCCGCGAGGCCGAGGCCGCGGCGCTGCCCGACGGTGAAGCCCGCCGCGCCGCCATGCTCCCCCACCGGCTCGCCGCGCTCGTCCACGATCTCGCCCGGCTGTGGCACCCAGCCGCGATCGCGCAGCAGGCTGCGATAGTCGCCGTCGGGAACGAAGCAGATCTCCTGGCTCTCCGGCTTGTCGGCGGTCGGCAGCCCCGCGGCGCGGGCGATCTCGCGCACCTCCGGCTTGGTCAGCCCGCCGATCGGGAAGCGCGCGCGGGCGATCGCGGCGGCGCCGAGCCCGTGGAGGAAGTAGGTCTGGTCCTTCTCCGCGTCGACGGCGGCGCGGAGGCGCCACTCGGCGCTCTCCCCCTCGCCGCGCACGGCACGCCGGGCATAGTGCCCGGTCGCCACGGCGTCGCACTCGAACAACGCGGCGGCCTTGCCGACGAGGGCGCCGAACTTGACCGCCGTGTTGCAGCCGACGCAGGGGCTCGGCGTCTCGCCGTCGAGGTAGGCCGAAACGAACGGATCGAGGACGCTCTCCGCGAACTCGCGCTCGAGATTCTGGATGTGGAACGGGATCCCGAGGCGATCCGCGACGCGACGGGCGTCGTCTGCGGCATCCAGGGTGCAGCAGCTCTTGCGGCCGCCGTCGACGCGATCCGCCGCAGAGTGCAGCCGCATCCAGACGCCGATCACCTCGTGTCCGGCGGCGACGAGCAACGCCGCGGCCACCGAGGAGTCGACACCGCCAGAGAGGGCGACGAGCACCCGCTCCGGCTGATCCGGGTCGGCGGCGGGCCGCCAGCCCTCCGGCAGGCCCGCCCCGTGCGGCCCTCCCGCGATGCTCATCGCGCCGCCACCGCGCCGCGGAGGCGCTCGCCCACCCGGCGCAGTGCCTGCGCTGCGCGCTCCGCATCCGCCGCGACATGGTGCGCGTCGAAGGAGAGGCGGAGTCCGCCGCGGGCACTCGCCTCATCGAAGCCGCAGGCGAGGAGCGCCTCGGACGGCTCGCGAGAGCCGCTGAGGCAGGCGCTGCCCGTCGAGGCCGCGAGTCCCTCGTGGTCGAGCGCCGCGACGAGGTCGTCGCCCAGGGCCCAGCCTGCGGCGAAGGAGCGGTGCCCGCAGAGCCGGTCGCGCGCCTCGCGCGGCCCGGTCGGCTGCAGCCCGAGGGCGAGCGGATCGCCGAGCGTCGCGTCGAAGCGATCGGCGATCGCGCGCACGGCGGGGCAGCGGCGGGGCGCCTCCTCCTGGGCAAGCCGCAGGGCGAGGGCGAGGGCGTCGGCGAGGAGCACGGCCTCCGTGCCGCCGCGCCGGCCCCGCTCCTGGCCACCGCCGACCACGATCGGCCGGAGCTGTCGCCCGGGAGCGCTCGTGACGACGGAGATGCCGACTGGGCCGGCGAGCTTCGCCGAACCGACGATCAGGTGCTCCACCCCGAGCGCCGCGAGGTCGAGCGGCCCCTCGATCGCCTCCTGCACGCCATCGAGCACGATGGCCCCGCCGCCCGCGGTGCGCCAGGCGCGCACGAAGTCGGCGAGCGGCTGCACCGTGCCGAGCTCCCCGGAGGCGAGGGCGAGCAGCGCGGTCGCACCCGAGAGGTTCGCGAAGGTCCCGGATCGATCCGCCGCGGCGAGGTCCCAGCGCCCCTCGCGATCGAGTGGCACGAGGCGCACCACCCCGCCGGCAGCCGCATGGCGCGCGGCGAGGGCCCGTGCGCCGCGGTGTTCCGCGGCCGTGGTGACGAGCAGCCCGTCGGCGGCGAGCTCGCTCCCGAGGGCGAGGGCGAGCGCCTCGGAGGCGGTCCCGGTGAAGACGACCTGCGGCGCAATCGTACCGAGGCGCTCGGCGATCGAGTCGCGGGCGGCGTCGAGGATCGCGCGCGAGCGGCGCGCCTCGGCATGCCCGCCGTTGGGGTTGCCGACCCCCTCGCGGAGCAGCTCCGCCATGCGCGCGGCGACCTCGGGGCGGACGGGCGAGCCGGCGGCGCCGTCGAGGAAGAGGCGGCCCATCAGCGCACCGACCCCCTAGGACTCCCGCATCTCGGCACGACGGCCGGCCTCGCGGCGGCGATCGTTCTCGTTGAGCAGTCGCTTTCGGAGCCGGAGCGACGTCGGGGTGACCTCGATCAACTCGTCGGGCCCGATGAACTCGAGCGCGTTCTCGAGCGCCATGCGACGCGGCGGGGTGAGGCGGATCGCCTCGTCGTGCGAGTGGGTGCGCATGTTCGTCAGCTTCTTCTCGCGGACGACGTTCACGTCCATGTCCCCGGGCTTCGCGTTCTCGCCGACGATCTGGCCCTCGTAGGTCTGCTCCCCCTCGCCGACGAAGAGCTCGCCGCGCTCCTGCAGGCCGAAGAGGGCGAACCCCGTCGTGACGCCGGTGCGATCGGAGATCAGGCAGCCGTTGATGCGGTGCGGGATCTCGCCGACCCAGGGCTGGTAGCCGGCGCTGATCTGGTGGATGAGCGCCGTGCCGCGGGTCTCGGTGAGGATCCGCCCGCGCACGCCGATCAGGCCACGGGTCGGGATCAGGAAGTCGACCCGTGCACGGCCATCAGAGCCGTGCACGATGTTCTCCATGCGGGCGCGGCGCTCTGCGAGGATGCCGGTCACGACGCCGACGAAGTCCACGGGTACGTCGATCGTGAGCCGATCGAACGGCTCCTCGATCCCGGCATCCGTGCGGTGCAGCAGCACCTCGGGCCGCGAGACCTCGAGCTCGAAGCCCTCGCGGCGCATCTGCTCGACGAGGATTGCGAGCTGCAGCTCGCCGCGCCCGCGCACCTGGAACGCCTCGCCGGTCTCGGTGGGGCTGACCTCGATCGCGGGGTTGCCGAGCACCTCCTTCTCGAGGCGCGCCTTGAGCTGGCGAGAGGTGAGGAACTTCCCCTCCTTGCCGCCGAGCGGGCTGGTGTTCACGCCGAAGGTCATCTGCAGCGTCGGCGGGTCGACGCGCAGGCGCTCGAGCGGCCGAGGGTCGGTCGGGTCGGTGATCGTCTCGCCGATCTCCACGTCGGCGAGCCCTGCGATGCCGACGATCTCGCCCGGTCCGGCCTCCGCGACCTCGGTGCGCACGATGCCGATCGGCAGCGTCAGGCTGGTGATCGTGCCGCTGATGTTGCCGCCGTCGCGGACGATGGTGATCTTGCCCCCCTTGCGCGCCACGCCGTTGCGGATGCGCCCGATGGCGATGCGCCCGACGAAGTCGCTGGCCGCGAGGTTCGTCACGAGCACCTGCAGCGGGTGCCC
>JBEGQU010000061.1:0-4048 GCA_041180765.1 Chloroflexota bacterium
TGCCGAACTCGGTGGCAGTCCGAACGACGCCGCGCCCTGCCGTGCGCTCGAAGGGCTCGCGCAACTCGACCGCGTGATCGCCATCGACCAGAGCCCGCTCGGCCGCACGCCCCGCTCGAATCCGGCGACCTACACCGGACTGTTCACGCACTTGCGCGAACTCTATGCACAAGTGCCAGAAGCGCGCAGCCGCGGCTACGACGCCGGACGCTTCAGCTTCAACGTCAAAGGTGGACGCTGCGAGTCCTGCCAGGGCGACGGCGTGATGCGCGTCGAGATGCATTTTCTGCCCGACGTGTACGTGCCCTGCGACGTCTGTCGCGGCAAGCGCTACAACCGCGAAACGCTCGAAGTCCTGTATCGCGGCAAGAGCATCCACGATGCGCTCGACATGACCATCGAAGATGCACTCAAATTTTTCCAGAATATTCCGGCCGTGCAGTCGAAACTGCAGACCCTGCTCGACGTGGGTCTTCGATACGTGAAGCTCGGCCAGAACGCGACCACGTTGTCGGGCGGCGAAGCGCAACGCGTGAAACTCGCGCGCGAGCTCGCCAAACGCGCCACCGGCCGCACGCTCTACGTGCTCGACGAACCGACCACGGGACTGCACTTCCACGACATCGCGCAATTGCTCGGCGTCTTGCTGCGACTGCGCGACGAAGGCAACACCATCGTCGTCATCGAGCACAACCTCGACGTGATCAAGACGGCGGACTGGGTGGTCGACCTCGGACCGGAGGGCGGCACGCGGGGCGGCGAGCTCATCGCGGCGGGCACCCCCGAGCAGGTCGCCAAGGTGAAGCGCAGCCACACCGGGCGCTACCTGGCCCTTGCGCTGAAGGGCGAGCCGATCCGCTCCCTCGAGTGAGCATGGTCGAGCGCGAGCCGCCGCGTCACGCCGACGAGCGGCTCGACGCCGCCGGCCTCCGTGCCGCGTTGCTGCTCGAGGGGCTGCTCGGCGGGCTCGACCGCGATGCGCTGCGCGAGCGCTTCGCCCCCTACCGCGTGCAGGCGGCGCTGCTGCGCGATGCGCAGGGCGAGTCGCTCCGGCGCTGTGCCGTTGCCGTGCGATCGGCCCTCGGGCCGGGCGACGGCCTGGCCGACTACGCCGATCCCGAGCGGGTCGGCGAGTTGCGCGAGTCGCTCGACGAGGTGCTGCGGATCCTGAACCGGCGCGCGGCGCTGCGCGGCAGGGGAGTCGATCGTGGCTAGGGGCCGGACCGCGGCCCCCGAGGCGCCGGCCGCGATCGCCGCCGCCCTGGGCGTCCTCCCCGACGCGCCGGGCGTGTACCTCTTCTCCGACGCCGAGGGGCGGGTGATCTACGTCGGCAAGGCGACGCGCCTGATCCAGCGGGTGCGCAGCTACTGGCAGGCGGGAGAGCGCGGCGCGCACCGCATGCGCGACGAGATCGCGGCGGTGGCGAAGGTCGACTGGACGGTCACCGACTCCCCCAAGGAGGCGCTGATCCTCGAGTCGACGCTCATCCGCAAGCACCTGCCGCGCTACAACATCCGCCTCCGCGAGGAGCGCGCGTACCCGTACATCCGGGTCTCCAACGACCCCTATCCGCGCGTCGAGCGAACGCGCCGCATCGTGCGCGACGGCTCGCGCTACTTCGGTCCGTACAGCAGCGCCGGCGCCGTGAACGCGGCGATGGGGGTCATCCGCCGGCTTTTCGCCTTCCGTACCTGCGAGATCGCGATCCAACCGGAGTTGCGCGCCCTCGACCGCCCGTGCCTGCTCTATCACCTGAAGCGCTGCCAGGGGCCCTGCCTCGGCGACGTGCCGGTCGAGCGCTATCGCGAGGAGATCAAGGGGCTCGAGCTCTTCCTCTCCGGGCGCTCGCGCAGCGCCGTGGGGGTGCTCCGCGAGCGGATGTCGGAGGCGAGCGAGCGCGAGGCATTCGAAGATGCCGCACGCATCCGCGACACGATCTCGGCGCTCGAGACCTCGTTCGAGGAGCAGCGCGTCGCGACCGCGGGACGGCCCGACGAGGATCTCCTCGGCCTTGCGCGGCGCGGGGACCGGGTGGCGATCGCCTGCTTCCAGGTCCGCGATTCGGCGCTCGTCGGGCGCGATGTCCACCGGGTGGATGCGCGCGGGGTGGGGGACGCGGAGATCCTGGCGGGATTCGCGGCGCAGTACTACGCGCGCGCGGGCGAGGTCCCTCCGTCGATCGCGACCGCCGTGGACATCGCCGGCGACGACCTCGAGTCGTTCCTCGCCGCGCGGCGCGAGGGGCGCGTCGAGCTGCGCGTCCCGCGGCGCGGCGATCGCCTGCGACTCCTGCGCCTCGCCGAACGGAACGCCGAGGAGCAGCTGGTGCGCAGCGAGGCCGAGGAGGACGCCGACCGCGAGCGGGCCGACGCGGCACTCGCGGCGCTCACCGCGGCCCTCGCCCTCGAGTCGCCGCCCTCGCGGATCGAGTGCACGGACGTCTCCACGATCCAGGGCGCGTTCACCGTCGCGTCGCTCACCGTCGCGCTGGACGGGCGGATCGCGCCGAAGGAGTACCGCCGCTTCCGCATCCGGGGGGTCGCGGGGCAGGACGACTTCGCCGCGCACCGCGAGGCGCTCGAACGCCGCTTCGCCCGGTCGGGCGGCGGCGCCTCGCGGGCGGGAGAGGCGGAGGCGCGCGCCTGGGCGCTCCCGGACCTGCTCGTCATCGACGGCGGACGGGGCCAGGTGAGCGCCGCCGCGGCCGCGCTCGAGGCGGCGGGCATCTCGCTGCCGCTCGTCGGACTGGCGAAGCAGCGCGAAGAGCTCTGGCTCCCCGGCGCGAGCGCGCCGCTGCTCCTCCCGGCGACGGATCCGGGCCTGCGCCTGCTGCAGCGCCTGCGCGACGAGGCGCACCGCTTCGCCATCGGCTACCACCGCACTCTGCGCGGCAAGGCGGCGACGGCGAGCCGCCTCGATGGGATCCCCGGTCTCGGCGCGGTGCGGCGCAAGGCGCTGCTCCGCCGCTTCGGATCCGCGGCGGGGATCGCCGCGGCGCCCGTCGAGGAACTGGCGCGGGTCGAGGGGGTCGGGTCCGCGCTGGCGGCGCGCATCGCCGCGGCACTCGCCGACGATCGCGCCGAGCCGCCCACCGCACAGGGCAGCCCCCGGGCCTGATCCCGCCCCCTGCTAGGATTGCGGCAATGCGCAGGCTCACCCCGTTCCTCATCCTCGCCGTCGGCCTCCTCGCCCTCGGCATCGACCTGCTCCCGAACCTGAAGCTTCCCGCCGGCACCTCGGGCGGCACCCGGCCGATCGAGACGAAGCTCGGACTCGACCTGCGCGGCGGCCTCCGCGTCGAGTACCAGGTCCAGCCGGTCGACGGGGTCTCCGCCACCGCCGCCGACATCGCGACGGTCCGAGACATCATCGAGCGGCGCGTGAACTCGACCGGTGTCGCCGAGCCGCTCGTGCAGACCCAGGGGAGCGATCGGATCATCGTCGAGCTGCCCGGGGTGAGCGACCCGGACGCCATCCGCGCCCTCCTCGGCACGACCGGTCGGCTCGACCTCATCCCCCTTCCGCGCGAGACATACGGCTACGTCGATACCGGCACGGGCCAGGCGGTCGCCGGGGTCAAGGTCGTGCCGGTCAAGGGCGAGGCGCTCACCGACCCCGCGCTGAAGCCGCTCTTCTCGGGTGACCAGATCGCCAGCTCCAACGTGGCCACGGACCAGAGCGGCCGTCGCGTGGTCGCCTTCACCCTCAAGCAGGAGGGGGCGGACCTCTTCGCCACCTTCACCAAGGAGAACCTCGGCTCCTACTTCGCCATCGCCCTCGACGGCGTCACCGTCTCGGCGCCCTACATCCAGAGTGCGATCACCGGAGGCGAGGCGCAGATCACCGGAGGCGGCTCGGCCGGGTTCGCCCTCGACGAGGCCACCAACCTGGTGACGATCCTCAAGTTCGGCTCGCTGCCCTTCCCGATCGCGGAGGTCGGCGTCACCTCGGTCAAGGCGACGCTCGGCGCCGCCTTCCTCAACCAGGCCCTCTTCGCCGGCGCGGTGGGGATCCTGCTCGTCTTCCTCTTCATGCTGCTCCACTACC
>JBEGQU010000062.1:0-4034 GCA_041180765.1 Chloroflexota bacterium
CAGCGCTTTGTCGATGCGGTGGTGGGGGCCCTCGCCGCGTTCGGCCGCCGCCGGCCCGGCGCTCCGCGCATCGCTCCCGGGATCCCCGCGACCCTCCGCGGCTCGCGCGCGCGAGACGAGGATGCCGGCTCGGCTGGTCCGGAGCCGGAATCCGAAGATATGTTCCGGGCACAGGCGCTCGCGCTGCTCGACCACTGGTCGACGCAGCCTGCGGCGGAAGCGCCGGACGCCGAGTCGATCCGCGCCCTCGAGCGCCTGCGCCGCAAGATCGGCCCGCTCGAGGTGGGCGGTGCGAGTGTGGCGCTCGAGCATCAGGAGCTCCGTTCGCGGCTCGAATCCCTCGAGACCCAGGCCAAGGACCTCGACGGTGCGATCGCCAAGGCGAGCGAGTTGATGGCCGAGCTCGACAACCTCGTCGAAACGACCTTCGCCGAGCAGTTCGCCGCCCTCCAGACGACCTTCGCCGCGAACTTCCAGCTGCTCTTCGGCGGCGGCGATGCGCAGCTCCGCCTCGCAGATGACGGCTCGCGGCGCCCCGGCGTCGAGATCGATGCCCGGCCGCCGCTCAAGCGCCGGCAGCAGCTCTCGCTGCTCTCCGGTGGCGAGCGCGCCCTGACCGGGGTGGCGCTGCTCCTGGGCATGCTCGCCGTCCGGCCCCTCCCGTTCGTCGTCCTCGACGAGGTGGATGCGGCACTCGACGAGGCGAACGTCGCCCGCTTCGGCGATGCCATCCGCGAGCTCAGCGAGCGCACGCAGGTCATCGTCATCACCCACAACCGCGGTACCGTCGAGGTTGCCGACAGCCTCTGGGGCGTCACCGTCGGCGAGGATGCGGCCTCGCGCGTCTTCGGCCTCCGGCTCGATGAGGCGAAGAGGATCGCCGACGCCGCCCGGGCGGAGCGCGAGGCGGCACGTTGAGGCTCGCCTTCTGGCGGAAGCCCTCGGGCGACGATCGAGAGAAGAACGCCAGGGCCGCCGCGGCAGCCCCCGAGGTCGCGGCGACGGCGAGCCCGGGCGGGGGGATCCGGTCCCTCCTCCGTCGGATGGGCGCGACGCAGCGCGACTGGCAGGCGCTCGAAGAGCAGCTGCTCGCGGCAGACGTCGGCCTTTCCACGAGCAGGGAGCTCGTCGCCGCGGTGCGCACCGGCGGGGAGGAGGATCCGCTCGCAGCCCTGCGGGCCCAGGTCCTTGCGCTGCTCGCCGAGCCCGCGACGATTGCACCCGCTCCAGCCGACGCCCCGACCGCCGAGGTGGTCTTGCTCGTCGGCGTGAACGGCGCGGGGAAGACCACGAGTGCGGCGAAACTCGCCGCGCGCGCCCGCGCCGCTGGCGCGACGCCGCTCCTCGTCGCCGCCGATACCTTCCGTGCGGCGGCCATCGACCAGCTGCGCCTGCTCGCGCAGCGCGAGGGGGTGCCGATCAGCGAGGGGCGTGCAGGGGGCGACCCCGCCGCGGCGATCCACGACGCACTGACGATGGCGGCAGCGCGCAACCTCGCCCCGGTGATCATCGATACCGCCGGACGCATGCAGACGCGCACCTCGCTCATGGAGGAGCTGGCGAAGATGCGGCGCGTGATCTCGCGACTCGCCCCGGGGGCCGCGGTCGAGGTGCTGCTGGTGCTCGATGCGACGGCCGGCCAGAACGGGCTGGCGCAGGCACGCGGATTCGATGCGGCGGCGGGCGTCGACGGGGTGGTGCTCACGAAGATGGATGCGGGTGCGCGCGGGGGAATCGCCCTCGCGGTGCGCCGCGAACTCGGCCTCCCGGTACGGTGGCTCGGGGTGGGGGAGGGTGCGCTCGACCTCGTGCCCTTCGACGCGGCGTCGTTTGCCGACGGACTGCTCGGCGACGGAGGGGCGTCGGCCGCCTAGCCGCCCCCGGCGTCAGGCTCTCGCGGCCGGCAGGTCGCCCACGTTATGCACGCGGCCGATCGCGCCGAGCCCGATCGAGAGCCCGACCAGCACGGCGGCCGCGCCGCCGACGAGGAGCGCTGCACCACTGCCGGCGGCAGAGGAGCCGATGACCCCGCCGGCGACGATGCCGCAGAGCCTGCCGAGGATGCCGACGCCGTCGAACGCCGCGTTTGCGCGCCCCTGGTAGGCAGCGGGGATCACGCGCCCCCGGATCGCCCCCTGGTTCGCCTCCCAGACCACCTCGAAGCCGTCGCTCAGCAGCTGGTGGCCGACGAGGAGCGGGAGGGCGGCCGCGGGGAGCAGCGCCGCCGTCGGCACGAGCGCGAGGCCGATGCCGACAAAGCCGAGGCTCACCGCGATGGCCCGGCCTGCGCCGAGCGCGCGCGAGAGCGGTTCGGTGAGCGCGCCGCCGCCCAGCGCGGCCAGCCCGCCGATTGCGGCGATCCAGCCGATGGCGTCCGGCTGTAGGTGCAGCCCGTTGGCCAGGAAGAGCAGGTACGAGGAGCGGAAGAGCCCGAAGTAGACGCCGACGACGAACGCCGAGGCGAGCAGCGGGCGGAGGATCGACACCGCCCAGGTGCGCCCGAGCCCATCGGCGAGCTCGTTGCGCACGGTTCGGCGCGCGCTCGCCGGCGGAAGGGCGGGTTCGCGCACGCGCAGTCCCGCCAGCACCAGGGCCGAGACCAGGTAGGTCAGCGCATCGATGCCGATCGCCGCCGGTCCGCCGACGTGGGTGATCAGGATCCCCGCTGCGCCGAAGCCGAAGAACTCCGCGGCACCGCGGATCGCGAGCACCTGGCCGAGCACGGCGCGCAGCGCGGGAGCATCCACGAGCCCCGCGAGGTAGCTGCGCTCGCCGATGTCGAAGATCGTCGTCGTCGCGCCGGAGAGGGCGCTCACGGCGATCAGGTGCGGCAGGCTCACGCCCCCCGCGAGCGCGGCGGCCGCGGGGATGGAGGCGAGGAGGGCGGCGCGGAAGAGGTCGGCTGCGACGAGCACGGGGCGACGGGGGAGGCGATCGACCCAGACGCCGGCGACCTGGCTGACCAGGGCAGCGGCGATCAGGTCGGCGGCGGCGAGGAGGGCCGCCTCGGCGGCGCCGATGTGCAGGCCGATGATCGCCAGCAGCGGGAGGGCGGACCGCGTGATGAAGGAGCCGAAGGTCGAGATGCTCTGCGCGCCGATGAGGAGCCGCACGTCGCGCCGCACCTCGCGCGTGAGGGTCGCGGGCCGGGTGGCTGGTCGTCGTTCGGGCATTCGGGGAGCGTACACTCTCCGCATGTTCGAGGGACTCGGATCCGCCCTGCGCGCGTCGCTCAACCGCATCGGCGGCCGCGGCCGGATCAGCGCCGCCGATCTCGAGGCCGGCCTCGACGAGATCCGCGCTGCCCTGGTCAACGCCGACGTCGCCCTGCCGGTCGTGGCAACGCTGCTGGAGCGGGTGAGGCGCGCCGCGACCGAGCGCCAGGTCGTCGACAGCCTCGGCGCGGGAGAGCGCCTGCTGGGCGCCGTCCACGAATCGCTCGTCGAGCTGCTCGGTGGCTCCGGGCGGGAACTTGACCTGCGCGCGCGCCCCGCGACGATCCTGCTGCTGGGGCTACAGGGGGCGGGGAAGACGACGACCGCCGCCAAGCTCGCGCATCGCCTCGTGCGGGAAGGGCGTCGACCGCTCCTCGTCGCCGCCGATCCGCGCCGGCCCGCCGCGGCGGAGCAGCTGGCGCTACTCGGCGCCTCGATCGGCGTGCCGGTGCATCGCGAGCCGGTGGGCACCCCCGTCGCCGAGATCGGTCGGCGCGCGATCGCCGCGGCAAAGCGGCTCGGCCTCGACCTGGTGATCATCGACAGCAGCGGGCGGACGACGCTCGACGGCGAGCTGATGCAGGAGCTGCGCGACCTCCGCGACGCCACGCAGCCGCGCGAGCGCCTGCTCGTCGTCGACGCCGCGACCGGGCAGCAGGCGCTGCGCGTCGCCGAGGGCTTCAAGGGGGTCGTCGATCCCACCGGCCTGATCCTGGCGAAGCTCGATGGCGATGCGCGCGGTGGCGCGGCACTCTCGATCGCCGGCGGCGCCGGCATCCCCGTCGTCTACATCGGCACGGGCGAGCGCGTCGACGCCCT
>JBEGQU010000063.1:0-3462 GCA_041180765.1 Chloroflexota bacterium
CCGGTCGCTTCGCCTTCGCCGCCTTCGTGGCGGCGACGACCTTTGCCGCCTCGGCGGCCGCGGCCCCCTCGAGCTCCTCGACGCGCACGAGGAAGTGGACCTGCTGCACCATGCCGCGCACCGCGGCGTTGTCGGGGAGCAGGTTGCTATGGCCGATGCGGTCGAGCCCGAGGGCGCGAATCGTGCCGCGGTTCCGTGCGACGTGGCCCAGATCGCTGCGCACCTGGGTCACCTTGAGGATCTTGTCAGCCATGGTTGCCACCTGCCTCCTGGCCGCCGACGCGGATGCGCACGCGCTTCCCCCGCGCAGCCGAGATCTGCTCGGCGGTGCGGAGCTTGCTCAGGGCGGCCATCGTCGCGCGGGTCGCATTGACGGGGTTCGAAGAACCGTAGACCTTCGAGAGGATGTCGTGGATCCCCGCGGCGGTCACGATCGCGCGGATCGATCCGCCCGCGATCACGCCCGTTCCCTGCGAGGCGGGCTTCAGCAGGACGCGGCTCGCGGCATGCTCGCTCGAGACTTCGTGCGGGATCGTCGTGCCGAGGAAGGGAACCTTGATCAGGTGCTTCTTGGCGTCCTCGGTCCCCTTGCGGATCGACTCGGGAACCTCGCCGGCCTTGCCCACGCCCACGCCCACGTGCCCCGCCCCGTCGCCGACGACGACGAGCGCGGAGAAGGTGAAGCGCCGGCCGCCCTTGACGACCTTGGCCACGCGGTTGATCTGGACGACCTTCTCCGTGAGGGTCAGCTTCGATGCGTCGATGCGCGCCATCTCCATACCCTCCTAGAACTCGAGCCCGGCAGCCCGGGCAGCATCGGCCAGCGCCTTGAGGCGACCGTGGTACTTGAAGCCGGCGCGGTCGAAGACGACCTTCGACACGCCCGCAGCCTTGGCGCGCTCGGCGACGAGCGTCCCGACGGCGGCAGCCTCCTCGACCTTGGTGCGCTTGGCATCGCCCTTGAGGGGCGCGTCCAGCGTGGAGGCCGCGGCGAGGGTTGCCCCCTTGGCGTCGTCGATGACCTGGGCGTAGATGTGGTTCAGGCTGCGGAAGATCGCCAGGCGGGGACGCTCGGCGGTGCCGGCGACATCGATGCGGATCGAGACGTGGCGGCGCTTGCGCGAGGCGAGGCGCGTGGTTGCGCGGCTCACTTGGCACCGACCTTGCCGGCCTTGCCGGCCTTGCGGCGGATCACCTCGCCCGCGTACTTGATCCCCTTCCCCTTGTAGGGCTCGGGCTTGCGCAGCGAGCGGATCTCGGCGGCGATCTGGCCGACCAGCTCCTTATCGTGCCCGAGCACCGCGACCTTCGTCTGGCCGTCGACCTCGAAGCTGATCCCCGCGGGCGGGTTGATCTCGATCGGGTGGCTGTAGCCGAGGGCGAGCGTCAGCTTGTTGCCCGCCTTGGCAGCACGGTAGCCGACGCCGTTGATCTCGAGGTCCTTGCGGAAGCCGGCGGAGACCCCCTCGACCATGTTCGCCACGAGCGTGCGGCAGAGGCCGTGGAGGGCCTTGTCGGTCTTCGAGTCGCTCGGCCGCGTGACGACGAGGGTCTCGCCCTGCGGCGTCACGGCGATGGCGCCCGGCAGGTCGCGCGAGAGGGTCCCCTTGGGGCCGGTGACGGTGACCGTCCGCCCCTCGATATTGACCTTCACCCCCGAGGGGACCGTGATGATGCGACGACCGATGCGCGACATGCGACCTCCTACCAGACGAAGGCGAGAATCTCGCCCCCGAGTCCGGCCTTGTGCGCCTGGGCGCCGGTCATGATCCCCTTCGAGGTGCTGACGACGACCACGCCGAGCCCGCCGAGGACGCGGGGGATCTCGGTCTTGCCCGCGTAGACGCGGAGCCCGGGCTTGCTGACGCGCTTGAGCCCGGAGACGACCGGCACCTTGCCGTCGACGTACTTGAGGGTGATCTTCAGGAAGTTCTCGGGCGCGGACTTCGTCTCCTCGACCGAGGCGACGAACCCCTCGTCGACGAGGATGCGGGCGACCTGCGCCTTCAGCTTGGACGCCGGCACGAGCACCTCGGCATGCCGGGCGCGCGAGGCGTTCCGGATCCGCGTGAGCATGTCGGCAATAGGATCAGTGACGTTCATCTTCTCTCACCAACTCGACTTCGTTACACCGGGGATCATGCCCACGAGGGCGCGTTCCCGGAAGCAGATGCGGCAGAGGCCGAAGCGTCGCATGAACGCCCGAGGCCGCCCGCAAAGGGAGCACCGATGATACTTCCTCGAGGAGAACTTCGGCGCCGCCGCCGACTTCAAGACCATGGACTTCTTCGCCATACCAGCCTCCTCAGTTCGCGAACGGCATGCCGAGCAGGGAGAGGAGCCGCTTTGACTCCTCGTCGCTCTTCGCCGTCGTCACGATGGTGATCTCGAGCCCCCGCAGGCGGTCGATCTTGTCGAACTCGATCTCGGGGAAGGAGAGCTGCTCCTTGAGGCCGAGCGTGTAGTTGCCGCGCCCGTCGAACGACTTCCCCGAGACGCCGCGGAAGTCGCGGATGCGCGGGAGTGCGACGCGGGTGAGGCGCTCCAGGAAGTCCCACATACGCTCGCCGCGCAGCGTGACCTTGGCGCCGATCGGGTTGCCCTCGCGCACCTTGAAGGTCGCAATGGACTTCTTCGCCTTGGTGACGATCGCCCGCTGGCCGGTGATCAGGGCCAGGTCCGCGACCGCCGCGTCGACGGCCTTCGAGTTCGTCAGCGCCTCGCCGAGGCCGATGTTCACCACGATCTTCTCGAGGCGGGGCACCTGCATCGCGTTGCGGTACTTGAACTCAGTCTTCAGCGCCGGGATGACCTCGGCCGAATAGCGCTGCTTCAGGGCGGAGCTCACTTGGCCACCTCCTTGGTCGCCTTGCCGGGCAGGACGCCCTTGCAGCGGCTGCAGAGGCGCTGCTTCGCCCCATCGGCTGCGCGCGCCGCCTTGATGCGCACCGGACGATCGCACTTCGGGCAGACGATCGCGACGTTCGAGATCGCCAGTGGCATCTCCGTGTCGATGATGCCACCCGGCTCGATCGTCGGCGTCTGGGCGTCGGCGCTCATGCGCTGGCGCGGCTTCTGGTGCTTCTTCGCCTTGTTGATCCCCTCGACGAGCACGCGACCCGGGGCGACTAGGGACTTCACCGTGCCGCGCTTCCCGGCATCCTTCCCTGCGAGCACGGCGACGGTGTCGCCGGCGCGAAGCTCGGTCTTGACCTCGTAGATCGAACGCATCAGAGCACCTCCGGGGCGAGCGAGATGATCTTCATGTAGTCGCGATCGCGCAACTCGCGCGCGACTGGGCCAAAGATGCGCGTGCCGCGCGGGTTCCCGTCGTTGGCGATGAGCACGGCGGCATTCTCGTCGAAGCGGATGAAGCTACCGTCCGGCCGTGCGATCTCCTTGACCGTGCGCACGACGACCGCCTTCACCACATCACCCTTCTTGACGCCGGCATTCGGCGTG
>JBEGQU010000064.1:0-16248 GCA_041180765.1 Chloroflexota bacterium
AACGTCGAGCTCATCACGCCGATCGCCATCGAGGTCGGGCAGCGCTTCGCGATCCGCGAGGGCGGCCGCACCGTCGGCGCCGGCTCCATCACGAAGATCGTCGAGTAGCACGATGGCGAAGGCAGAGAACCGCCCGACGCTGCAGCTCGCCTGCACCGAGTGCAAGGAGCGCACGTACACGACGCGGAAGAACAAGCGGAACGATCCGAATCGGCTCGAGCTCCGCAAGTACTGCCCGCGCTGCCGCGTGCAGCGCGTGCACCGCGAGACGAAGTAGGGCGGCAACAGCGATAGGGGCGTAGCTCAATTGGTAGAGTACCGGTCTCCAAAACCGGGTGTTGTCGGTTCGAGTCCGGCCGCCCCTGCCAGCCCCGCACGCAGGTGCGGGGAGAGCGCACAGCGAGAAGGAGCGAGCGAGTGAAGCGGATCCGGAAGTTCTTCGCGGAGGCGTTCTCCGAGCTGCGCAAGGTGGCTTGGCCCACGGCGCAGCAGGTGCGCGTGCTGACCGCGCTCGTCTTCGCCGCCTCGCTGGTCGTCGGTTTCTACATCGCCTTCTGGGACCTCCTCTTCACGGAGATCCTGAAGCTCATCAACCCCGCCTGAGCAGCAGACCGAGGAGCGCAGCGTGACCGATACCACGAGCGAGCAGCAGGCCGATCGACCCGCCACGGCGGTCAAGCGGCACTGGTACGCCATCAACACCTATTCCGGGTTCGAGAACAAGGTGAAGGCGAACCTCGAGCAGCGCATCGAGACGATGGGCATGGCCGACCGCATCTTCCAGGTCGTGGTCCCCACCGAAGATGAGATCCAGATCCGCGGCGGTACCCGGACCACCGTCCAGAAGAAGATCTACCCGGGCTATGTCCTCGTGGAGATGCACATGGAGCCCGAGAGCTGGTACGTCGTGCGCAACACCCCCGGCGTGACGAACTTCGTCGGCGGGTCGGCGATTCCCGGCATGAAGACCGACCCCGTGCCGCTCACGGAGACCGAGGTGAAGCAGATCCTCCGCCAGCTCGGCGTCGGCCAGGCCCCGGCGGTCAAGGTGGCCTTCGTCAAGGGGCAGTCGGTGCGCGTCACCGACGGGCCGTTCGCGGAGTTCATCGGCACCGTCGACGAGGTCGATGCCGAGCGCGGCAAGGTCAAGGTACTCGTCTCCATCTTCGGTCGCGAGACGCCCGTCGAGCTCGACCTGCTTCAGGTCGCGAAGCTGTAGCCCAGAGCAGGAGGAGAGCAACCATGGCCCAGAAGATCCGCGCAACCGTCACCCTGCAGCTGCCCGCCGGCGGCGCGACCCCGGCGCCGCCCGTCGGCACCGCGCTCGGCCCGCACGGGATCAACATCGTCGAGTTCACGAAGTCGTACAACGAGAAGACCGCCGACCGGAAGGGCGAGGTCATCCCGGCGGTGATCACGATCTTCGAGGACCGCTCGTTCACCTTCGTGCTCAAGACGCCGCCCGCGGCGGACATGATCCGCAAGGCGGCGGGGATCGAGAAGGGAGCCGGCGACCACAAGGCCGGCACCGTCGGCAAGATCACCAAGGCGCAGGTCCTGGAGATCGCCACGAAGAAGATGGTCGACCTGAACGCCACGAGCGTCGAGGCGGCCTGCAAGATGATCGAGGGATCGGCACGGTCCCTGGGAGTCGAGGTCGTCGCCTGACGATCGCCGCAACCCCGCGGTGAAGGGGGAGGCCACAGCGGCCGACAAGGAGGAACGGATCATGGCGAAGCACGGCAAGCGCTACAACGAGGCGGCGAAGCTCGTCGACCCTGCGAAGCAGTACGAGCCGAAGGAGGCCGCCGCGCTCGTCAAGAAGACGGCAACGGCGAAGTTCGACCAGACGATCGAGGTGCACATCCGCCTCGGCGTCGATCCCCGCCAGTCCGACGAGATGGTGCGCGGCACGGTCGGGCTGCCCCACGGTACCGGCAAGCGCGTCCGCGTGGCGGTGTTCGCCCAGGGCGAGAAGGCCCTCGAGGCGACGAAGGCCGGCGCCGAGGAGGTGGGCGCGGCGGACCTGGTCGCGAAGATCGAGGGCGGCTGGTCGGAGTTCGATGTCGTCATCGCGACCCCCGACATGATGGGGCAGGTCGGCAAGCTCGGGAAGGTGCTCGGCCGCAAGGGCCTGATGCCGAATCCCAAGGCGGGGACGATCACCAACGACCTGGAACGCACCATCGGCGAGCTCAAGTCGGGCCGCGTCGAGTACAAGGTCGACAAGGCGGCGATCATCCACCTCGGGTTCGCCAAGGCGAGCTTCAGCGAGGAGCAGATCGTGGGCAATCTCAGCGCCCTGCTCGATGCGGTGAACCGCGCGAAGCCGTCGGGCCTCAAGGGGACCTACATCAAGGGCGTCAGCATCTCGGCGGCGATGGGCCCCGGGATCGCCGTCGACGTGCCGAGCCTGCTCGCGGTGGCGGGCTAGGCACCGGGAGGGTAGACTTACCACCGAGCCGACCTGTTCGGTCGGCGGAGCGCCCCGGCGGAGACGCCGGGGAGATGGAATACGACGATTCGCCGAAGAGCGCATGCGGCGCCCCTGCAAGGGGGCCCTTAAGCAGCCGGTGGCCCGCGAGGGGCGCCGGCGAGCATGCCGAGGCAGAGGGTTTCTCGCGGAGTGCGCGCCCCCTGTGACGCGAAGAGTTGCAGGGGTGCACGCTGCAGCCGCCGCCGCGCGCCGGCCTGCGCGCTGCGCCAGGAGGAACCGTGCCGACGCAGAAGAAGCGCGACACGATCGACCGGCTCCGAGCGGAGCTGGGTGAGAGCAACGGGCTCATCCTCACCTCGTACCGTGGCCTCACGGTGGCGGACTTCGCCGCCATCCGACGGGCGCTGCGGGCGCAGGGGATCACCTATCGGGTGGTGAAGAACCGCCTGATGCGCGTTGCCGCCAGCGAGGCGGGCGACGCGGTCCTCCCCAGCCACCTCACCGGGCCGACGGCGATCGCCTTCGGTCGCGGCGACGAGGCCGTGCTGGCGAAGACGGTCCTGGGGACCCTGAAGGACTATCCGGCTGCGGAGGTTCGCGGCGCCGTGCTCGGCACGGCGGTGCTCAACCTCAGCCAGCTCACGGCACTCTCGAAGCTCCCGTCCCGGGAGGTGCTCCTGGCCAAGGTGGCCGGCGCCTTCCAGGCACCGGTGCGCCAGGTGGCCGTGATCTTCGCCGCCCCGCTGTACAAGCTGGGCTACGCCCTGGGCGGGCTCAAGGCGAAGCGCGAGGCCGAAGCCGCCTAGTACCGACCGAAGAAGCGCTGTTTCGGGCAACCGAAAGAAAGAAGGAGAACCACCATGGCAAAGCTCAGCACCGACCAGATGATCGAGGCGGTCAGCGAGATGACCGTCCTCGAGCTCTCGGAGTTCGTCAAGGCGTTCGAGGAGAAGTTCGGCGTGAGCGCCGCCGCCCCGGTGGCGGTCGCGGCCGCCGCCCCGGCTGCGGGCGGCGGCGACTCCGCTGCGGCGGCCGGTGGCGACACCGTCACCGCGGTCCTCTCGGACGTGGGCGCGAACAAGATCCAGGTGATCAAGGTCGTCCGCGAGCTGACGGGCCTCGGCCTCAAGGAGGCCAAGGACCTCGTCGACGCGGCCCCGAAGCCCCTCAAGGAGGGGATCGCGAAGGCCGAGGGCGAGAAGATCGCCGCGGCCCTTGCCGAGGCGGGCGCCAAGGTCGAGCTGAAGTAACAAATCCTGGGCCGGAGCGGCCCTCGTAACAATCGGAACCCCTCCCCGCCGCACGGCGGGGAGGGGTTGCGCTTCTCCCGCCCCGTCACGACTCGTGCCACGCGACGCCCCTACGGCTGGCGGAGGGGGCACTTGCCAAGTTACGGCGACATCGCCTAGGATGACCCTTCGCCCAACAGGTCCAGGTCGCCGAGCAGCCAGATCGACGAAGGAGCCGCCGCATGCCGACTCGCAACGCCGCCACCGCCAGCGCCTCCGGCGGCCGCAAGTCGTATTCGCGCATCGGCGATTCGCTCTCGATCCCCAACCTCGTCACCCCGCAGACGCGCTCGTTCACGCGCCTCGTCGGTCCGCAGTGGATCCCCGGGTCGCAGCCGCTCCCCGCCGGGGAGCGCACGATGCTCGAGGAACTCTTCCGCCAGGTGAGCCCGATCAAGGACTTCACCGGGAAGCGCATGGAGCTGAACTTCCTCGACTACGAGTTCAAGGCGCCGAAGATGAGCGAGGACGAGGCGCGGCTCAAGGATGCCACCTACGCCCGGCCGCTCATGGTGAAGACGGAGCTGAAGATGCTCGAGACCGGCGAGATCCGCGCACAGGAGATCTTCATGGGCGACTTCCCCTGGATGACGAGCCAGGGCACGTTCATCGTGAACGGCGCGGAACGCGTCGTGGTGTCGCAGCTCGTCCGCTCGCCCGGCGTGATCTTCAGCTACGAGGTTGATGCTGCGACGATCGGTTCGACGCGCCGCCTCTGGGGTGCGAAGGTGATCCCGCAGCGCGGCGCATGGCTGGAGTTCGAGACCTACCGCGATGCGATCTACGTCAAGGTCGATCGCAAGCGCCGCATCCCCGCGACCGCGCTGTTGAAGGCCTTCGGCGCCGAGAGCGACGACGCGATCGTCGAGTCGCTCGTGCCGCTCTACGCCGCGCTCGCCCCGTACGGCGATGACGCGCGGCTGAAGGTCGAGGGCCTCGTCGCCGCGACGTTCGAGGCGGAGCGCCGCCTCGGCAAGGAGAAGGGGAGCTCCCTCTCGCGCAGCGAGGCGTTCGCCGAGATCTACAAGCGCCTGCGACCCGGCGAGCCCGCCACCGGCGAGGCGGCCAAGAACTTCGTCGAGGGGCTCTTCTTCAACGAGCGCCGCTACGACCTGGGCAAGGTCGGCCGCTTCAAGGTCAACCGCCGCCTCGCCACCATCTCGCACACGATGGGGCGCCAGCTCCCCGGCGCGACGCATCGCACCCTCACGCTCGACGACCTGCTCCTGATCTTCGCGAACATCCTCTTCTCGGAGATCACCAACCCGCGCCCCGACGTCGTCGACCACCTCGGCAACCGCCGCATCCGCGGCAACGGCGAGCTGATCGAGAACGCGCTCCGCATCGGGCTGCTGCGCATGGAGCGCGTCATCCGCGAGCGCATGTCGATCCAGGAGGACGACAAGGCGACCCCGGTCGCCCTGGTGAACGTCCGGCCCGTCGTCGCCGCCCTCAAGGAGTTCTTCGGCGGCTCGCAGCTCAGCCAGTACATGGACCAGACGAATCCCATTGCGGAGCTGACGAGCAAGCGCCGCCTCTCCGCCCTCGGTCCGGGCGGCCTCTCGCGCGAGCGCGCCGGCTTCGACGTCCGTGGCATCCACCCGAGCCACTATGGCCGCATCTGCCCCATCGAGACGCCCGAGGGGCCGAACATCGGCCTGATCGGTTCGCTCTCGACGTTCGCGCGGATCAACGAGTATGGCTTCATCGAGGCTCCGTACCGTCGCGTGGTCGACGGCACGGTCACCCCGGAGCTCGTCTACCTGGCCGCCGACGACGAGGAGTTCGAGGTGATCGCCCCGGGCGACGCCAAGGTCGGCCCCGATGGCCGCCTCGAGGGCGAGATCGAGGATCGCATCTACGCGCGGACCGGCGGCTCGTTCGAGCTCCTGCCGCTCAGCAAGGTGACGCTGATCGACGTCAGCCCGAAGCAGGTCTTCTCCGTGGCCGCCGCCCTCGTGCCGTTCCTCGAGAACGACCTCGAGCAGCGCGCCCTGATGGGCAGCAACATGATGCGCCAGGCGGTGCCGCTGATCGACGCCCACGCGCCGATCGTCGGCACCGGGCTCGAGGGTCGCGCCGCACGCGACTCGGGCCAGGTCGTCGTCGCCAGCGAGGCGGGCACCGTGACCGCCGCCACCTCGGACGAGATCGTCGTCGCCAACGCCGCCGGTGGGCACACCAAGTACCCGCTGCGCAAGTTCGTGCGATCGAACCAGGGGACCTGCCTCAACCAGCGCCCGAGCGTCTCGGTCGGGCAGACCGTCGCCGCGGGCGACGTCATCGCAGACTCCTTCTCGACCGAGGGCGGCGAGCTCGCGCTCGGCCAGAACGTGCTGGTGGCCTACCTCAGCTGGGAGGGGGCGAACTACGAGGACTCGATCATCATCAGCGAGCGGCTGGTTCGTGAGGACGTCTACACCTCGATCCACATCGAGAAGTACGAGGTCGAGGCCCGCGACACGAAGCTCGGCCCCGAGGAGATCACGCGCGACATCGCTGGTCGCACCGAGCAGGAGCTTGCGCACCTCGATGCCGACGGCATCGTGACGATCGGCACCGCGGTGGAGCCGGGCGACCTCCTCGTCGGCAAGATCACGCCGCGCGGCGAGACCGACATCACGGCCGAGGAGCGGCTGCTGCGCGCGATCTTCGGCGAGAAGGCGAAGGAGGTCAAGGACTCCTCGCTCAAGATGCCCCACGGCGCCCGCGGCGTGGTCGTCGACGTGCAGGTCTTCGATCGCACGAGCGCCGACCTCTCGGCCGGGGTGAACAAGCTCATCCGCGTCTCGGTCGCCGAGAAGCGCAAGATCTCGATCGGCGACAAGATGGCCGGGCGCCACGGCAACAAGGGCGTCGTCTCGAAGATCCTCCCGATCGAGGACATGCCGATGCTCGCCGACGGCACGCCGGTCGACGTGATCCTCAACCCGCACGGCGTCACCAGCCGCCTCAACGTCGGGCAGCTCAAGGAGGCGCAGCTGGCGCTCGCCCTCGGTGCGCAGGGGCTGCGCGGCGAGACCCCGATCTTCGACGGCGCGTCGATCGACGACATCCGCAACGAGTCGGTCGCGGCGCACCTCGACCCCGACGGCAAGGCGATCCTGCGCGACGGGCGGACCGGGCGCGCGTTCGACCAGCCGGTGGCGGTCGGCATCGCCTACCTGCTCAAGCTCCACCACCTGGTCGACGACAAGATCCACGCGCGCTCGGTCGGGCCGTACAGCCTGATCACGCAGCAGCCGCTCGGCGGCAAGGCGCAGCGCGGCGGCCAGCGCTTCGGCGAGATGGAGGTCTGGGCGCTCCAGGCCTACGGCGCCGCGAACACGCTGCAGGAGCTGCTCACCTTCAAGTCGGACGACGTCCCCGGCCGCCTCCAGGCGTTCGAGGCGATCGTCAAGGGCGAGGCGATCCAGCCGGCGGGCGTCCCGGAGTCGTTCCGCGTGCTCACGCGCGAGCTCCAGGGGCTCGGCATCGACGTGCAGGTGCTCGACGAGCAGGACCAGCAGGTCGACCTGACCGACGAGGTCGCGATGCAGACCTACGGCAACGGCGCCCTCAATCTCTTCGGCTACGAGGACTAAGTGAAGCAGGACGGAGGCACCCGCGGATGATCGACGTGAATCGCTTCAACTCGGTGCAGCTCGGCCTTGCCTCGCCCGAGTCCATCCGCCGCTGGTCGAAGGGCGAGGTGACGAAGCCCGAGACGATCAACTACCGCACCCTGAAGCCGGAGAAGGACGGGCTCTTCGACGAGCGCATCTTCGGGCCGACGAAGGACTGGGAGTGCTACTGCGGCAAGTACAAGCGCATCCGCTACAAGGGGATCATCTGCGACAAGTGCGGCGTCGAGGTCACGCGCTCGGCCGTCCGCCGCGAGCGGATGGGGCACATCGAGCTTGCCAGCCCCGTCTCGCACATCTGGTACTTCAAGGGAACCCCTAGCCGCCTCGCCACGCTCCTCGACATCACGCCGCGCGAGCTCGAGCAGGTGCTTTACTTCGGCAAGTACATCGTCACCTCGATCGACGAGGAGGCGCGCGCCGATGCGCTGCGCGCGCTCGAGGACGAGCTCAGCGGTCGCGGCGGTGGTGCCACGGCTGGCGAGGAGTCCGAGATCGACGCCCGCGTCAAGCGCCAGGTCGCCGACGTCGAGCGCGAGACGCGCGCGCGCCTCGAGCAGCTCGAGGCCGACCGCGCCGAGCGGGCGCAGGCGCTCGGCGAGGCGGCGCAGGTCACCGACCGCGCCATCGGCGACCTCCACGAGGCCTCCGCCGAGGGGGCGATCGTCTTCGAGCCGACCGGTGAGGTGGTCGTCGCCGAGGGGGCGCTGGGCGGCCGCGAGGCACGCACGCGCCTGCAGGCGATCCTCACCCAGGCGTCGCTCGCCGCGGAGGAGGACTTCGCCAACCGCCGCGATGCCATCCTGGCCGACGCCGAGGCGTCGAAGCAGCGCATCAACCGCGAGGCCGACGAGCAGGTGAGCAGCCTGCGCTCCAACGCCCAGACGGCCGCGATCGGCCGGCGCGCCGAGATCGAGGCCGAGCGCGCCGCGCTCAAGTCGCTCCACGAGCTGCAGCTGCTCCCGGAGATCGGCGTCGAGGGCGAGCTCGATGATTTCCGGTCGCTCGACGATCGCTTCGGCTCGGGGCGCAGCCGCGGTCCCCGCGTCTTCAAGGCGGGGATGGGCGCAGAGGCGATCCGGGAGATCATCGCCAAGCTCGACCTCGATGCGCTCGCCCGCGAGCTTTCGCGCGAGGTGCGCACCGCCGTCGGCCCGAAGCAGAAGCGCCTCATCAAGCGCCTCAAGCTCGTGCAGGGGCTCCGCTCCTCCGACACCAAGCCCGAGTGGATGATCCTGACCGTCCTCCCGGTGATCCCGCCCGACATCCGCCCGATGGTCCAGCTTGACGGCGGCCGCTTCGCGACCTCCGACCTGAACGACCTCTATCGCCGCGTCATCAACCGCAACAACCGGCTCAAGCGCCTCCTCGAGCTCGGCGCCCCCGAGATCATCGTCCGCAACGAGAAGCGCATGCTCCAGGAGGCGGTCGACGCGCTGATCGACAACGGCCGGCGCGGCCGTGCGATCACCGGCACCGGCGGCGCCCGGCTCAAGAGCCTCAGCGACCTCCTCAAGGGGAAGCAGGGGCGCTTCCGCCAGAACCTCCTCGGCAAGCGCGTCGACTACTCGGGGCGCTCGGTCATCGTGGCCGGCCCGGAGCTCTCGATCGACCAGTGCGGTCTCCCGAAGAAGATGGCCCTCGAGCTCTTCAAGCCCTTCGTCATGCGCCAGCTCGTGGAGCGCGGCCTGGCCGCCAACATCAAGGCGGCGCGACGCCTCGCGGAGTCCGGATCGGACGACGTCTACGCCGTGCTCGACGAGGTGATCGTCGGGCACCCGGTGCTGCTCAACCGCGCGCCGACCCTCCACCGCCTCGGGATCCAGGCCTTCATGCCGGTGCTCGTCGAGGGTTCCGCGATCCGCCTGCACCCGCTCGTCTGCACCGCGTTCAACGCCGACTTCGACGGCGACCAGATGGCGGTCCACGTGCCGCTCTCGGCCGAGGCGATCAAGGAGTGCCGCGAGATCCTCCTCTCGTCGAAGAACCTCCTCTCTCCGGCCGACGGCAGCCCGATCATCACGCCGAAGCAGGACATCATCTCCGGCGTCTACTACCTCACGATGGAGGCCTTCGACCGCGACCTCGAGTCGCGCATCGGGAAGGCGATCGAGCGCTCCGACGCGTCGCTCGTGCGCGACCATGTCGCCGCGATCCGATTCGAGTGCCTCGACCCGCTGGTGCGCGGCGCCGGGAACTGGGGCGCCGCCGCCGCGAACCTGGACGCGGCCGCGAAGCTGCTCGACGGGAAGCCGACCGACGCGCAGCTGCTGGAGGCCTGCCGCGCGATCCAGAAGACGCTCGAGATCGCCGAGCCGATGGCCCACGCCGAGGAGGCGCTCGCCGCGCTGCGAACCGGCGCGATCACGCTCCACCAGCGGATCAGCGTCGGCACCGGTGCCGAGCGCGGGATCACGACCGCGGGCCGTGTCCTCCTCGACGCGGAGCTCCCGGAAGACGCCCGCGGCCGGAACATCGAGGTGAAGCGCCAGCACGTCGCGCGGCTGTTCGAGGACTCGTTCGCGCAGCACGGCGTCGCCGCCACGGCGGACCTCGCCGACCGTATCAAGGCGATCGGCTTCGAGTGGGTGACCCGCAGCGGCCTGACGATGGCCCTCTCCGACATCCCCGAGCCGACCCCGCAGGAGCGCGAGGCGATCATGGGCGACGCCTCCCGCGCCGTCGCGGCGATCTACGAGCAGTTCGGCGACGGGCTCATCAGCACCGTCGAGCGCGACGACTCGACGATCAAGGTCTGGAAGCGCGCCGCAGAGGACCTCGAGAAGAAGATGCTCGCGAACGCCAGCCGCTTCAACCCGGTGCGCGTCATGGCCGACTCCGGCGCGCGCGGCAACAAGGGAACCCTGAGCCAGCTCGGCGCGATGCGCGGGCTCTCGGCCGGTATCGACATGAACATCTCGTCGGTGCCGATCACCTCGAACTTCAAGCAGGGGATGAAGGTGCGCGAGACCTTCGACATGGTCCGCGCCGGGCGCAAGGGCCTCACCGACACCGCCCTGCGCACCGCCGACGCCGGCTACCTCACGCGTCGCCTCGTCGACGTGGCCCAGGACGTGGTCACGAGCGAGCAGGATTGCGGCACCGACCTGGGGATCCTCGTTTCGCGCAAGACGATGGAGCGCCTGCTGAAGACGCGCAGCCGCACCATCGACGCCGCGTCGATTCGGGACGCCGCCTTCGCCTCCCTCAGGGGGCGCACCCTGGCCCGGCGCGAGCCGTCTGCCGACTACGCCGCCCTGCCGCTCACCGACGAGCAGGCGCACGAGCTCGCGGCGAAGATCCAGGAGACGTCGGACGAGGGGGCCGCCGGGTTCACGGTCGTCGTGCGCTCTCCCCTCACCTGCGAGTCGCGCACCGGTATCTGCTGCGCGTGCTACGGCGTCCTGCCGGCGACCGGCCAGCCCGTGGGGCTCGGCACAGCGGTCGGCGTGATGGCGGCCCAGTCGATCGGCGAGCCGGGTACGCAGCTGACCATGCGCACGTTCTACACCGGTGGCCAGCTCGGGAAGACCACGCGCCAGAAGGTGCCCGTGCTCGACCCGACCACCGGGCAGCAGCTCGTCACGTACGAGGAGCGAGAGGTGCCGGTCGTCGGCCCCGACGGACTCCCCGTCATGGAGAACTACGTCGACGAGAACGGCAACCGCTATGAGCTCAACGACGACGGCTCGTATGCGACCAAGGCCGACATCCTCGCCCGCGACCGCAGCGCGACACGGGGAACCGCGCGGCGCAAGAAGGCCGACAAGAAGCTCCTGCCGATCGACGCGGCCCTCTTCGCGAAGTTCGAGTACGTGCAGCGCACCCGCCGCGAGCTGCCGAAGAGCGGAGGAAAGGCGGCCGTCGAGGCCGCCCTCGAGCAGGCGGTGCTCGGCAAGGTGATCCAGGCCGGCGAGGAGACGGTGAAGATCGGCGCGAAGGACCTGAAGCAGATCCTGAAGATCGTCGACGAGGCCTCGCGCGAGGGGAAGAAGGTCGTCGCCGAGGAGGCGCCGATCCTCCTGCAGCGCCCGAAGATGGCGAAGCAGCGCACCCCCGTGCCGATGTTCAAGGAGATCGACGTTGCCGTCGACGTGACCGGTTCTGGCTCCGGCGCCGACGCGGCCGGTGGCAGCTCGCGCACCCTGCTCGGCGGCCTCGAGCGCATCGAGGAGCTCCTCGAGGCGCGCATGCCGCGCTACGTCCAGGAGAAGGCGCGCATCACCGGTTCGGTCACGAAGGGCTCGACGAAGCAGAAGAAGTCGAGCGGACGGGCCGCAGAGGCCGCGCCGACGATCGAGGTGCGCGTGCGCCCCGACCAGGAGATCGTCGAGACGCACCTCCCGGTGCGCGATTACATGTGGCTCTATCCGGGCGTCAAGATCGGCAAGTACGTGGAGCGCGGCGACGTGCTCTACAGCTGGTCCGAGACGGCGGAGGGAAAGAGCAGCGACCGCGCCGACGGCAAGGTCGGGGCGACGACGAACGGCACCCTGCGCGGTGCATCGCTCGCCGGGGACTACCTGATCGACGGGCAAGTCGTGAAGGTGCCGAACCTGGCGAGCGTGCAGAAGGGCGAGATCATCCTCTCGAACCCCGACGTCGAGGCGCCGTTCGACGGCGTCCTGGTCCTCGAGAGCAAGCGCAAGCCTGGCGAGAAGAGCGGGCGAAAGTTCTGGTCGATCGACAGTGTCGACGGTCCGTTCCGGATCACCGGCGACTTCCAGGGCGACGACCTCGACGTCCACGGCCCGTTCGACCTCGCGGTGGAGTTCACCGACGCGGTGGCAAGCGGGCGGATCAACGCGGGCGAGCTGATCACGCGCGACGGCGCCATGTCGATCAAGGACACCCTCGACGCAGAGGGGTCGCTCGCGGCGCGGCTCGACCTCGTCTCCGCGGTCCAGCAGGTCTACGAGTCGCAGGGCGTCTCGATCTCGGACAAGCACGTCGAGGTCATTGCGCGGCAGATGTTCTCGAAGGTCGTCGTGCAGTACCCCGGCGACTCGGCGTTCCTGCCCGAGCAGGTGGTCACCCGGGCGCAGTTCCTCGCCGAGGCGAAGCGCACGATCGCCCAGGGTGGCATCGCCCCGTCGGCGGTCGTCGGGATCCTCGGCATCACGAAGGCCTCTCTCGCGACGGAGAGCTTCCTCTCGGCCGCCTCCTTCCAGGAGACGACGAGGGTGCTCACCGAGGCGACGATCGGCGGCCATCGCGATCGCCTCGCGGGGCTCAAGGAGAACGTCATCGTCGGCAAGCTCATCCCCGCGGGGACGGGTGCCCCGGCGGAGATCGCGGCGCGCAAGGAGCGCGAGCGCATCGCCGCCGCGGAGGCGCTGCTCGGCGGGGCGCTCCCCGAGGGCTTCGGCCAGGGCGAGCACAACCCGTTCCTCGACGCAGAGGGGGGCGAGGTCGCGGCAGACGACGTCTCGAACCTGGTCGCACTGCTCACCGAGGAGCGCCCGGCCGCCGAGGAGGGGGAGAACCCCTTTGCGCCGGAGGGGGGCAGCGAAGGTAACAATTAGCCGTCACGGCCGGCTAGGAGTACCGTAACAATTCGCCGCCAGCGGGTGGAACAGTTCACGGGCTGTGCACGCCGTCCGGAGGCGGGGCGCTTTGACACCCTACGTGCGGGACTGGTACTCTCCGCTGTCCGTGCCACTGGGTGCTTTCGCACCCCAGACATCACGCCGAAGAGAAGAGCCTGAAGGAGCGCGCGCGAATCGTGCCTACGATCAACCAGCTCGTCCGGAAGGGGCGCAAGACGAAGGTCTCGAAGATCAAGGCGTCTGCGTTCCGCAAGAACTGGAACGGCATCAAGCAGCGGCAGGAGCCGACTGAGGGTGCCCCCATGAAGCGCGGCGTCTGCCTGATCGTGCGCACCATGACGCCGAAGAAGCCGAACTCCGCGCTCCGCAAGATCGCCCGCGTGAAGTTGACCAACCAGATGGAGGTCACCGCCTACATCCCCGGGATCGGCCACAACCTGCAGGAGCACAGCGTGGTGCTCGTCCGCGGCGGCCGCGTGAAGGACCTCCCTTCGGTCAAGTACCACATCGTGCGCGGCGCGCTCGACGCATCCGGCGTCAAGGACCGCAAGCAGAGCCGCTCGAAGTATGGCGCCAAGGTCGAGCAGGCCGCGGCGAAGAAGAAGTAGCCGATGCCCCGCCGCACGACTGTCCCGCGCAAGCTGAAGTACGAGATCGTCCCCGCCAACAAGACGATCGACCGATTCGTCGTGAAGGTGATGCTCAGCGGCAAGCGCGGCCTCGCCGAGCGCATCATGCGCCAGGCGCTCGAGCGCATCGAGGCGCAGGCGAACAAGCCGGGCCTCGAGGTGCTCGACACCGCGCTGCGTAACGCCACCCCGCTCATCGAGGTCAAGCCGCGCCGCGTCGGCGGCGCAACCTACCAGGTGCCGGTCGAGATCCGCGGCGAGCGTCGCCTCAGCCTCGGCGTTCGCTGGCTCGTGCAGGCCGCGCGCAAGCGCAACGGCAAGAACATGGCCGACAAGCTCGCCGCCGAGTTCATCGATGCATCCAACAACCTCGGGGCGGCCGTGAAGCGCCGCGAAGAGACCCACAAGATGGCGGAGGCGAACAAGGCCTTCAGCCACTTCCGGTTCTAGGAGGCAGCATGGCCCGCACGACGCCGCTCGAGCGCATCCGCAACATCGGCATCATCGCCCACATCGACGCGGGCAAGACCACGACGACCGAGCGCATCCTCTTCTACACGAAGAAGATCCACAAGATCGGCGAGGTGCACGAGGGTGCGGCCACCATGGACTGGATGGCGCAGGAGCAGGAGCGCGGGATCACGATCACCGCGGCGGCGACCACGGCCTACTGGCGCGACCACCAGCTCAACATCATCGATACGCCCGGACACGTGGACTTCACGGTCGAGGTGGAGCGGTCGCTGCGCGTCCTGGACGGGGCGGTCGTCGTCTTCGACGGTGTCGCAGGCGTCGAGCCGCAGTCCGAGACCGTCTGGCGCCAGGCCGACCGCCACGCGGTGCCGCGCTTCTGCTTCATCAACAAGCTCGACCGCACCGGTGCCGACTTCTGGCGCTGCTTCGACATGATCAAGGACCGCCTCGGCGCGAACGCGGTGCCGCTGCAGCTGCCGATCGGCCTCGAGGACAAGTTCGAGGGCGTGATCGACCTGATCGCCATGGAGGAGATCGTCTACCACGACGACAAGGGGGAGAAGATCGAGCGCCGCCCGGTCCGCGACGAGCTGAAGGCCGATGCCGAAAAGTGGCACTCTTTCCTCGTGGAGCAGGCCGCCGGCCAGACCGACAAGCTCACCGAGGCCTACCTCGAGAACGGTACCCTCGCGCCGGAGCAGGTCCGAGAGGGGATCCGCGCCGGAACCCTCGGCTACAAGCTCGTGCCCGTGCTCACCGGCTCCGCGCTCAAGAACAAGGGCGTCCAGCCGATGCTCGACGCGGTCGTCGACTTCCTGCCGAGCCCGACCGACGTCCCCGCCGTCCAGGGGACCGATCCGCGCGACAGCGAGGTCGTGCTGACCCGCCCGGTCGACGACAACGCCCCGTTCGCGGCGCTCGCCTTCAAGATCGCCGCCGACCCGTTCGTCGGGAAGCTCGGCTTCTTCCGCGTCTACTCCGGCGTGATCAAGGCGGGCTCCTACGTGTTGAACCCCGCGAAGGGGAAGAAGGAGCGCATCGGCCGCATCCTGCGCATGCACGCGAACAGCCGCGAGGAGGTCGAGGAGGTACGTGCCGGCGACATCGCCGCGGCGATCGGCCTCAAGGAGACCTTCACCGGCGATACCCTGTGCGACCCCGAGAACCCGATCATGCTCGAGCGCATGACCTTCCCGGATCCGGTCATCGAGCTCAGCGTCGAGCCGAAGACGAAGGCGGACCAGGAGAAGATGGGCGTCGCCCTCCAGCGCCTCGCCGAGGAGGATCCGACCTTCCGCGTGCACACCGACCAGGAGTCGGGCCAGACCCGCATCGCCGGGATGGGCGAGTTGCACCTCGACATCATCGTCGACCGCATGGTCCGCGAGTTCAACGTCGCCGCCAACATCGGCCGCCCCTCCGTTTCGTACCGCGAGACGATCCGCAAGCGCGCGACCGGCGAGGGTCGCTTCGTCCGCCAGTCCGGCGGCAAGGGGCAGTACGGCCACGCCGTCATCGTCGCCGAGCCCGGCGAGAAGGGGAGCGGCTACGTCTTCGAAGACAAGATCGTCGGCGGCGTGATCCCGCGCGAGTTCATCAAGCCGATCAGCGAGGGAATGCGCGAGGCGCTCCAGACCGGCATCTACGCCGGCTTCCCCGGCGTCGACGTGAAGGTGACGCTCGTCGACGGCTCGTACCACGACGTCGACTCCTCGGAGATGGCGTTCAAGATCGCCGGCTCCATGGCCCTCAAGGATGCCTTCCCCAAGGCCGACCCGGCGGTGCTCGAGCCGATCATGGGGGTCGAGGTGACCATGCCGGAGCAGTTCCTCGGCGACGTGATGGGCGACCTCAACAGCCGCCGCGGCCAGGTCCTCGGGATGGAGAATCGCGGCACCACCCAGGTCGTCAAGGCGAACGTCCCGCTTGCGACGATGTTCGGCTACGCTACGGATCTCCGATCGATGACCCAGGGTCGAGCGGCCTTCTCGATGGAGCTCTCCCACTACGCCGAGGTTCCCGCGCACATCGCGACGGAACTGGTGGCGAAGTCCAAGTCTGCGGCGCAGGCCTGACCGGCGCCGTCGTCAATGTGCAGCATCTAGGCAGTTAGGCAGAGAAGGAGGAGATCGAGATGGCGAAGCAGAAGTTCGAGCGGTCGAAGCCGCACGTCAACATCGGCACGATCGGGCACATCGACCACGGCAAGACGTCGCTGACCGCGGCCATCTCGAAGTACCTCGCCCT
>JBEGQU010000065.1:0-7649 GCA_041180765.1 Chloroflexota bacterium
CCCGCTCGCCGTCTTCGACGATGAAGCCGGTGGTGGTGCGGAAGTCGCCGAACCAGTTCGCCTGCAGCTGCAGCAGCTCGTCGGCGACGACGAGGCGCTCGAAGAGCCAGTCGACGTGCGCGGCGTTCAGGGCGTCGGCGATGTCGGCGACCCGCTCGCGCACGCCGCGCGGCCGTCCGAGGAGCAGCGCCGCGACGCGCACCGCGGTGAAGGGCGACCGCGCCTCGGCGATGACCGGCGGCCAGGGGAGGGGGATGGTCGCGCGATCGCCCGTGCTCATCGCGGGCTAGAGCAGCTCCCCGTGCGCGGCGGCGGTCGGCTCGCCCTCCTTGGGACGCTCCTCCGTGCCAGCGGGCAGCACCCGCAGGTCGCTGCCGACGCTCCCCTCGACGGCGCCGCCGATGCCGAGCGGCTGCCACTTCGACGGGTCCTGCAGGCGGTGCGCCTGCGTGTTGCCGCGGGTGTGGAGCTCGCTGAAGCCCTTCGGCTCGATCCACATCTGGTGGCCGGCGAGCAGGCCGAAGACGCCCTCCTGCCCCGGCTCGGGGCGTGCGGCGCGGCAGTCGGCGCACTTCGCCGCGTCGTGCCGCGTGTAGTGCTCGGGCTCCTCGTAGGTGGTGATGTAGCCCTCGTAGTTGCGCAGCACGACCTTGTGGTCGGAGTAGCTGATCAGGTAGTTCGGCATCACCGGGATCTTGCCGCCGCCGCCGGGCGCGTCGATCACGTAGGTGGGCACGGCGTAGCCGCTCGTGTGGCCGCGCAGCCCCTCGATGATCTCGAGCCCCTTCCCCACCGGGGTGCGGAAGTGCCCCGACCCCTCGACCAGGTCGCACTGGTAGATGTAGTACGGGCGGATGCGGTTCTCGACGAGCTTGTGCACCAGGCGGCGCATCGTGTGCACGCAGTCGTTCACGCCGGCGAGCAGCACCGACTGGTTCCCCACCGGGATCCCCGCCCGCGTCAGCTTGTCGACCGCGCGCGAAACCTCCGGCGTGATCTCCTGCGCGTGGTTGAAGTGCAGGTTCATCCAGAGCGGGTGGTACTTGGCGAGCATCTCGCACAGGTCGTCGTCGACGCGCTGCGGCATGAACACGGGCACGCGCGAGCCGATGCGGATGATCTCGATGTGCGGGATCTCGCGCAGGCCGCGCAGGATCTTCTCGAAGAGCTTCGGCGCGAGGGTCAGCCCGTCGCCGCCGCTGATCAGCACGTCGCGCACCTGCGGCGTGCGCCGCAGGTACTCGAGCTGCGCCTCGTGGTCCTTGCTGTTGAAGTTCTGCGTCGGGTCGCCGACGATGCGCGAGCGCGTGCAGTAGCGGCAGTACGAGGCGCACTGCGTGGTGACGAGCATCAGCACGCGGTCGGGGTAGCGGTGCACCAGCCCCGGCACCGGCGAGTGGCGGTCCTCGCCGAGCGAGTCCTCCATCATCGCGGTGAAGGCCTGCTGCTCCGAGCCGACGGGGATCACCTGCCGGCGGATCGGGTCGTTCGGGTCCTTCGGGTCGATGAGGCTGACGAAGTACGGCGTGATGTCGACGCGGAACTTCCCCTCAGCCGAGAGGCCGGCGCGCTCGTCGTCGGTCAGCTCGAGGATCTCGCCGATCTCGTCGAGGGTGTTGACGCGGTTCGACAGCTGCCAGCGCCAGTCGTCCCACTGCTCGTCGGGGACGTCCGCCCACTTCGGGGCGCGGCGGCTGCGGGCCGGCTTCCCGTCGGGGCCGAGCGCCTTGGCCGGGTCGCGCGGGTTCACCCATGCCGCATCGGCGGCCGCCTGGGCTGCCCGCGCCGCTGCCTGGATCTCTGCGCTGTCCATGGGGCTGAGCATACGCCCGCGATGTGGCGGGCGCCGCGCGGCGACTACCTGTCCGGGCGCTCCTTCGGCAGGGCGAGGCTGGCGGCGAGACCGAGGCAGACGAAGGCGAAGGCGACGATCCCGGCGCCGCGGGCGGCGTCGGCGAAGGCCTGCTCCAGGGCGGCGGTGATCTTGGCGGCGAGCTCGGGGCTGCCGGCGAGCATCGGGCTCTTGGCGATCTCGGGGAGCGCCTGGCCGGCCGACGCCTTCATCGCCTCGACGATCCCGCCGATCACCGTCGGCGGTGCCGCCTGCAGCTCGGGGAGCGCCTCGAGGGCGCTGCGCGACTGCTCGCCGATCAGGGTGAAGAGCGTCGTGCCGATAATCGCGATGCCGAGCGCCGAGCCGATCTGGCGCGTGGTGGAGTTGGTGCCCGAGGCGATCCCCGCGCGCGGGATGTCGACATCGGCGAGGGTGACGCTCGCCAACTGCGCCGTGGCAAAGCCGACGCCGATGCCGTACACGAGGAACGGCACGAGCAGCTGCAGGCCGGTGGTGTCGGGCGAGATGAGCAGCGCGATCGCGCCGATGCCGACCGCCTCGAGCGCCATGCCGAGCGTCACCACGCGGCGCGCGCCGTAGCGGCGCGTGAGCGACGGGGCCATCGGCGCGGCGATGAACGATCCGAGGGCCAGCGGCACGAAGCAGAGCCCGGTCTCGAAGGCGCTGTACTGCTGCACCGCGGCGAGGTAGAGCGGGATGGCGAAGAGCACGCCGAACTCGCCGAGCGAGACGATCGTGCCGGCGATGTTGCCGTAGCGGAAGGTGGGGATGGAGAAGAGCGTGAAGTCGATGAGCACCGTCCGCTTGGCGCGGAGGCGGGCGCGCTCGTAGAGCGCGAAGGCGACGAGCGAGGCCGCGCCGAGGGCGAGCGCGACCGGCACCACCGACACCGCGTCGCTCGGCCACCAGGCCCACGCCGGATCGCCGGCGAAGGTCGCCGACGGGGCCCACCAACCGTAGGTGTAGCCCTCGATCAGGCCGAAGACGATGCCGCTGAGGCCGAGGGTGATCAGCACCACGCCGCCCACATCGAAGCCGCGGCTGGCGCGCTCCGTGCGCGTGTTGGCGACGGTGAGCAGCGTGCCGATCACGGCGACGATCGCGACGGGCAGGTTGACGCCGAACGCCCAGCGCCACGAGGCGTTGGTGGTGAGCCAGCCGCCGATCACCGGGCCGAGCGCGGCCATGCCGCCGATCACCGAGCCGTAGATGGCGAAGGCGATCGCGCGGTCCTTGCCGCGGAAGGTGGCGTTGACGATGCTCTGCGTCGAGGGGGCCATCGCCGCGCCGCCGAGCCCCTGCAACAGGCGCGCGCCGATGAGCAGCTCGCCGGTAGGGGCGAGCGCCGCGAGCACCGACGCGACGGCGAAGAGCGCCGTGCCGCCGATGTAGAGCGTGCGCTGGCCGATGATGTCGCCGACGCGGCTCAGGGTGATCAGCGCCGCGGCGAAGACGAGCGCGTAGCTGCTGTTCACCCACTCCGCGGCGCTCGGCGTGATCTTCAGGTCGGTGATGATGCGTGGCACGGCGACGTTCACGATCGAGGTGTCGACGATGATCATCGCCAGCCCCAGCGCGAGGCAGGCGAGGCCGATCCAGCGGGCGCGTGCGGAGGTGCTCACCCGCGCAGTGTAGTACCGACGCCGCGCAGCGCCCCCTCGGCCGCGACGAGCGCCGCGAGGGCGAGCAGGGCGACGGTCAGCGCGTCGACGAGCGGTGACGACGGAGCGCTTGTGGGGGGCAGCGCCGCAGCGACATACGCGGTCTCGTAGGCGCCCAGGTCGCAGTCGGCGCCCTGCGGGCGCGCCGCGCCCGTCTGGTCGACGCCGCTCACCGGCGCCGCAGCGCACTCGGCGTTGTCGCCCGCACCGGCGGCAGGGTGACCATCGAAGAGCGCGAACACCTGCGTGTCGCCGACGGTCGTGATCGCCGGGGTCTCGCCGCCGACGATCTGCGCCCAGGTGGCGTGCAGGCTCGCGCCGTCGGCGGGATGGCTGGCGAGGTTCGCGCCGTGCCAGGTCGCGGGAGGTGCCATCGGGCTCTCCCTGCCAGCGATGATCGACTCGTGGATCTCGACGCTCCCCTCGCCCGGGGTGATCAAGATGCCGCTCCCCTGGCTGAGCATCGTCACGTTGCGCAACACCGCCGACGAGATCGCGAGCTGCATCTCCGGCCCGGTGTTGTTGATGAACGTGCTGTTCCACACCTCGACGGTCCCGTCGTACACGAAGAGCGCCGAGGCGGGGTTGCTGGTCGCGACGTTGTCTGTGAAGAGCGTGCCGCTGACCTCCACGTCGCAAACGTCCTGGCAGTGCACGGCGGCGTCGCCGTTTGCCCTGTTGCCGACGAACTGGCTGTCGCGAATGGTGAGCGTGACCCCGTCGGCGAAGAGCGCGCCGCCCGCGAAGCCGTTGGTCTCCAAGACGCTGAAGCGCACGCGCTCGACGGTGAGGGTGCTGGCGCCGCCGGCGTAGATCCCGGCCCCCACGTCGTCCGTGGTGATATCGCGGATGGTGAGATCGGCGATCGTGATCACGTTCGACGCGTCGCCGGGGATGGTGAATGCGCGGTTCGTGGATCCGTCCGATTCGACGATCGTCTGCCCGATCCCGTCGCCCTCGATCCGGAGCGTCCCCGTCAGGTAGCTCGTCGCCTGGGTGTAGGTCCCCGCGCACACGTGGATCGTGTCGCCCGAGGTCGCGGCGGCGATGGCGCCGTCGATCGTGGCGTGGGCGGGCGCGGCGCAGCCGCCGCTCCCCCCGCCGGGGCCGACATAGATGGTGGAGACGGCCAGGCCGCGGGGCGCGGCGGCGGTGGCGACGACGCCGAGGGCCGCGGCGAGCAGGGGCGCGAGGGCGCGGCGGGCGACGCTCATGCGGGGAGGGTAGCGGGCTACTCGCCGCCGAGCGTGCCGAGGAGCGCGGCCATGTCGATCGTGCCGGCGAGGCGCACCTTGCCCCCCTCGGCGGTGAAGGTCGCCCCGGTGAGGGTGATGCCGCGATCGTCGAAGGGGAGGGTCACGACGCTCCCCGTGGCCGCGCCCTGCAGGCGCTCGGCGACCGCCGCGTCGATGAGCGCCGAGAACTGCGCGCTCGTGTCGTTGCCGACGAGCGAGAGGTCGCCCAGGCCGAGCGGGCCGGAGGTGGTGGCAACGGTCGCGCTCGCCGCGCGGATGTCGAGCGTGGTCCCGGCGGGGAGCGCGAAGCCGCCGGAGCCGCCGGTGAGCGCCTGGATGTCGTCGACGCCGAGGCCGCCGATGTCGACGACGAGGCCGCTGGCGCTCACGCCGGAGCCGCCCTCGCCGGCGGGGATCTCGGGGATCGTCACGCGCAGGCCGTCGGCGTGGATCTCGACGGTCGCGCCGTCGAAGCCGGCGGCGACGAGCTGCTCGGTCGCGAGGCGGTTGGCGGCCGGGGCGATCACCAGCACCCAGGCGCCCACGACGAGCGCGGCGACCACGCCGAGGGCGATGAGCAGCTTCCGTGCCATGCGCGCATCGTGCCACGATTCGGGGCACCGCGGATCGGCTACCCTGTGCGCCATGGAAAACCTGCAGCTGCAGCCGTGGATCTTCGCCCTGCCGATCTTGATCATGCTCGGCGCCGCCCTCTTCGAGGAGGCGCGCATCGTTGCCACGAACCTCGGGCGCGCGATGCGCATCGGCACGGTCGGCGGCGTCTCGACGGCGCTCGTCGTCGTCGCGGCGGCCGATCCGACCGGGCACCTGATCCCCCTCGCGGTGGCGAGCGGCGCGGTGAGCGTCGCCGGCACGACCGTGCTCCACGACGAGCAGCGCGCCTGGTTCGGCAAGCGCCTCTCGGGGCTGCGCTGGAAGCGGGTCGACCGCCCGCACGAGAAGAGCTCGCCCGTCCGCGGCAAGCGCAAGGGGCGCAAGAAGAACTAGTCGCCGCCCCGCCGGGAGCGCGGGGCGCTCAGGCGAGCAGCCGAAGCGCCCCCGGGCGCACCGCGAACGTCGCGGGGAGCTCGCCCACCACCTCGCCGTCGGCCTCGATCTCGATCGCGCGCCCGCCGTCGCCGCGCGGCGCGGCGACCACGACGCTGCCGCGCGACATCGACACGCGCGGGTGCGACTCGTGGGTGCCGCGGTAGAGCAGCGGCAAGCTGAGCGCGAAGTCGCGGCGCGCGAGGTCGCCGAAGCGCACCACCTCGAGGGCGCCGTCGTCGATGCGGGCGCGCGGCGCGACATGCATGCCGCCGCCGAACCAGCCGCCGTTGGCGATCGCGACCGCGGCGGTCGGGCCGCGGAGCGGCGCCTCGCCGTCGACCGCGATCTCCGCGTCGTCGGGCGCGTAGGCGAGCCCCGCGCGCAGCGTCGCCAGGCCGAAGGCGAGCGCGCCGGCGCGGCGCTTCAGGTCGGGATGCTCCTCGAGCGCGTGGGCGATGCGCGCGCTCACGCCGAACGAGGCGACGTTCAGGAAGAGGCGGCGGCCGCCGTCGGAGAGACGAATCTCGCCCACGTCGACGGCGCGCGGCGCGTGCGCGGCGACGGCGGCGCGTGCGGCGGCGACCGGGTCGCGCGGCAGGCCGGCGCTGCGCGCGAAGTCGCGCCCGGTGCCGGCGGGGAGCAGCGCGAGCTCGACGGGCGCGATCTCGCCGTTCGGCAGCAGCAGGCCGTTGAGCGCCTCGCTCGCCGTGCCGTCGCCGCCGAGCACGGCGATGCGCGCGGCGCCGCCGGCGACGGCCGAGCGCACGAGCCGCTCCGCGGGGCGGCGCTCGCCGGCGCGCGTGACGGCGATCTCGAACTCGCCCCAGGGGCGCAGCGCGTCGAGCACGCGGTCAAGCGCGCGCGCCGCGCGACCGCCGCCCGCGGCGGGGTTCACCACCAGGATCGTGCGCGCGGAACCGCGTTCGTGCGACGGCGTGTCGGGCATCGCGCCACAGGCTAGCAGCGCGATCGCGCCGTGCCGCCTACGATGCGTGCATGCCCCAGCCCAAGAACCCCCCGCCGCTGCGCGCCTGGCTGCCGCCGTTCCTCCTCGTCAGCGCGATCTGGGGCTGTAGCTTTTTGTTCATCAAGCTCGGCCTCGAGTGGCTCACCCCGGTCGGCATCGCCTTCGCCCGCATCAGCATCGGCGCGGTCGTGCTCCTCGCCATCAGCGCCGCCACCCGCACTCGGCTGCCGCGCAGCCACACGCTGCTACGGCACATGGTCGTGGTGGCGCTGCTCCTGAACGTGCTCCCCGGGCTCTTCTTCGCCTGGGCCGAGACGCGCATCGACTCGGCGCTGGCCGGAGTGATCAACGCCGGCACGCCGCTCTTCGCGGCGCTCTTCACGCTCGTCAGCTTCCGCGACGAGCGACTCTCGCGCACCCAGGGGCTCGGCCTGCTCGCCGGCTTCGGCGGCATCGTGCTGCTGAGCGGCGCCTGGGAGGCGGGGGCGAGCGACCCGCTCGGCGTCGCCGCCGCGATCGGCGCGGTCGTCTGCTACGGCCTGGCCTACCCGTACATCCGCCACTTCGTGTCGCACCACGGCGTCGCGCCGCTCCCCCTCGCCGCGACGCAGGTCTCGATCGGCGCGCTGATCGCCCTGCCGATCGCCCTCGTCGCCGGGACGGCGCACGCCGATCCGACCCCCGCCGCCCTCGCGGCGATGCTGGCGCTCGGCACGCTCGGCTCGGGGGTGGCGTACATCATCAACTTCGCCCTGATCCGCGACGTGGGGCCGACGGCGGCGACGCTCGTCGGCTACGTGATGCCGATCTTCTCGGTGCTCGCGGGCTTCGTCGTGCTCGGCGAGACGCTCGCGCTCAACCAACTGGTCGGCGGCGCGATC
>JBEGQU010000066.1:0-19563 GCA_041180765.1 Chloroflexota bacterium
CAGCCCCTGGCGAGCGAGGAGGCCGAGTGCGGCGGCAAGGGCGGCCCCCTCGTGACCTGCCAACGCCGCCAAATCCCCGTCGACGACCCCGGCAGCGCCCGATGCGGCGATCGCCCCGAGCAGGCGTGCGCGTAGGCCGTCGGGCGGCAGGCCGAGGCCGTTCGAACGCCCCGGGGGCATCTGGGCATCCCCCTGCCTCGCGGCGAGTCCGCTGTCTGCGCGCACGGACAACGCACAGACAGACAGCCAAGCGCCCAGGTCGCCCGGGCCGGCGAGCAGGGTCGGCGCCTGCCCGAGGTCCCCCCAGGGGAGGCACGGCTCCAGCCCGGCGAGCCAGGCGAGCCCCCCGGCGGCCCGCTCGGACCCGAAGGGGGCACTGGCAAAGGCGAGGGGGGTCCCCTGGTCTGCGGCGGCCTCGGCCGTGAGGAGGGCCCCGCTCCCGACAGGCGCCTCGACGACGATCACGCCGTCGCAGAGGGCGGCAAGGAGGCTGTTCCGCTCGGCAAAGCTCCATGCTGCTGCGGGGGTGCCGATGGCGCGATCCGAGACGAGCACGCCCAGCTGCAGCAATCGTGCGGCGAGCGGGCGGGCCCCCTGACGGAGCCCGAGCGGCGCGGGACTCGGGAGCACGCCAATTGTTACACCTCTTGCCGCGAGCGCCGCTTCGTGCGCCGCCGCATCGATGCCGAGCGCCATCCCACTGACCACCGCCCAGCCACCCTGTACGCAGACGGTCGCGAGCTGGCGCGCCACCGCCAGTCCGTGTGCGCTGGGACGCCTGGTGCCGACGATGCCGATCGCGGGAAGCCCCAGCGCCTCCACCCTCCCTTCAACCCAGAGCGGGCGTCGCCGGTCGCCATCGACCGCGAGGCCGAGTGCCCCAGCTCGCCGTCGAGGGATCCGAGGGTCGCCCGGAGCCAGGACCTCAGCCATGGCCGCGGAGGTGCAGTGCCTCGGCGAGGTCCGGCTCCCCCGCCGACTCGCGGCCGTCGAGGAGCGCACAGGCGAGGGCGGTGGCGGCGACCGAGCCCCAAGCCCGCGCCGACGGGAGGCTCACGCCCTGCATTGCCCCGGGCGGGAAGCGTCTCGGCCACTCGTTGCGCGGCGGGAGCGCGCGACGGGCAGCGGCGACCGCATGGCGCACGCGGATGGACCGCCCAACGGCGGGAACGCCTGGAGACGGGGCGCGGTCGGGGCGCGCAAGGCGAAGGCGCAGCGCGAAGCGGTCGCGCAACGGCGCCGAGAGTGAGAGGCTGCCCCGCCGTCGTGCTGCCGGCATGCAGCGACAGGGTCCCCCCGGCACCTCGAGCTCGCCGCAGCCGCACGGGTTGCCGGTCGCGACGATCAACGCGTCGGCGGGAAAATTTGCCGCTCTTCCTGCGCGCACGAGATCGACCCGCCCCCGCTCGAGCGGCTCGCGGAGCGCTTCGAGGGTGTCGCGTCGATACTCGCCGATCTCGTCGAGGATGAGGAGCCCGCGGTGCGCCCAGGTGAGCTCTCCCGGCGCGAGACGCGGCCCGCCGCCAATCAGCCCCGCAACGGTCAGGTCATGGTGCGGCATGCGCAGCGGCGGCCGCAGCCCGCCATCCTGGGCCGCCCCGCGGGCGGAGGCGATGGCGCGCACGATCTCCGCCTCGTCGGGGAGCAGGTCTGGCAGGATCCCGTGCAGGGCCCGCGCGGTGAGCGACTTGCCGACGCCCGGTGGCCCCTCGATGAGCAGCGGCAGGCGCGTGACCGCGGTCAGCTCGATCGCGCGAACCGCCGAGGGCTGCCACTCCACACGCGCAATGTCGACGAACGGCTCATCGGCCTCGATCGACGCCGGCTGGCATGCACCGGAGCTCTTCCGCGCGATCGGCCGACCGCCGCTCGCCAGGTGCGCAGCGTCGCCGAGCGTTGTAGCGACCGAGACCTGTGGCAGCTCCGCGGCCGCGCCGGGCGGCGCAATCGTCACGTGGGAAGGACCCGCCAGCGAGCGGGCGAGCGGCAGCGAGCCGCCGACATCCCTGAGTCGCCCGTCGAGCGCAAGCTCGCCGATCGCGGCGACACCCGAATCGGCGAGGCGAAGCTGGCCGCTCGCGGCGAGGATGCCGATCGCGATCGGCAGGTCGAACGCACCGCCGCTCTTCTTGAGGTCGGCAGGCGCGAGGTTGACGGTGATCCGCCGCGCTGGCCACGTGTAGCCCGATGCGCGGATGGCGGCTCGGATCCGCTCCCGAGCCTCGCCGACGGCTGCGTCGGGAAGGCCGACGATGCGCACCGCCGGGATGCCCGAAGCGACATCGACCTCGACCTCGACGGGGACTCCCCCGATGCCGAGCAGCGCGCTGGAGAGGATCCGGACTGGCATGCGGCCATCCTGCCGCCACGGCGGTAGCGCGGGGTTATCGGCGGGCGAGGCGGATCAGCGCCCGAGCGCTTCGATCTCCCCGATGAGCCTCGCGCTCCAACCCTCGAGCTCCGCCGAGCGGAGGACCGCCTCGCGCACCGGTACGAGCGACCCGGCGAGCTTCTGCCGCTCGCGCACCGCGATCTTCGGGGTATCGAGCCGTGCGAGGAAGACGATGCCGAGGTGCACCCTGCCGACTGGATCCTCGTCATCGTTGAGGAGCCCGAGCGGCTCGAAGGCGGGCGTGGAGGCGCACTCGACCTCCTCGCGCCACTCGCGCGCCAGGGCGCCGAGGATCCCGCCGTCCAACGGGGAGACATGCCCCCCGACCCCGAAGGAGGCACGTCCGTGGAGGCGCCGATCGCTCGTCCCCGCGAGGCGGTCCATCCAGAAGAGGGAGCTGCTGCCGCTCGTGGGGTCGCGGTAGATGGCGATCGCGTACGGGATCGGCTGCTTCCAGCCATCGTCGACCTCCAACTCGCGCCGCGGCCTGGCCGAGGCGGCGAGATCGAGCCGCGTGATCTCCGCGAGCGCCTCGGTCGGGCCGGTGAACCGTCGAAACCCGTTCCAGGGCCCCTCGGGGAGCGCCAGCTCGCGTGGGATCCCGAGGATCGTCTCGTCGGCGCCCCGCGCGAGCGGATCGCCGCTCAACCCAACTCCTCGAGCGTCGCGCGGGCGGCGGCGAGCCGCCTCCGGATGTCGGTCTTCCCTCCGAGCGGGTCGCGCCCGACCGCCGCCAGGCGGGCATCCCACCGCTCGAGCTCGTCGCGCAGCGCGCGCAGGTGGCGGCGCACCTCGTCGGCGTTGGTGGCGATGATGTCGGTCCCTGCCTCGTCGGATCCCCGCGCAAGGCCGGTTGCGGCGGCCCAGTCGCTGCTCGCGAGCAGGTGCGCGACGCGCCAGCCGTCGGGGGCCTCGGCTGCGGCGCCGCCCGCGACCGCTTCGACCAGCGCCGCGGAGAGGAGGAGCGGCAGGTGGCTCACCCCCGCCACGGCAGCGTCGTGGAGCTCGGCCTCCATGGTGATCGGGCGGGCACCGCAGCTCGTCGCCAGGCGCTCGACCAGGGCCGCGCCGGCGCCGGCGTTCGGCCCGGGGACGATCACCCAGGGGCGCCCCACGAAGAGGCGCGGATCGGCCGATCCGAAGCCGGTCTCGTTCCCGCCGACCATCGGGTGCCCGCCGACGAAGCGCAGGCCGCGCTTCGCCGCCTCGGCGACGATCCAGCGCTTGGTCGACGAGACATCTGTCACGACGGCGCTCTCGAGCAGGCGGCCCGAGCGCCGGCAGATGACGAGCTCGTCGAGGATCGCCGCAGCCGCCATCGTCGGGACGCAGAGGACGACCAGTCCGGCGCCGTCGACCGCTTCGGCGATCGTGCGCGCAGCCTCGTCGACCAGGCCGGCTGCGAGCGCCTCGCGCGGTGCCCCCGCCGATGGTGTCCAGGCGACGAGGTGGAGCGGGTCTCGGTCGAAGGCGCCGGCACCGGACGGGTCCTCTCGGAGCGCCCGGGCGATCGATCCGCCGATCAGCCCCAGGCCGAGGAGCGCGATGCGCACGTCAGTCGATCACGGCGATCGCGTCGAGCGCGCGGATCACCGCGCGGATGCCGCCCTCGAAGTTGCCGAGGTCCATCGACTCGTTCGGCGCGTGTGCATTGTCGTCGGGCGGGGTGAAGCCGAGGAGCACGACCGGCAGTCCCAGCTCGCGCTGGAAGAGCGCGGCAATCGGGATCGAGCCGCCCTCGCGAATCGCGAGCGGCTCGCGTCCGAAGGTCGCGCGGAGCGCGTCGATCGAGGCGGTGAGATACGGATCGCCGAGCGGCGTCAGGAACGGGTGCCCGTTACCGAGGTTGGTGATCTCGACCTGCAGCCCCTTCGGCGCGGCCGCCCGGAGCGCGGCGCTGACCGCGGCAAAGACCCTCTCGGGGTCCTGCGCCGTCACCAGGCGACACGAGATCTTTGCGTGCGCGTGGGCGGGGATGATCGTCTTCGAGCCGTCGCCCGTGAAGCCGCCCCAGATTCCGTTGACGTCGAGCGTGGGCCGGCCACCGCGGCGCTCGACCGTGCTGAAGCCCTCCTCACCGTAGAGTTCGCGCGCGCCGATCCCCTCGAGGTAGGGGCCCTCCTCGAACGGGAGTGCGGCGAAGGCGGCGCGATCCGCGGCGCCGAGCTCGACCACGTCGTCGTAGAACCCGGGGACGGTCACGTGGCGTCGCTCATCGTGGAGCGAGGCGATCATCGCGGCGAGCGCGTTCGCGGGATTGATCACCGCGCCGCCGTAGCTCCCCGAGTGGAGGTCGAGGTCGCTCGCGCGCACGTCCACCTGCAGGTAGGTGATCCCGCGCAGGCCGACGGTGATCGCGGGAAGGTTCCCGTCGAAGAATCCAGAGTCGCTGATGATCACGGCGTCGCCGGAGCAGCGCTCTGGGTTGGCGCGCATCCAGGCCTCGAGGTTCACCGAGCTCGACTCCTCCTCGCCCTCGAACACGTACTTGACGTTGACGGGGAGTTTCCCGCGCACCTGGAGCAGCGCCTCGAGCGCGGCGAGGTGGATGAGGATCTGCCCCTTGTCGTCGGCGGCGCCGCGCCCCAGCATGCGCCCGTCGCGCACGATCGGCTCGAAGGGACTCGTCTTCCAGAGGTCGAGCGGGTCCCCCGGCTGCACGTCGTAGTGGCCGTAGATGACGATCGTCGGGAGCGCGGGATCCTCGATGCGCTCGGCGACGACGATCGGGTGCCCACCGGTCTCGCTCACCGCCACGCGCGAGGCGCCGATCCGGCGCAGCTCGCCGGCGAGCCACTCGGCTGCGGCGCGGCAGTCGGCGGCGTGCTGCGGCTCGGCCGAGACGCTCGGGATCCTGAGGAAGGCCGCATAGCGCTCCATGCGCGCCGCGTGGGCGGCGACGATGGCCGCCTCCTCGGGGCCGTCGAGCGGCGCCCAGGCGAGCGACGGTGCGTAGGGCACGTGCCTACGCCGGCTGCGGCGTCGAGGCGCCCGGCGCCGCCGGTCCGTCGGAGGTGCCCCCCTTCAGGGCCTCCGGGATCGCGACGCCCGCCGCACGGAGCCGCGCGATCAGGCCGCTGTAGGCGGGCGGCTTCGGCGGCAGGTCGGCGAAGAGGGCCTCGAACGCCTCGCCCTCGACCGTCTCCACGGCGATCAGCTTCGCCGCCAGCGCGTCGAGGCGGGCGCGGTGCGTCGTCAGCACCTCGCGCGCACGGGCGGCGGCACGGTCGATGATCGCGCGGACCTCTTCGTCGATGCGCTGCGCGATCGCGTCGGAGTAGTTCTTCTGCTCCGACATCTCTCGTCCGAGGAAGATCATCTCGTCCTGGCGGCCGAGCGTGACCGTGCCGAGCTTCTCCGACATGCCGAAGCGGGTGACCATCTTCCGCGCGAGCTCGGTCGCCTTCTCGATGTCGTTCGAGGATCCCGTCGTCGTGTCGCCGAAGACGAGCTGCTCGGCGACGTTGCCGCCGAGCATCGCGGCGATCTTGTCCTCGAACTCGCTCTTGCTCTGCAGGTAGCGATCCTCCGTCGGCAGGTTCATGGTGTAGCCGAGCGCCATGCCACGGCTGATGATCGTCACCTTGCTCACCGGATCGCACTTCTCGAGGATACGCCCGACGACCGCGTGCCCCCCCTCGTGGTAGGCGATGATCTGCTTCTCGGCGTCGGTGATCAGGCGGCTCTTGCGCTGCGGCCCCGCCATGACGCGGTCCAGCGCCTCGGTGAACTCGTCCATGCCGACCGCGCGCTTGCTCCGGCGCGCCGCGAGGATCGCGGCCTCGTTCATCAGGTTTGCGAGGTCGGCTCCCGAGAATCCCGGCGAGCGCCGCGCGAGCTCCTCGAGGTCGACGCTCTTGTCGAGCGGCTTCCCCTTCACGTGCACCTGGAGGATCGCGAGTCGCCCCTTCAGGTCGGGGCGGTCGAGCACGACCTGGCGATCGAAGCGGCCGGGGCGCAGCAGCGCCGGGTCGAGCACGTCGGGGCGGTTCGTCGCTGCGATGATGATCACGTTCGTCCCGGTCTCGAAACCGTCCATCTCGACGAGGATTTGGTTGAGCGTCTGTTCGCGCTCGTCGTGCGAGCCGCCGAGGCCCGCACCGCGCTGGCGACCGACTGCGTCGATCTCGTCGATGAAGACGATGCAGGGGGAGTTGCGCTTCGCCTGGTCGAAGAGGTCGCGTACGCGCGAGGCGCCGACGCCGACGAACATCTCGACGAACTCCGACCCGGAGATGCTGAAGAACGGGACGCCGGCCTCGCCGGCGACTGCGCGCGCGAGGAGCGTCTTGCCGGTGCCCGGCGAGCCGATCAACAGCACGCCCTTCGGGATCTTCGCGCCGAGCGCCTCGAAGCGCTCGGGGAACTTCAGGAACTCGACGACCTCGGCGAGCTCGACCTTCGCCTCCTCGACGCCGGCGACGTCGGCGAAGGTGACCGGGGTCTTGTTGGCGATGAACATCTTCGCCTTGCTCTTGCCGAAGCTCATCGCCTGGTTGTTCTGCCCCTGGGCGCTGCGCATCATGAAGATGAAGAGGCCGCCGATGAGGAAGACGGGGAGGAGGGTGCTGATCAGCAGGCCGATGATCTGGCCGGAGCTGTCGGCGGGCTTCGCCGAGAAGGCGATCGAGGCGGCATCGCGCCCGCCGGCGGTCGCCGCGGCGACGATGTCGCCGTACACGTCCGTCAGCTGGGTCGGGACCTGCACCTCGTAGCTCTCCGGGGGGGTCTTGGCGAGGGTCACGACGAGCGTCTGGTCCTGCTGCACCACGCTCGCCACCTCGCCCGCCTTCACCTGGCCGAGGAACTCCGAGTAGCCCTTCGTGGCGGCCGGCGTCGGGGTGAGCAGGACGCTGCCGAGGAGCACGACCGTGCCGAGGAGCAGCAGGAGCATCACCGCCCCGTTGCGGAAGGCCCTGGGGATCATGCGTCCTCCTCTGCTCGACTGGCCGGTATGCGCCTGCTCGATCGGTCGCGGGTGGTAGCGAGGGCAGGAATCGAACCTGCGACCAAGGGCTTATGAATCCCCTGCTCTACCGCTGAGCTACCCCGCCGTGTCCCCCCTCAGGATACCGAACCCGCGCCTCCACCGCCGCACCCCCCCGGCGTGGACCGCGGCGGCGCGCCCTCAGGGCCTCCGCTAGCCTCTTTGGATGATCGCCGTCCTCGCCCTCTGCCACGGGAACATCTGCCGCTCGCCGCTCGCCGAGGTGCTCCTCGAGGCGGCGGTGGCGGCGGCGCCCGACCTCGCCGGGCGGGTGACTGTTACAAGCGCCGGCACCTCCGGCGAACATGAGGGCGAGGGGATGCACGCCGAGAGCGCGGCGCTCCTCCGCGCGCGCGGCCTTCGCACCGCCCACCGGGCCCGCCGCCTCACCCCCGAGATCGCCGCAGGGCAGGCGCTGATCCTCGCCGCCGACCGCCACAACCTGCGCGCGGCGGAGCGGCTCCTCGGCACCCTCGCACCCGAGACGGCCCCCGCCCTGCGGCTGCTGCGCGACTTCGATGCGCATGCGGCGGGAGGCGACCTCGACGACCCATGGGGGCACCCTCGGAGCGCCTACGTGCGGGCGGCGCGGGAGATCGAGGCGGCGATTCCCGGCATCCTCGACGAGCTGCGCAGCCTCCTCGCCGCGCGCGCGGCGCGCGAGGGCTGAGCCCTACGGGAGCTGGGCGTAGACGTCGACCAGCAGGTCGGCGAAGCGCTCGCGGTCGATCGTGAGCCCCACGTCGCAGTTCGCGGCGCGCCCGTCGCGCTTCAGCCGGTAGGGTGACGCGTCGCCGATCGTGCGGCCACGCGCGGGACCGGAGGTCGCATCGACCTCCACGTGGTAGCGCGCCACGCCGACCAGGTCGGGGATCGCCAGGTGCAGCACGGCGACGAGGTCGTGGATCGCCATGCGCTCCCCCTGCCCCCAGGCGGCGGAGCGCTCGAACGAGAAGCTGAGCAGCTCGGCGGCGACCTTCGCCGAGCGGCCAGGCAGGGCTGCGAGTCGCGGCAGGATGGAGCGCTCGACGTAGGCGTGGTGCGTCACATCGAGCCCAATCATCGTGATCGGCACCCCGCTGCGGAAGACGACGTCGGCGGCGACGGGGTCGGCGAAGATGTTGAACTCCGCAGATGCCGAGGAGTTCCCCTCCCCGACCGAGCCGCCCATGATCGAGAGGTGCGAGATCTTCGGCGCCAGGTGTGGGAAGCTGCGCAGCAGCAGCGCGATGTTCGTCAGCGGCCCGATCGGCGCGATCGCCACCGGCACCGGCGAGGCGGCGATCAGGCGCGCCATCAGCGCGACCGCCCCCTCGGGCTCTGGGCTGCGTGGCGCCTTCGGCAGCACCGTGCGGCCGAGGCCGCCCTCGCCGTGGACCTCCGTCGCGCGCTCGAGCGGGCCGGCGAGCGGACCGACCGCCCCCTCCGCGACGGGCACGGCGTCGGCGCCGTACAGGTGGAGGAGGCGGAGCGCGTTCTCGGTGCAGTGGTGCACGTCGGCATTCCCGCCAACGCTCGTCACGGCGAGCAGCTCGAGCTCGGGGCGCGCGACCGCGGCGGCGATCGCCAGCGCGTCGTCGAGCCCGGGGTCGGAGTCGACGATCAGCGGCAGCGGGGTTGCGAGCGTGCCGACCGGGGCCGTGCGCGGCGAGAGCGGCGCGTGATGGAAGGTCGGCCAGCCGACCTTCGGGTCAGCCGACAAGCTCAGCCCTGCTCGTACGGCTGACCAGCCGATGCCGGTCCGCGCACGCGACCGATGAGCCCAGCGACGACGACGATCGTGATGACGAACGGCACCGCGAGGAGCACCTGCGGCGGCAGGCCGACGCCGAGGATCGAGAGGAGCGTGGAGGTCGCCTGCGCGAAGCCGAAGATCAGCGCCGCGCCGAAGGCATAGACCGGATTCCACGCACCGAAGATGAGTGCGGCGAGGGCGATGAAGCCGCGGCCGGAGCTGATCCCCATCCCGAAGCCGCCGGTTCCGCCGAGGGCCAGGTACGACCCCGCGAAGCCGGCGAGTGCCCCGGAGAGGACCATCGCGCCGTAGCGCAGCCGGATGATGTTCACCCCCACCGTGCCGGCGGCGCTCGGCATTTCGCCGCTCGCGCGGAGGCGCAGGCCCCAGCGGGTGCGGAAGATGGCATAGGTGAAGAAGGCGACGAGCACCACGGCGACGTAGAAGTACGGGCTGAGGGTGAAGAGGATGCTGCCGAGCACGGGGATGTCGCCGAGCACGGGGATCTTCACGGGGAGGATATTCACCGGCGCGTTCAGCTCGCTGTGCTCCTGCAGCACCCGCAGGTAGATGAAGTTGGTGATCCCCGCGGCGCCGAGGTTGATCACCGTGCCGGCGACGATCTGGTCGACCTTGTAGCGGATCCCGAGGACCGCCAGCAGCAGGCCCACACCCGCACCCATGAGGGCGCCCGCGATCGGACCGGCGATGGCGATCCCGAGGAGGCTCGAGGCGACCGCGCCGGCCAGCGCGCCGAGCAGGAACTTCCCCTCGATGGCGATGTTGAGCACGCCCGCGCGCTCGGAGATGATGCCGGCCAGCGCGCCGATCGCGATCGGCGCAGCGTAGTTGAGCGTGCCGGTGAAGAGCACGGTGAGGTTGGCTGCGGTGCCGTTGAGCAGCGCGCCGACGATGGCCACGACGTAGAGCGGCGCGACGATGCCGATGCCGCGGCGCCAGTGGAAGCCTGCGCCGCGGCGGAGCTGCAGGGCGGCGATCGCCGCCATCACCCCGCCGGCGAGGAACCAGGTGGCGGCCACGGGGTAGGAGAAGGCGGCATCGCTTCCGCCGACCGTATCGACCCAGAACGAGAAGGTTGCGACGGCGGAGCCCGCGCCGGGAACCGCTGCGAGCGCGAGGAGGGCGAAGAGGGCGAAGAGGACGGCGCGGATGCGGGCGCCGCGGAGGGCGGCGACCTGCTCTGCGCCGGTCACGAGTGTGGCGGCGCTCACGCGGGCACCCCCTTCCGGCGGCGGAACGGCACGCGGAGGATCTGGCCGACGAGGCTCGGCGCCGCGATGAACATGATCACCAGCGCCTGGATGAAGAAGAGCAGGTCGATCGGGATCCGCGTCTCGAGGCCCATGAGCGCCCCGCCGTTGCGAAGGGCACCGAAGACGAGCGCCGTGGCGACGACGCCCGCCGGGCGGGAGCCGCCGACGAGGGCGATGGCGATGGCGGTGAAGCCGACGCCGCCCGTGACGCTCGGCGAGAGCTGCTTCACCGTGCCGACCGCCTCGAAGGCACCGCCGATCCCGGCGATGCCGCCCGAGATGAGCATCGCGAGGATGATCGAGGAGCCGGCGCCCATCCCGGCGTAGCGGGCGGCCGCGAGGTTGAGGCCCGCGGCGCGGAGCTCGAAGCCCTTCGTCGTTCGGAAGAGGAACCAGCTGACGAGCGCGGCGAAGGCGAGCGCGACGATGAAGCTGATGTTCAGGCGCAGCTCGGGGATCGGGAGGATCCCGGGCATCGTGACGTAGGTCTCGAGCGCCTTCGAGATCGGCTGGGTGTGGTCCTCGCGCTGGATGAAGTCCCAGTTGGAGAGCAGGAAGAAGGCGAGGAGCGAGGCGATGTAGTTGAGCATGATCGTCGTGATCACCTCGCTCGCGCCGGCACGAACCTTGAGGAAGCCCGGGATGAAGGCCCAGGCGGCGCCGAAGAGCGCGCCGCCGGCCACGACCGCGAGGATCGTGATCGGCGCCGGGAGCCCGGCGCCGCCGAAGGCGATCGCCGTGGTCGTGCCGCCGACGGCCCCCATGAGGAACTGCCCCTCGCCGCCGATGTTGAAGATGCCGGTGCGGAAGGCGACGCTCACCGCGAGGCCGACGAAGATCAGCGGCACGGAGCGGAGCAGGCTCTCGGTGATCGGGCGCAGGGCGCGCGCCCAGAGGGCCGGGTCGCCGCCGGAGTTGAGCGCCTCGCTGATCCGCTCCGGGTTGCCGAAGGCGCCGCGCAGCAGTGCCGAGTAGGCCGCTACGGCGCGGCCGATCCCCATGCCGATCGCGCCGATGGGGTCGTGCGGGAGGGCTGCGAGCACCTCGAGGTCGGTGAACATGATCACCAGCGCCCCGACGAGGAGGGCGACGAGAATCGAGAGTGCCGGGAGGCGCACCGTCGAGAGGAGCGCCCGCAGCCGCGTCATGCCGTCGCCCCGCCCATGAGCAGCCCGACGCGCTCGCGCGTCGCCTCCTTCGCATCGAGCACGCCGACGATCTTCCCCTCGTACATCACGGCGACACGGTCGCCCAGCGCCAGCACCTCGTCAAGCTCGGTGCTGACGATGAGGACGGCGGCGCCGGCGTCGCGCTGCTCGACGATGCGCCGGTGGATGTATTCGATCGAGCCCACGTCGAGGCCGCGCGTGGGCTGGGCGGCCACGACGAGGCCCACCGGGCGGCTGAACTCCCGGGCGACGATGACCTTCTGCTGGTTGCCGCCGGAGAGCGAGGCAATGTTCGTGTGGATCGAGGGGGTGCGCACGTCGAAGTTCTTCACCGCGCTCTCGGCGGCGGCGTCGATCTCTTCGCGCCGGAGCGAGATCCCCTTGCTGTACGGCGGACGGTGGTAGGAGTTGAGCATCAGGTTCTCGGCGACCGTCATCCCCTTGACCATCCCATCGCGGCTGCGATCTTCGGGGATGTGGGCGACGCCCGCGTCGGCAATCTGCCGCGGGGAGGCGCCGGTGATGTTCGAACCGTTCAGGCTGATCTCGCCGGAGTCCGCGGGGCGGAGGCCGGTGATCGCCTCGACCAGCTCTGTCTGCCCGTTCCCCTGCACGCCGGCGACGGCGACGATCTCGCCCGCGCGCACGACGAGGCTCGCCTCGCGCACCGCCATCTCGCCGGTGCTGTCGAGGACGTTCACCCCCTTGAGCTCGAGGACCGTGGCGCCGGGCTTGGAGGCCCCGCGCGAGACCGTGAGCTGCACCTCGCGCCCGACCATCATCTCGGCGAGCTCCTTGGGGTTCGCCGTCTTGGGGTTGGCGTTCCCCGCGACCTTGCCGCGGCGCAGCACGGTGATCTGGTCGGCGACCGCGAGGACCTCGTGGAGCTTGTGGGTGATGAAGATGATCGAGGTGCCCCCCTCGGCGAGGCCGCGGATGATCTCGAAGAGCTCGTCCGTCTCCTGCGGGGTGAGCACCGCCGACGGCTCGTCGAGCACGAGGATGTCGCTCTGCCGATACAGCGCCTTGAGGATCTCGACGCGCTGGCGCACGCCGACGGGGAGCGTCTCGATCTTCGCATCGGGGTCGACGTTCAGGCCGTAGCGCTTGGAGAGCTCGACGACCTTCGCCCGGGCGGCGGCACGGTCGAAGGTGCCGAGCAGCCCGCGGGTCGGCTCGGCGCCCAGGGCCACCGATTCGGTGACGTCGAAAACGGGGACGAGCATGAAGTGTTGGTGGACCATGCCGATCCCCGCGGCGATCGCCTGGGCCGGATCGCGGAAGACGCGCTCCTTGCCGTCGATGAGGATCGTGCCGGAGTCCGGGCGGTAGAGCCCGGAGAGGATGTTCATGAGGGTGGTCTTGCCGGCGCCGTTCTCGCCGAGCAGGCCAAGCACCTGGCCCTTCTCGACGCCGATCGACACGCGATCGTTCGCGAGGACGCCCGGGAACTGCTTCGTGATGTCACGGAGCTCGAGGCGCATGTGCGGCGGATCCCTCCCTACCCTGCCTGCCTGTTGCCCCGCCCCCGGCCCCGGCGGTTGCCCGCCGGAGCCGGGTTCGGAGCGCGCAGCGCTCGCGCGCCGCGCCGACTACTCAGTTGCCGAAGTAGTCCGAAACCTTGACCTTGCCGCTGATGATGTCGGCCTTCAGGGCCTCCACCTCAGACTTGAGCTCCGAGGTGACCAGGCTGCCGAACGTGGCCGTCCAGGACGCCTCGGTGCGGTCGAGCGGGGCGATGCCCACGCCGCCGTTCTTCAGCGTCCCGGTGAGGTTCTCACCGCCCAGGTCGCCGCCGTAGTTCTTCTCGATCGTCGCGAACACGACTGGCCCGATCAGCTTCATCGCCGACGTGAGCAGCGTGCCGCAGTAATCCGGGAGGGTGAGGCACTGGTCGGCGTCGACGCCCACCGAGTACTTGCCCGCCGCGAGCATGGCCTCGTAGGTCCCCTCGCCGGTCTGGCCGGCGACCGGGTGCACGACGTCCGCGCCCTGGCTCATGAACTGCTCGGCCGTTGCCTTGCCGAAGTCCTTGTTCCCCCACGGGTTCTCGTTCGGGGCGAACGTACCGGTCTGGGAGACGGCGTTCCAGCCGAGAACCTCGACTGCGGTGCCCTTCTTCTCAGCGTAGTAGTTCGCACCGGCGACCCACCCGTCCATGAAGCGGGTCACGCCCGCGAACGGCTGGCCACCGAAGACGCCCAGCTTCTTCGAGGTCGAGATGCCCGCGGCGAGATAGCCGGCGAGCATCGAGGCCTCGTCGATCTGGAAGTCGAGACCGGTGTAGTTCGCCGGGATGTTCGCATCGGCCCACGTCGAGTCGACGTGCGCGAAAGCGACGGTCGGGTTGGCAGCGACTGCCTCCGCGACCGCGGCACTCTGGCTGAAGCCGACGACGATGATCGACTTGCACCCGTCGTCCACGAGGGTCTGGATGTTCGCGGCGTAGTCCGCGTCCGTCTTCGCCTCGGTGTAGAAGGTGTCGTAGCCGGCGGCCTTCGCCTGCTCGAGACCGGCGTATGCCGAGTCATTAAAGCTCTTGTCGCCCACGCCGCCCACGTCCAGGGCGAGGCAGGCCTTGTACCCGGCCTTCGCGGCATCGACCGAGGCCGACGGCGACGCCGTCGAACCACCGCACGCTGCGACGAGAAGGACCAGGATGGTGAGGAGCGCGAGCATTCGCGTCTTCATCTCTAGTTTGCCCTCCGCTAATAGCTGCCCGGCACCAACGGCGCCAGGCGGGTCGACGCTTGCCGACCGCTGGGCGCATTGTGCCCGATCCGGGCGCGGCGTGCGTGCCCGCGCGCCCCCCGTGGGAGCGCCCGGCGAGGGGTGCGGAAGAGTGTTACAGCCCGCGCTCCGCGCACCAGGCGTCGAAGGCGCCCAGCAGGTCGGCGCGAAGCGGCTCCGGCGCGAACGCGGCCGCATATCCCTCGCGGGCGATCGCGAGCAGGTCGGCGATGCCGGCCCCCAGTCGGCGGCGCACCCGTCCGTACTCCTCGGAGAGGGTCACGTCGCTCACCACCAGGTCGTCGGTGTTGAGGGTCACGCGCACGCCGAGGCGCCGGAGCCGCAGGATCGGGAAGTTGCCGTAGCCCGGGACGATCGCCGCCTGGACGTTGCTGGAGGGGCAGAGGTCGAGCACCACCCCCCGCGCGGCGAGCTCGGCGCAGAGCGCCGGGTCGTCGATCGCCACCGCGCCGTGGGCGATGCGCGCCGGCGCGACGGCGAGGGCCCGCCGCACCTGCGCCGCGCCGCCCCACTCGCCCGCATGGAGCGTGATCGCCAGCCCCCCCTCCCGCGCGACGTCGAACGCATCGGCGAAGGCGAGTGGATCGGGGAACGCCGCCTCGCGTCCCGCCAGGTCGAAGCCGACCACGCCGAGGGGCTGCGCCGCGACGGCGGCGGCGGCAAGGTCGCGGTTCGCGGCGGGCTCGTGCGAGCGCAGCGCGGTGACGATCAGGCGCACGACGATCCCCGACGCGGCTGCGGCGGCGTTCGCCCCGGCGGCGACGGCGGCGATCACCTCGGCATCGCTCAGGCCGCGCGCGGTGTGGAGGTGCGGCCCCCAGCGCAGCTCCGCGTAGGCGACGCCCTCCGCCGCCTTCGCGCGGACGAGCGAGGCGGCCGCGAGCTCCAGCGCCTCGGCGTCTTGGAGGAGCGCGATCGGCAGGTCGAAGGCGCGCAGCAGGTCCGCCTGGTCCGCGCAGCGCTCCGGCGCGACGAGCGCGGCGCGCATGCCGGCCCAGTCGCGCGGCGCGTCGATGCGCCGGGAGCGGGCGAGCTCGAGCGCCAGCGCGGGATCGAGCGAGCCGTCGAGGTGCAGGTGCAGCTCGGGCTTCGGCATCGCGGCGAGCAGGCGCAGGTCGTCGTCGGCGCGGAACAGTCGCGGCTCGACCATGGCACCCCCCATCGGGCTCGCGCGCGTTCGCGTGCAGCGACGCCCGCGGCAGAGGATACTCCCCCCATGAGCGCCCGACTCCCCGCGACCACGGACTCCCGCGCGCTCGGCACCTGGCTGCGCGAGACGACCCCCGTCGACCGCGTCGGCGTGGAGGAGCGGGTGGCCGCGCTGAAGACGCGCTCGATCAAGAAGGCCTCGAAGGGGTGGGCGCTCCGCCTGGCGATCAGCATGTGCGACATCACGACGCTGGAGGGGAAGGACACCCCGGGGAAGATCCGCCAGCTCGCCGCCAAGGCGGTGCGCCCCCACCCCGGCGACCCGAGCGTGCCGTCGGTGGCGGCCCTCTGCTGCTACCCGGACCTCGCGGCGATCGCGCGCGAGGCGCTCGCCGGCAGCGGCGTGAAGGTGGCCGCCGTCGCCACGGCGTTCCCGAGCGGCCGCTCGTGGCTCGACCTGAAGCTCGCCGAGACGACCCGCGCCGTCGCCGCGGGCGCCGACGAGATCGACATGGTGATCGATCGGGGTGCGTTCCTCGCCGGCGACTACGCCAAGGTCTGGGACGAGATCGTCGCCGTGAAGGAGGCCTGCGGCCCGGCGCACCTGAAGGTCATCCTCGAGACGGGCGAGCTCGGTACCTACGACGACGTGCGGCGCGCCTCCGCCCTGGCGATCGCCGCCGGCGCCGACTTCATCAAGACGTCGACGGGGAAGGTCAGCCCCGCCGCGACGCTCCCCGTGACGCTGGTGATGCTCGAGGCGATCCGCGAACACTGGAACCGCACCGGCAAGGTCGTCGGCATGAAGCCGGCCGGGGGGATCCGCACGGCGAAGGAGGCGATCCAGTACCTCGTCCTCGTGCACGAGACCCTCGGCCCCGACTGGCTGACCCCCGACCGCTTCCGGTTCGGCGCCTCGAGCCTGGTGAACGACCTGCTGATGCAGCTCGACAAGGAGGCGACCGGCGCCTACGCCGATCCCGACGACTTCACCCTCGACTAGCCGGGGAGGGGCGATCGGCTACGAGCCGATCGGGTGCCAGACGCTCTTCATCTCGAGGAAGGCGACGAGCCCGTCGATCCGCTCCCCCGCCTCGCCGTCGAAGGCGTCGGCGCGGTCGCTGCTGCCGTGGGGGCGGCGGGCGACGCGGGCCACGTGCTCGGCGGCCCCCTGCTCCGCCTCGACCAGGAGCTCCTCGGGGCAGCCCCAGAGGTCGAGCCCATCGACATCGGCGTGCCGGACGAGGTGCGGCAGCAACTCGGCGCGCCGGCCGGTGAGGAGGTTGACGACCCCGCCGGGGACGTCGCTCACGGCGAGCGTCTCGGCGAGCGTCACCGCGGGGAGGGGTGCCGTCTCGCTCGCGAGCACGACGGCCACGTTGCCGCCCGCGAGCACGCCGGCGAGGCGGGTGACCAGCCCGAGGAGCGCCGAGCGCTCGGGGGCGACGAGTCCGACGACGCCGGTTGGCTCGGGGATGGTGAAGACGAAGTGCGACGAGGCGACCGGGTTGGTGCCGCCGAGCACCGCCGGGATCTTGTCCGGCCAGCCGGCGAACCAGACGACCCGGTCGATCGCGGCGCGCACCTCGCCGGCGGCGGCGCGGCGGCCACGCCCGTGGGCCACGAGGTCGGCCTCGAACTGCGCGGCGCGACCCTCCATCAACTCGGCGACGCGGTAGAGGATCTGCCCGCGCAGCGCAGCGTTGCGCTGCGCCCACGGCTCGGCCGCGGCGCGCGCCGCACGCACCGCCTCGCGGAGGTCCTTGCGCGAGGCGCGCGCGACGTTCGCGCTGCCGCCGTCGTCGAGGGGCAGCACGTCGGTCCGCCCCGACTCGCTGCGCGGGAAGGCACCGCCGATGTAGAGCTTCGGCGTCCGCCGCACCGCGAGCCGCTGCCCGTCGTCTCGCCGCTTCGCCATCAGGAACCCCTCAGGTAGGCGTGCAGCCCCTGCAGGCCGCCCTCGCGCCCGTATCCCGACTCCTTGTAGCCGCCGAACGGCGAGGTCGGATCGAAGCGGTTGAAGGTGTTCGCCCAGACGACGCCCGCCTTGAGACGGCTCGCAACGTGGAGGATGCGGCTCCCCTTCTCGGTCCAGATGCCGGCCGAGAGCCCGTAGGCGGTGTTGTTCGCCTTCTCGACCGCCTCGTCGACGGTGCGGAAGGTGATCGCCGCCAGCACAGGGCCGAAGATCTCCTCGCGGGCGATGCGATGGCTCTGGGCGACGTTCGTGAACAGGGTGGGGCGGAAGAACCAGCCGCGCGCAGGGAGCTCGCAGGCGGGCTGCCAGAGCGCTGCCCCCTCCTCTACCCCGCTCGCGACGAGCTCGCCGATCGTCTCCATCTGGGCCTTCGAGTTGATCGCGCCGACATCGGTGTTCTTGTCCAGCGGATCGCCGACGCGCAGGGTCCCCATCCGCTCGCGCAGCCGCGCGAGGAACTCCTCGGCGATCGACTCCTGCACGAGCAGTCGGCTGCCGGCGCAGCAGACCTCGCCCTGGTTGAAGAAGATGCCGTTGACCACGCCCTCGACGGCCTGATCGATGGCGGCGTCCTCGAAGACGATGTTCGCCGCCTTGCCGCCGAGCTCGAGGGTGAGGGCCTTCCCCTGCCCGGCGATCCCCCGGGCGATGGTGACGCCGACCGAGGTGCTGCCGGTGAAGGCGACCTTGGCCACGCGGGGGTCGGTGACGATCGCCATCCCCGTGCTCCCCGGGCCAGTGACGATGTTCACCACGCCGTCCGGGAGCTCCGCCTGGCGGCAGACATCGGCGAAGAGGAGGGCGCTGAGCGGCGTGGTCGAGGCGGGCTTGAGCACGACGGTGTTCCCGGCGGCGAGGGCCGGGGCGATCTTCCAGGCGAGCATCAGCAGGGGGAAGTTCCAGGGGATCACCTGGCCGACGACCCCGTGCGCCTCGGGGCGACGCCCCGGAACGGCGTACTGCAGCTTGTCGGCCCAGCCCGCGTAGTACCAGAAGTGCGCCGCGGCGAGCGGCACGTCCACGTCGCGCGACTCGCGGATCGGCTTCCCGGCATCGAGCGTCTCGGTGACGGCGAACTCGCGGCTGCGCTCCTGCAGGATCCGGCTGATGCGGTAGAGGTACTTCGCCCGCTCCCGCGGCGCGAGGCGGGACCAGGTCTTGCGGTAGGCGCGCTCGGCCGCGGCGATGGCACGGTCGGCATCGGCAGGCCCCCCCTTGGCGATCTCGGCGAGCGGCTCCTCGGTCGCCGGGTTGTAGGTGACCGTCACCTCGCCGTCACGCGGGGAACGCTCCTTCCCGTCGATGAACAGCCCATAGCGCTCACGCAGGCGCACCACGTCGCGGCTCTCCGGCGAAGGGGCATAGGCCCACGGGCTGCCGGCGGAGAGTGCCGAGGCGGCGGACTGGCCGGCGGCGGGTGGGCTGGAGCGGCGGGGCGCGACCACCGCCGCGGGGTCGGACGCGGCGGGCGGGGCGCCAGGGGGCGCGATGCGGATCGTGCGCCTGCGCCCCTTCCCCTCGCCCATGGCGCCATCCTAGCGCGCCGGCGGGGCGCGCCGGCGGGTGCCGGCGGCCCGCCGATCCCCTACGCTGCGCGCATGTCGCCGGCGACGCCCCCGCTCCCCGACCTGCGCCCCAACCTGCTGATCGACGGTGTCTCGCGCGCCGCCTCCGACGGCGCGACATTCGAGCTCCGCCACCCTGCGAGCGGTGCCGTGATCGGCGCCGTGCCCCGCGCCAGCGTCGCAGACGTCGATGCGGCGATCGCCGCCGCGCGCCGTGCCTTCGACGACGGCCCGTGGCGCCGCACGACGCCGGCGGAGCGCGCGGCGCTACTCCTCACCCTCGCCGACCTCGTCGAGCGCGATGCGGACCTGCTCGCCGACCTCGAGGTCTGGCAGACGGGCACGGCGCGCAAGCTCCGCCGAGATGGCGACCTGCCGGCGGCAGTCGACCACCTGCGCTACTTCGCGGGAGTGCTGCGAGCCCCCGAAGGGATCGCGGCCGGCGAGTACACCGGGAGCCACACGTCGATGATCCGACGCGAGCCGATCGGGGTCGCCGCCTGCATCGCTCCGTGGAACTACCCGCTGGCGATGGCGATCTGGCAGGCGGCTCCGGCGCTCGC
>JBEGQU010000067.1:0-7590 GCA_041180765.1 Chloroflexota bacterium
CCCCACGATCGATCGCGTGCAGGTGGCGCCGCCCGCATGGAACCCGGATGCGGTCATCTTGGTCGACTGCGGTGACCTGCGGCGCACCGGGCGCACCGGGGAGCTCGTCGCGGCACTTCCGGGCGAGACCCCCGTGGCGATCATCGACCACCACGCTTCGAACAGCGCGCGCAACCCCCTCGAGTGGGTCGAGCCGACCGCGGCGGCGACCTGCGAGATGATCACGCTCCTCGGCATCGCACTCGGCTGTTCGCTGGAGGGCGACCCGCGGCTCGCCGCGACGCTCGCAGCAGGCCTGATCATGGACACGGCCACGTTCCAGCATGGCAACACGACGCCGCGCACCCTTCGCGTCGGGGCGCTCCTCCTCGCGGCGGGCGCGCCCATCGCCGAGATCTCGCGGCGCATCTACCGGTCGAAGCCGCTGGCACAGGTGCGCCTGCATGCCCGCGTCCTGGCGACGATGGGCACCAGCGACGACGGCTCCACGGTGCACGCGGTGATGCGCGCGAGTGACCTTGCCGAGTGCGGCGCGACGGCAGAGCAGAGCGAGGGGATCGTGGACACCCTGGCCCAGGTCGTGGAGGCAGACGTCGCCCTCTTCGTGAAGGAGGACGGGCCGGGAGCCAGCCGACTCTCCGTGCGCACGAAGGGCGACGGGCCGGACGCGACGCGTATCGTCGCGCCATTCGCCGGCGGCGGCCACGCGCGCGCCGCGGGCGCGAGCATGCCGCTCGGCGTCGACGAGGCGCTCGCCGCGGCACTGGCCGGCGTGGCGGCGCTGCGCGCCGCGCGCTGACCATGGCGCGCCGCCGACGCAGCACGCCCGGGGTCGATGGTGTCCTGCTCGTCGACAAGCCCTCGGGCCCCACGAGCCACGATGTCGTCGCGAAGGTCCGGCGACTCGCGGGCCAGCCGCGCATCGGCCACGGAGGGACGCTCGACCCCTTCGCCACCGGCCTGCTCGTGCTGCTGCTCGGACGGGCCACTCGCCTTGCCGAACTGCACCTCGGGGGGGCGAAGCGCTACCTGGCGACTTTCTCGTTCGCAGGCCAGACCACGACCGACGACCTTGATGGCGAACGGCTCGGGGAGTGGGGGCGCGGCACCACCCGGGCGGCGGTCGAGCGCCTGCTGCCGCGCTTCCGCGGCGCCCTCGAGCAGGTTCCGCCGTCGCACTCGGCGAAGCGCACGGACGGTGTCCGTGCGTATGAGCGGGCCAGGGCGGGGGAGATCGTGGAGCTTGCCCCGCGCGCGGTCAGCATCGACCGCTTTGAACTCTTGGGCTGGGACGACGCGCGACCCGATGAGCCCCTGATGGAGGCGCTGCTCGACGTCAGCAGCGGAACCTACATCCGGGCGATCGCCCGAGACCTTGGCGCGGCGGTCGGCACGGGCGCCCATCTCGTCGCGCTCCGCCGGACGGGGTCCGGGACCTTCGATGTGGCGCGTGCCCACGGGCTCGAGGAGATCGCCCGCGCAACCCTCGAGGGCCGGCTGCACGACCTGCTGCTCCCTGTCGACGCAGGACTCGAGCGGCTGCCGCTCGTCACCGTCGACGGTACGGCCGCAGCCCTGGTGCGTGACGGTGCCCCCGTCCCGCTGGCCCTCCTCGACCCCGTCGGGGGTGCGCTCGAAGAGGGTGAACCCTGCAGGATCTACGCCGGCGGAGAGATCGCGGCCCTCGCCCGGCGGACCGCGGCCGGGTTGCAGCCCGAGCGTGTCTTCCTCGCGCCGATCGGCGCGCCGGCACCGAGCACCGAGCCGTCGGCACGCCCCTGATGGAACGTCTCCCCGTGCCGGGCGACTGGCGTGACCTCCTCCTACCGCGCGACGAGCGCCGATCGATGCTGACGTTGGGGGTCTTCGACGGTGTGCACCGCGGGCACCGGGCGCTGCTCGCGACGGCAGCATCGCGGGCGCGGGCGGCCGGCCTGCGGCGCGTGCACCTCGGATTCGATCCGCATCCCGACGAGCTCCTCCGCGGTCGAGCCCCGTCGCGCCTGCTCGACGCCCTGGAGCTCGACGCTCGACTCGCCGCCGCAGGGGTCGACCTCGCCCTTGACCTTCCCTTCACCCCCGCCCTCAGGGATACGGCCTGGGACGCCTTCCTCGCGACGATCGCGGCGGAGACCCGTGCGGCGGCCATCACGCTCTCCCCGGAGAGCGCCTTCGGCCTGCGGCGAGAGGGGACGCTCGAGCGGGTTCGCGCCTGGGGGCGCCGCACCGGACTGGCGGTCCACGGCGTCCACGAGGCGCGCTACGGGGGGCTGCCGATCCGGAGCACGAGGATCCGGGCGTCCATCTCGGGCGGAGACCTTGCCGCGGCGACGGCGATGCTCGGTCGGCCATTCGCCGTCGTCGGGATCCGCGCCGGAGGGTCGGTGGTCGCCGGCGCCGCGGGGGATCCCTGGCTGCTCCCGCCCTCGGGGAGCTACCGCGTGCGCGTGGGCGCTCCGGCAGGGGTCGGCGGCGAGCCCCCGGCCCTCGGCCGCCTCGCGCGGGAGGCGATCGTCGATGCCGCGCGGGGGCAGATCCTCTTCGCCGATCCGGAGCGCCTCCTCGGCGCCCTCCCCGAGGGGGGGCGCGTGCGCGTCGCGCTGCTCGGGCCCCGGGTGGACGGATCCAGGGGCGACTTGGTACCCTGAACGCGTCCAAGAAGATGTGACAGGAAACAGGGAGGCCCTTGGAGCGCTCCCGGCAGAAGGAGAACCAGAACCTTGCCACTCGAGACAGCTACGGTCGAGCGGATCATCGCCGACCACGGACGCCACGCGAAGGACACCGGTTCGGCTGAGGTGCAGATCGCACTCTTGACCGCGCGGATCGATGACCTGACCAAGCACCTCCAGTCGTTCAAGCAGGACAACCACTCGCGTCGCGGGCTGCTCAAGCTCGTCGGCCAGCGACGGCGCCTGCTGACGTTCCTGAAGCGGGAGAGTGCAGCACGACACGCTGCCCTCACCGAGAAGCTCGGCCTCCGCCGCTAACCCCCCTCGGCGAAAGCCGAACCCATCGCCGTCGACAGCGTGCGACGGCACAAAGGAGCAACATGAACATCACCTCCGTTTCCGCCGAGTTCGGCGGGCAGACCCTCACGATCGAGACCGGCCGTCTCGCCCGCCTCGCGGGCGGCGCGGTGACCGTCCGCTACGGCGACACCGTGGTCCTCGGCACCGCCAACCGGAGCGAGCCGCGACCCGGGCTCGACTTCTTCCCCCTCACCATCGAGTTCGAGGAGCGCATGTACGCCGCGGGCAAGATCCCCGGTGGCTACATCAAGCGCGAGGGGCGGGCCTCGGAGAACGCCACGCTCTCCGCACGCCTCACCGACCGGCCGATCCGCCCGCTCTTCCCCGAGGGCTACAAGGACGACGTCCAGGTGGTCATCACCGTCCTGAGCGCCGACCAGGAGAACGACCCCGACATCCTCGGCACGCTCGCCGCCTCCGCGGCGCTCACGATCTCCGAGATCCCGTTCCTCGGGCCGATCGGCGCCGTCCGCGTCGGGATGATCGACGGCAAGTTCGTCCTCAACCCGACCTTCGCCCAGCTGGAGTCGAGCAGCCTCGACCTCGTTGTCTCCGGAACCGCCGACGCGATCATGATGGTCGAGGCCGGTGCCAACCTCATCACCGAGGAGCAGATGGCCGACGCCGTCGAGTTCGGGCACGCAGCCATCAAGGCGCTCATCGCGCTGCAGAACGAGCTGCGCGAGAAGGTGGGCAAGGAGAAGCGCATCCCGTACATCGAGCCCGCCGCCTCGAGCGTCCTCGACTTCGCCGCAGCCGTCGAGTCCGGCGCGTCGTTCGTGGTCGTCGATACCGAGACCACAGGCCTCGACCCGAAGCTCTCCGACCTCGTGGAGGTCGCCGCCGTCAAGGTGGTGAAGGGGAAGATCGCCGACCGCTGGAGCACCCTCGTCGACGCAGGAAACCCGATCGTCGGCAACCAGCTTCACGGGCTCAAGAGCGCCGACCTGAAGGGTGGCGTCTCGCCCAAGGCGGCGGCCGAAGAGCTCGCGAAGTTCGCCAAGGGCTCGATGCTCGTCGGGCACAACCTCGGCTTCGATGTCGCGTTCCTCGACGAGGCGCTCGGCAAGGGCCGTACCTTCGCGGTGGAGGAGGGGAGCTACCTCGATACCTTCATTCTCTTCAAGGAGGCCTACCCCGAGACCGAGTCGTTCAAGCTCGCGGACCTGGCGCGCATCTACGGCGCCAGCACCGTGCCGAACCACCGGGCCCTCCCGGATGCCGAGGCGACCGCCGAGCTCCTGCTCGTGCTCGCCGCAGAGCTCCCGCAGCGCCTGGCAACGCTGAAGGCGGGGATCGAGGCGTCGATCCGCGCCGCCCGAAGCGGCAAGGGCGATCCGAAGGCGCTCCTCGAGACGGCTCGTCGCAGCGCGAGGGTCGGCAAGAACCTCTTCGCCTGGGTCCACAAGAAGACGGCCCGCGCCCTCACGATGAACGAGGGGATCCGACTCGACGGTCGCAAGGTGGATGAGATCCGCCCGATCACCGTCGAGGTGGGGCTGCTGCCGCGTGCCCACGGCACGGGGCTCTTCACCCGCGGCGATACGCAGGCGCTCAGCGCCGCCACGCTCGGGCCGCTCGCCCAGGGGCAGCGCCTCGACACGATCTCGCCGATCACGGAGAAGCGCTATATCCACCACTACAACATGCCCCCGTACAGCACCGGCGAGAACAAGCCGATGCGCGGTCCGGGTCGGCGCGAGATCGGGCACGGTGCGCTCGCCGAGCGCGCCCTCATCCCGGTCCTGCCGACGGCCGAGGAGTTCCCGTATGCAATCCGCGTGGTGTCGGAGTGCGTCACGTCGAATGGCTCGACCTCGATGGCCTCGACCTGCGGGTCGAGCCTTGCGTTGCTCGATGCCGGCGTGCCGCTCAAGGCGTCGGTCGCGGGTGCGGCCATGGGCCTGATGTCGGAGCCGAGCGGCGAGTTTGTCGTCCTCACCGACATCCTCGGCAAGGAGGATGCCTTCGGCGATATGGACTTCAAGGTCACCGGCACGCGCACGGGCATCACCGCACTGCAGATGGACATCAAGGTGCAGGGGATCAACGGCAAGGTCATCCGCCGCGGACTCCAGGACGCGCTGACCGCGCGCCTCGCGATCCTCGACAAGATGGACGCCGTGATCTCGACTGCGCGACCGGAGCTTTCGGACTTTGCGCCGCGCATCACGACCATCAAGATCAACCCGGAGAAGATCCGCGACATCATCGGCAAGGGTGGCGCGACGATCCGCGGCCTGCAGGACAAGTACCAGGTGAACATCAACGTCGAAGACGACGGCACGGTGCAGATCGCCTCCTCGGACCCCGAGCGCACCAAGGGCGTGCTCGATGCCATCAACGGCATAACCAAGGAGGTCGAGGTCGGCGCGCTCTACATGGGCAAGGTCACCCGGATCATGGGCTTCGGCTGCTTCGTCGAGATCCTCCCGGGGAAGGAGGGCCTCGTCCGGATCGGCGAGCTCGCCGATTACCGGGTGAACACCGTCGAGGACGAGGTCGCCGTCGGCGACGAGATCATGGTCGTGGTGCTGGAGGTCGATCGGCAGGGCCGGGTCAACCTTTCGCGCCGCGCAGCGATGCAGCGCCACAAGGCCGCGCCGCGCAGCTAACCCCACCGAGGCGAGTGCCGACGGGCGTCCCGCGCCGCAGCGGGGCGCCCGTTGTGCGTTCGACCGTGCGAGACTGACCGCATGAGCAGCGCGAGAGAGGCCGCCGCAGGGGCCGTCGCCTCGACCCTGGCCGCGATTGCCGGGGAGATCGCGGCCTGCCGCGCGTGCGACCTCGCCGCAGGTCGCACGATGACGGTGCCCGGGGCGGGCAGCCCGGCGGCACGCCTGGTGCTCGTGGGCGAGGCACCCGGGGCGGGGGAGGACGCAGCGGGCGTGCCCTTTGTCGGCGCCTCCGGGCGGCTCCTGGATAGGTTGCTCGAGCAAGCCGGCCTGCATCGCGCGGAGGCATTCGTGCTCAATAGCGTCAAGTGCCGCCCACCCGAGAACCGGGACCCCCGTCCAGCGGAACTTGCCGCCTGTCGCCCCTTCCTCGCCCGACAGCTTGCCGTGCTCCGACCCGTCGTGGTCGCCACCCTGGGGCGCCACGCACTGAACGTCTTTGCACAGACGGCGCAGATCGCACGGACACACGGGGCGCCGTACGTCGGAGAGACGGAGCTCCTCCCGCCCGGAACCGTGCTCTTCCCGCTCTACCACCCCGCCGCGACCATCTACGACCGGCGGCTGCGCCCGCTCCTCGAGCAAGACCTGGCCGCGCTCGCGGCCCTCCTCGAGCGTGGCGCTCGCTGAAGGGCGGGGGAGGGTAGGCTGTGCGTAACGATCTCGCCGCAGCGCGGCGCCACACACGCCGAAGTAGGGAGGCCCGATGACCCGACGACCCAGCCGCGCTCCGATGAGCGGCCCGCCGCTCCGCCTGATCCCCCTCGGCGGGATGGGGGAGATCGGCAAGAACCTCTACCTCTACGAGTACGACGACACGATCATCCTCGTCGACTGCGGACTCGCCTTCCCCGACGAGACCACCCTCGGGGTGGACATCATCGTCCCGGACATCGCGTACCTCCGAGAGCGGAAGCGCGCCGTGAAGGCGGTGCTGATCACGCACGGGCACGAGGACCACGTCGGCGCGCTGCCGCATATCCTCCCCGAGCTCCCCGGCGTCCCCGTCTATGCCAGCACGCTCGCACGGGGGCTCCTGGCGAACAAGCTGAAGGAGCACAAGGTCTCGGCGAACCCGCTCCGGGCACTCGACCCCGGCGATCGCCTGGAACTCGGACCGTTCACCGTCGAGCCGTTCCGTATCGGCCACTCGATCCCCGATGCGATGGGCTTCGCCATCCACACGCCGGTCGGCACGGTCGTGCACACCGGAGACTTCAAGTTCGACCAGACCCCTGCCGACGGCAAGGGGACGGACTTCGCGACCCTGGCGCGCATCGGCGCGGAAGGGGTCATCGCCCTCGTCTCGGACAGCACCCGCGCGGAGGTTCCCGGCTATACCCCGAGCGAGCGCATCGTCGGCGAGGCCTTCCGCGGGATCATGAGCCAGGCCCAGGGCCGGGTGATCGTCGCGACGTTCGCGTCGAACATCGCCCGGATCCAGCAGGTCCTCGACGCGGCGAGCGAGCTCGGGCGACAGGTCGCCGTCGTCGGTCGCTCCATGGAGCAGAACGTCAAGATCGCCCGCGACCTCGGATACCTCCGATTCAAGACGCCGCTCGTGGCCAAGGAGGAGATCGCCAGGCGGACGAAGCAGCCCCTCGTCATCGCGACCACGGGGGCGCAGGGCGAGCCGATGGCGGGCCTCGCGAAGATGGCGAACGGGGAGCACCGCAACGTCGAGATCCAGGGTGGCGATACGGTGATCGTCTCGGCGTCGCCGATCCCCGGCAACGAGGAGGCGGTGGGCCGCACGATCGACAACCTCTTCAAGTCGGGGGCCAACGTGATCTACCACTCGATCGCGCAGGTGCATGTCTCCGGGCACGCATCGCAGGAGGAGCTGAAGCTGATGCTTGCCCTGACGCGGCCGAAGTACTTCG